>NZ_JBHVRW010000022.1:0-150958 GCF_042885475.1 Streptomyces sp. NPDC058051
ACGGACTCGACCGGGTCGAGCGCGGGACGCGTCGCGTCACCGAAGGGGTCGTTACCACGCCAGCCGACAGTCCACAGACCGAAGGTGAACCTGTCGTCAGGGGTGGGCGTGAAGCGTTCCGTCATCGTCTGGCCGCCTTCGGTGCTGTCGGGGTCCATGACCCGGCGAGGTGGCCGGACCCTATTTGTTTACTGGCATGACTAATTATGCACCGGCCGCACGCGGCACGTAACCTCCCGTCGACGGGATTCTGTGAACGATCACTGTTCCCGGCGCGACCGATCGCGTAATTTGTTTTTTGTACGATCAAATAACCGTGGCGGCGTTCCCGCGGCCACACCACGGCGACGGCCGCCCCGCATCCGTCTCCCCGCAGCACAGGAATCAGGAATGAGGTCACCCATGCCGCCGCGTACCGTCGTCATCGGTGTGGACAGCTCCACCCAGTCCACCAAAGCCGCCTTCGTCGACGCCGGGACCGGCCGCCTGCTGGCCGTCGGCCGGGCACCGCATGTCGTCACCGGTGAGGCAGGGGCCCGCGAGAGCGATCCCGAGGTGTGGTGGCAGGCACTGCGCGACGCCGTCGCCACCGGGCTGAAGGAGTCCGGCGTCGCCGCCTCCGACGTGACCGGCATCGCGGTCGCCGGACAGCAGCACGGACTGGTCGTCCTCGACCGTGCCGGACGCTCGCTGCGCCCCGCGATGCTGTGGAACGACACCCGGTCCGCTCCCCAGGCAGCCGCCCTCACCGAGGCGCTGGGCGGGCCCGACGCCTGGACCGCGCGGACCGGGACGGTGCCGGTGGCCTCCCTCACCTCGACGAAGTGGCAGTGGCTGCGGGAGAACGAACCGGAGACCGTCGCCGCGACCGCGGCCGTGCGCCTCCCCCACGACTTCCTGACCGAACGCCTCGCGGGCGCCGCGGTCACCGACCCCGGTGACGCCTCGGGCACCGGCTGGTACTCCACGGCCACCGGCACCTACGACCCCGAACTCCTCGCACTCCTCGGCCTGGACGCCGCGTTGCTGCCCGAGGTGGCCGAGACCGGAGCGGCCCGCGTCGGCTCGCTGACCGCCGAGGCGGCCGAGGCGCTCGGGCTGCCCGCCGGGATCGCCGTGGCCGCGGGCACCGGGGACAACATGAGCGCCGCCGTCGGCCTCGGGCTGGGCGGCGCCGGGCTGCTGGACCACCCCGTACTCAGCCTCGGCACCTCGGGAACGGTCTTCGCCGCCTCCCGGACCCGGCCGGCTTCGAAGGCGTTCTCCGGCTTCGCCGGAGCGGACGGCACCTACCTCCCGCTGGCCTGCACCCTCAACTGCACGCTCGCGGTGGACAAGGTCGCCTCGCTCCTCGGCCTGGACCGCAACGACGCCGTTCCCGGTGGCGAGGCGGTACTCCTCCCCTACCTCGACGGCGAACGCACCCCCGATCTGCCGGGCGCCTCCGGACTGCTCACCGGTCTGCGGCACGACACCACCCCGCAGCAACTGCTGGGCGCCGCCTATGAGGGCGCGGTCTTCACCGTGCTGCGCGCCCTGGACGAACTCCTGCTGGCCTGCGGCCTCGACCCGGCCGATCCCGAGGTGGCCGCCCGGCCGCTGCGCCTGATCGGCGGGGGCGCCCAGGGGCGCGTCTGGGTGGAGACCGTGCGGCGGCTGTCCGGTCGGCCGGTGATCGTGCCCGCCAGCGGCGAACTGGTGGCCCTGGGCGCGGCCGCACTCGCAGCCGCCGCGGCCACCGGCGCGGACCCCGTCGCCATCGCCGCCGGATGGAACACCGGCGAGGACACCCAACTGCCTGCCGTCCAGCGGGACTCGGCGACATGGGAACGGATCGGCTCGACACTGGACCGGGCCGCGGGCCCGTTGCTGGGCGGGGCCTGACGCTCCCTGCGCCCCTGCGCACACACCCCGGCGCAGGGGCGGGCCGCGCGCCCTTCGGCGGGCGCGGCCCGACACCACCAGCACCCCGCGCGCACCCCCCGCGCAGGGGGCGTGCGTGGAGAGGCCGACCCGCACGCCCCGCAAGAATCGCTGATCGGTTGTCACTTTCCTTCGGCCGCTTCGGCCTACGCCGTCCCCGGCCGCCCCGGACCGGTTTGGGGAAGCGAACCGGTCTTCACTAGTATCCGCCGATGATCATAAGAAGAAGGCTGACGGTCGGGGTGGGCGTCCTGCTCGCCACTCTGACCGCCGGGCTCGGTTCGGCGCTCCCCGCCTCGGCCGATGAAACCCCCACCAAAGCCTCCCCCAAGGTCGAGCTGGTGCTCGACGTCAGTGGCTCCATGCGGACCCGGGACATCGACGGCCAGTCCCGTATGGCCGCGGCGAAGCAGGCGTTCAACGAGGTCCTGGACGCGGTGCCCGAGCAGGTGGAACTGGGCATCCGGACGCTCGGCGCCGACTACCCGGGCGATGACCGGAAGGTCGGCTGCAAGGACACCAAGCAGCTCTACCCGGTCGGGCCGCTGGACCGCACGGAGGCGAAGACCGCCGTCGCCACCCTGGCTCCCACCGGCTGGACCCCGATCGGCCCGGCCCTGCTGGGCGCCGCCGACGATCTGGAGGGCGGCGACGCCACCCGCAGGATCGTGCTGATCAGCGACGGCGAGGACACCTGCGGCCCGCTCGACCCGTGCGAGGTGGCCCGTGACATCGCGGCCCGCGGCATCCACCTCGTCATCGACACCCTGGGCCTGGTGCCGAACGCCAAGATCCGCGAGCAGCTGACCTGCATCGCCGAGGCCACCGGCGGCACGTACACGGCCGTCCAGCACGCCGACGAACTCTCCGGGCGCGTCAAGCAGTTGGTGGACCGGGCCGCCGAACCCGTCGTCACACCGGTGGCGACCGAGGGCGCGGACACCTGCGCCAAGGCTCCGCAGCTCAAGGCGGGCCTGTACACCGACCGGGAGAAGTTCGGCGAGCACCGCTGGTACCGGGTGGACGTGCTGCCCGGTCAGGAACTGCGCGCATCGGTCAGCGTCTCCGCGGACCGGGCCGTGAACAACGACTACGGCGTGCTGCTGCGCGCGATCACCGTGCACGGCCGGGAAATCGTCCGGGGTTCGGAATCGGGCACCGGCCGCACCGACGCGATCAGCGCCGGTCTGCGCTACCCGAAGCCCGAGCAGGACGACACGGACAGCGGCGACAAGCCCGCCGCCGAAACGGTGTGCCTCCAGGTCAGCAACTCCTTCTCGGCCCCCGCGTCGGTGAAGACCGCGCCGGGCATGCCGGTCGAACTGACCGTGGATCTGGTGGACGGCCCGGACAACGCGGCCGATGTCGCCGCGTTCGGACTCGGCCGCGGCTGGTGGCTGCTGGGCGTGCTGGTGCTCACCGGACTCGTCGCGGGTCTGCTCACCGGCTGGATCTCGCGCTGGCGCGTCGCCGTCTGGAGGACCAACTGATGATGCATACGACACGTGTACTCGCGGGGGCGCTGCTGTCCGGCCTCGCCCTGCTGACCTCGGCCGGCGCCGCCGCGGCCGACGACCCGTCGCCGAGCCCGAGCGCCTCGGACAGCGGGTCCGGACCCACCGAGGCCGGCACGACCTTCCGTACGGCCACGGCGATCCAGCAGAACCAGCGCGCCACCGCCGGGGCGTCCACGGGTGACTACCTGTACTGGGTGTTCCCCGCCGACGCGGGCCAGCGGGCCACCGTCAAGGCGAAGATCACCCTGCCGGAGAGCGCCACCCGGCACGGCGCTTCGACCTGGCAGGTCGATGTGTACGACGGGCTGCGGCGCCGCCAGGCCTGCATGTACGGCCGCCAGACCGGGAAGGCGGCGGCCGACGCGTCGGCGGTCGAGCTGACCTGCGTGCTGCGGACCGTCCGCGCCTGGTCCGAGCCGTGGGCCAATGATCCGCTGCCGGGCAGCTACTACCTGCGCCTCACGGTCGTCGACCTGCCGTCGGCGGACCTGGGTCTCCCGGTGCAGACCGAGGTCGAGGTCACGGCGGCCGACAAGGGCGGTGCCGGGGACGTCGACGGAACGCTCGCCGAGCCGCTGGTGCCCGGTGCGTCCATCGAGCAGGCGTCGGACACCTCGGCCACGACCGGCGACGACGCGTCGACCGAGGTCGCGCTCGGCACCGAGCCGGAGGACGGCTGGGCGTCGGGCTGGTGGACCGATCGCTGGCTGTGGACGGTCGGCGGCGGGGTTCTCGGGGCGCTCGCGGCCGTGTTCGGCTACTCCCTCACCCGCGGCAGTGGCCGCCCGTCCAGGGTTCCGCCGGGCGTCTGACCCGCACGGCGCGGGGCAGGGAGCGGATCGGGAGCGCGCGGTACGCGCCCCGGTCCGCACCGCTGAACCGCCACCGCTGGACGGGCTCGGACCCGAGCCCGTCCGGTGGTCGGCCCGCCCACCGCGTCGACCGTCCGAGCACGTGTACGATCCGTGCCCGGCGGCCCGCTACTCTCGACAACTCACTTACCGCACAAGGCCGATGGCGTTTCGCCACCGTGCGGTACTGCTGAGATTCCAGGTCGCTGCGCACCACATCGGGTGCGCCACAAGGGAGCGGAGACCTTCATGTCCACGGAGACCGGCCCGGCCGTCGATGCCGAGCCGCGAGGCCACACGATCGTTCCGGGCCCGAAAGGGCTGCCGTTCCTCGGGAACCTGCCGCAGTTCGGTAAGAATCCCCTCGCCTTCTTCGAGCGGCTGCGCGGCCACGGCGACATGGTCGGCTGGCGATTCGGCCCCCACTCATGCGTGTACCTTGCCGATCCGGAGTGCATCGGCGAACTGCTCACCGAGACGGAGCGCACGTTCGACCAGCCCGCACTCGGTATCGCGTTCCGCACCGTGATGGGAAACGGTGTGGTGGTCGCCCGCGGTGCGGACTGGCGGCGCAAGCGGTCGCTGGTCCAGCCTTCCGTACGCCCCAAGCAGGTGCGGTCGTACGCGGCGACGATGGCGGGCAGCGCCGTGGAACTGGCGGACACCTGGTCCGACGGTGAACGCGTCGACGTGAAGCGGGAGATGGCGGCGCTGACACAGCGGATCGCGGTCCGTACGATCTTCGGCGTGGACACCCCGGCCGACGCCGATGCGATGGGCCGGGCGATGGATGTGGCGCAGCAGGAGATCGGCAAGGAATTCGCCGGTCTCGGCGCGCTGCTGCCGGACTGGGTGCCGACACCGGGCCGCGCCAGGATCAGGAAGGCCGCCGCGGTCATCGACGCCGAGGTCGGCCGCGTCGTGGCCCGTCACCGCGACGGGGAGGACGACCGCCCGGATCTGCTGAGCCGGCTGCTCACCGCGGTCGACGAGACGGGGGCGCGGCTCACGGACAAGGAAATCCGTGACGAGACGGTCACGCTGTACATCGGTGGGCACGAGACGACCAGCTCCACTCTCGTGTGGGCCTGGTACCTGCTGTCCCGCACCCCTCAGGCGCGCGCCGCGCTCGCCGAGGAGCTGGAGCGGGTGCTGGGCGACCGGGAGCCGGAGTTCGACGACTACGCCCGGCTGACGTACACCCAGTCGGTGGTCAAGGAGACTCTGCGCCTCTATCCGACGATCTGGCTGGTCACCGGCGTCGCGAAGGAGGGCGCGCGGATCGGCGGTGTGCCGATGCCCGAGGGCACCAGGGTGTGGACCAGCCAGTGGGCGACGCACCGCGACGAGCGGTGGTTCCGCGATGCGGAGGAGTTCCGGCCCGAGCGCTGGGATCCGGAGGAGGGCGACGACATCGCGGAGTACGCCTGGTTCCCGTTCGGCGGCGGTCCCCGGGTCTGCCTGGGCACACGGTTCGCGATGGTCGAGGCGGTGCTCGTCCTGGCCGTGCTGGCGCGCAGGTTCGAGCTGGAGGTGGATCCGGTCACCGTCAATCCCGTACCGTCGCTGACGCTCCAGCCGGACCGCGAGGTGATGGCAACGGTCCGGGCACGGTAGCGGCATCCTCACCCTCCGTGTCCGCGGACGCCCTCCGCGGGCGCGGGTACACCGCGCGGGCGCGGACGCACGGCATGGCGCGCCCCGGTGGGACCGCACAGACGACGCGATGCGATATATCCGATGTGTCGCGAGGATCACGGCATACCGGTCACACTGACGAGTGCCGGCCGCCGCACCGGCCGCCAGTCCGTCCGGCCGCATCCGGGGACTGTGGAACCACCGGGAGGAACCTCATGCGTCTCTGCTCCGCTCTCGTCTCCGCCCTCACCCTCGCAGCCGCACTGGCACCGACCGCCGCCACCGCTTCGGCCGGAGTGCCGTCCGCCGAGGCCGCCGTCCTCCCGGGAATCTGCCCGGAGAAGAGCCTAGATGTGCGTGCCGCACCCGGCGGGCAGCGGAACGTGGCCCGGATCAGCGTCACCAACCACGGCGACCGGGCCTGCGTCGTGGACCGCGTCCCGACCATCACCTTCCGGGGCCTGGACGGCTCCGCCGAGCCCGTGCCCCCGGCTGTGAGCGGGCCCTACGTCCTCTCGGGGGGCGAGCGGGCGTACGCCGCCGTTCGCACGGCGGACCCGGCGGCGACCGAAGGACACGTCGTCGACAGCCTGTCCGTATCGGCCGATCCCTCCCACCGGGGCGTCACGTTCCGCGCCGCCGCTGTGGGCATGCCGGAAGGGGTTCATGTGTGGGTGCCGGTCACCACGCTGTGGCAGGAGTCGCGCGCCGCGGCGGACAGCGCCCTGGCCGACGCACTGGGCTGACGGGAGGGCGGGAGGTCGCCCACCCCCGGGAACGCACGGACGGCAGGCCGTGTCGTGATGCCGTGCTCCGAGATGCCGAAGACCCGGGATGCCGAAGACCCGGGGCGGTGCGGCTCGCCCCGGGATCGCACCGCCTCTCGCCCCGGGGTCGCGCCCTCTCTCTTTCGTCAGCGGCTCACAGCGCGGCGAAGGCTTCTTCCACCGCTTCGCAGGTGGCGTCGAGGTCGTCGTCGGTGACCGTGGCGGCGACGAACCAGCACGCCATCCCGTAGGCGTTGGTGTGCACTCCGCGCCTGAGGAGTTCATGGCGGAAGGCGTTGTAGCGGGCCTGGTCGGTCGCGAGCAGGTCGCGGTACTGACGGGTCGGCGCGCCGTCGGCGGTGAACACGGCCTGGAACATGGCGCCGACGCCTTGCACCGAGCAGGGCACGCGCCGGTCGTGCGCGGCCCGCCGGATGGACTCCATGAGCCGTCGGCCGCTCTCATCGATGCGCTTGGTGACATCCGGCTGGTTCAGCTGCCGCAACGTGACCAGCGCGGCCGTGGCACACAGCGGCGAGGCGTTGTAGGTTCCGCCGTGCTTGACCTGCCCCTGCGCCAGGGGTTCCATCACGTGTCGCTGCCCCGCGAACGCGGCGATGGGCACACCGCCGCCCAGCGCCTTGGAGAAGACGGCGAGGTCCGGCACGACCCCGAACATCGCCTGGGCGCCTCCGGGGCCGGTGCGGAATCCGGTGCAGACCTCGTCGAAGACGAGCACGATGCCCTGTGCCGTGCATTCCTCCCGCAGCAGATTCAGGTAACCCGGCTCCGGCATGGTGCAGGCGTTGTTGGCGACGATCGGTTCGCAGATGACCGCCGCGAATTCGCCACGGTGAGCGGCCAGGGCGGTGCGGAGTGCCGCGGGGTCGTTCCACGGGCAGACGACCACGTCGTCGACGACCCCCGCCGGGATCCCGGGGGAATGGGGTACAGAACGCGGAGTGGCGTAGGAGCCGGCCTCGGCGGCGGTGGGACGGTTGGAGATGGCCAGGGTGTCGGACCACCCGTGATAGTGGCCCTCGAACTTGAGGATCTTCGAGCGGCCGGTGTACCCGCGGGCGGCGCGCACGGCTCCCTGCACCGCTTCGCTGCCCGAGTTGGCGAACCTGACGAGCTCCGCACAGGGCACCATGTCGCATATCAGCTCGGCGAGTTCGACCTCGGGGGTGTTGCAGGTGCCGAACATCGTGCCGGTGCTCAGGACGGTGCTGAGCGCCTCGGTGAGCTGCGGATGGGCGTGGCCCAGGATCGCGCTGCCGTAGGAGATGAGGTAGTCGAGGTACTCGTTGCCGTCGACATCCCGAATGCGCGCACCGGACCCACTGGCCATGTAGAGCGGATAGGGGTGCGGGCCGGTCGAGGTCAGCCGGGAGGAGGAACTGATACCGCCGGCCAGCGATGCCTGTGCCCGGTCGAACCAGGCCCGGCTGCTGTCGGTCCCGCCCAACGCCTTTATACGGCCATTCATCTGCGGCTCCTGTTTGGGTGTGGGGTGCTCGGGCACGCTCGGAGAGCCCTTCGTACGCGGGGGCTTCCCTGAGGAGAGGACAGGTGGGACGTGGCTGGGAGAACGGCGGTCGTCACTGGAGCGGGAAGCGGCATCGGGCAGGCGTGCGCACTGGGGTTGCTGGCGGACGGCTGGTCGGTGGTCCTGGTGGGCCGGCGCAAGAAGCCCCTGGAGGAGACGGTGGCGCTCACCCCCTCCACCAGTCGTGTCCGTGCCGTCCCGTTTCCCGCGGACATCACCGATCCCGCGGCCGTCGACGAACTGTTCGGGTACGTCGTGGACCGGTTCGGCCGGTTGGACATGCTGTTCAACAACGCCGCCGACACCATGCCGTACACCTCGACCGAGGACGTGCGCGTCGAGGACTGGCACCGTGTGATGGACTCCATCGCCACCGGAACCTTCCTGTGTTCCCGCGCCGCCTTCCGGGTCATGAAGCAGCAGACACCGCGCGGGGGACGCATCATCAACAACGGAGCGCCTTCCGCTCAGACACCCCGGCCGGACTCGATCGCCTTCACCGCGGCCAAGCACGCCGTGGCCGGGATGACGCGCTCCCTGTCCCTGGACGGCCGCCGCTACGACATCTCCTGCGGCCAGATCGACATCGGCAATGTCACCCCGCAGGACCGTCCTCAGCCGTCGGTCCTGCAAGCCGACGGGTCACGGCGGGTCGAACCCACCATGGACGTGGGGCACGTCGTCGACATGGTGCGGACCATGGCCGGCCTTCCTCTCGGAGTCAACATCCAGTCGGTCCTCGTCATGCCCAGCGCCATGCCGTACGTGGGCCGGGGATAGCCCGGCGACGTACGCCTCGAACCAGTTGCCGGGCACCAGCTGCCCGGTCCGGGCCCAGGCGAGCATGCGGTGCAGCCCGTCCAGATGGATGAGCCCCTCGCGGACCGCCAAGGACTCGTAGTCACGCCCCGGAACGGGCCGTGTGCTCAGAAACAGGGGGAGGTGCGCAGCGGTGTTCTGACGGACGAGTTTGAACGCGCACAACGGATTGGAACGCGCATACGAGGTGCCCAACATCGTGAGCCGGTCCGCCGCCGCGGCCACGGTCAGCCCGGCTCCGGGGACGAGCTCCACCTCTCCGTCCTCGCCGAGGTGCCAGGGGAGCACCACGCGCAGCACCTCCGGCCCCTCCAGGAGGACGTGGTGCCATCGGCCGCGCAACTCCAGCTGGGCCTTGCGGATGTGTCCCTCGGCCTCGTCATTGGAGTTGGCCTGATCAGAGGCGACAAAGGGGTGCTCACGGGCGAAACGGCGCATGACCGTCTCGAACGGGACCGCTCCCAGAATTCTCATCGGCTGCGCCTCTCCGCCTCTTCGAACTCGCTGAAATGCCGCTCGGCGAACAACTCCGGCCGTCCCGCGTCCAGACCGCGCGACCGGGCCGCCGCCAGCACATGGCGCCAGTACGGCTTGGCCGGAGGCCACAGGGTGCCCGTGCGGCAGTAGGAGCCATCGATCATGTACCGCGGGCCCGCGCTCACGCCTGATGCGGGTGCGGCCCGGCGCGTGTGGAAGAGAGCGGAGTGGAGCACGACGGTGGACCCGGGCGGCAGGTCGTCGATGGCCACTTCGCCCGGCAGCACGTCCGAGCCCGCATCGCTGCGGGCGTTCTTCTCCGCGACCTCCCGGTGCGAGCCCGGCAGCACCGCCAGGCCGCCCTGGTCGGACCGGAGCCCGCAGATGTAGTGCAACGCGTGGACCATCGTGAATCGACGGTCACGCTGGGGACGCTGCTCGTAGTCGTGATGCCAGCTCTTGCCTGCTCCCCCGGCCGGTCGACGGTCGCTGTGCATATGGTGGAAGACGAAGGCCCCGCCCAGCAGACCGGGATGGCCGAGCAGGTCCATCAGCGGCGGATACACGGCGAGTTCACCGTGCGCCTCCAGGTCCAGCTCGGTCACCTGCGGAGGCGGAGCGTCGAGACTCCGACAGGCGTCGATCGACCTCTGGCGCCACCCCGCGTCCACCCACTTGTCCACCTCCGGCACGAGACGGCCGACGAGGCCGGCCGGCAGGAATCCGGGCAGAACGAGGTAGCCGTACTCGGCGAAATTCTCTACATGAACCTCGGTGGCACGGGTGCCTCTCACGTGGTGGACCCCCCGGTTCACTCAGCTGTTGCCCTACGGACGCCACAATGCTCGGCATTTCTGTCCCACACCGGTATGTGCCATACCCAATGCGCAAAGAATGGCCAGAAGCGCACGTTCAGGGCGGCGGGGCCCCGGCGCCGCACACGACGAGGTGTTTCGACGCGGCGCGAAGCACCGGCGGCGCGCCGGGCACGGGGGCCGCCCCGCACAGCTGCGGGCGCCCGCCGTGCCTCTCCCCACGCGGTGGCCTCACTCCACCCGTACCGTCCCCGCCCCCTCGCCCGCCGCCCCGGTCTCTTCCAGGACCACGCGGTACGGGAGGTCCGTGCCCTCGGCCGTGACCTGTACGGCGGCTCCGTCCCGTACGAGGTGGTAGGTCGCCGCGGGCGCACCCGTCGGGTCGGGCACCGTGACCCGTGTGTCGGTGACCGTGTCCGCCGGGCCGAAGGCCCGCAGGGTGAGTCCGTCCGGCCAGTCGCCGTCCGGGCGCCGGTCGTCGGCGCCCCAGGGCAGCACCGCGCCGGGGCGGACCAGGACCGGCAGGCTGTCGAAGCCATGGGTCTCGTGGCGCCAGGCGGGGCCGGTGACCGTCTCACCGGTCAGCAGGGACGTCCAGGTCCCCTCGGGGACGTAGTACTCGACCCGGCCGTCCTCCGTGAAGACCGGGGCGACCAGCAGGTCGGGGCCGAGCATGTACTGGCGGTCCAGCATCCGGGTGGTCGGGTCGTCCGGGAATTCCAGCAGCATGGGGCGCATCACCGGGATCCCGGTCCGGTGCGCCTCCACCGCCGCCCCGTACAGGTAGGGCATCAGCCGGTGCTTGAGCCGGGTGAACTTCCGGGCGACGTCGACCGCCTCCTCGCCGAAGGCCCACGGCACGCGGTAGGAGACGTTGCCGTGCAGCCGGCTGTGCGAGGACATCAGGCCGAAGGCGAGCCAGCGCTTGAAGACGGCCGGGTCGGGGGTGCCTTCGAAGCCCCCGATGTCATGGCTCCAGAACCCGAAGCCGGACAGGCTCAGCGACAGGCCGCCGCGCAGGGACTCGGCCATCGCGGTGAACGAGGCGAAGCAGTCACCGCCCCAGTGGACGGGGAACTGCTGGCCGCCCGCGGTGGCCGAGCGGGCGAAGACCACTGCCTGGCCGTGTCCGCGCTCCTTCTCCAGGAGTTCGAAGACCGTGCGGTTGTAGATCTGCGCGTAGTAGTTGTGCATGCGTTCCGGGTCCGAACCGTCGTGCCACACCACATCGGTGGGAACGCGCTCGCCGAAGTCCGTCTTGAACGAGTCGACGCCCTGGTCCAGCAGGACCCGCAGTTTGCTGGTGTACCAGTCGCGGGCGGCAGGGTTGGTGAAGTCGACGAGCGCCATGCCGGGCTGCCACAGGTCCCACTGCCAGATGTCGCCGTTCGCCCGCTTCACCAGATAGCCGTGTTCGGCTCCCTCCGCGAACAGCGAGGACTTCTGGGCGATGTACGGATTGATCCACATGCTGATCCGCAGGCCGCGGTCCTTGAGCCTGGCCAGCATGCCTTCGGGATCGGGGAAGACATCCGGATCCCACTCGAAGTCGGACCACTGGTATTCGCGCATCCAGAAGCAGTCGAAGTGGAACACGCTGAGCGGGATGTCGCGTTCGGCCATTCCGTCGACGAACGAGGTGACCGTGTCCTCGTCGTACGAGGTGCAGAAGGACGTGGTCAGCCAGAGGCCGAAGGACCACGCGGGCGGCAGTGCGGGGCGGCCGGTCAGTGCGGTGTACCGGGCGAGGACGTCCTTGGGCGTCGGGCCGGCGACCACGTAGTACTCCAACGTCTGGTCCTCGACGCTGAACTGCACCTGGCCCACCGATTCGGAACCGATCTCGAAGGAGACCTTGCCCGGGTGGTTGACGAAGACGCCGTAGCCGCGCGAGGAGAGGTAGAACGGAATGTTCTTGTACGCCTGCTCGCTGCTGGTGCCGCCGTCGGCCTGCCAGATCTCGACGGTCTGGCCGTTCTTCACGTACGGGGTGAAGCGCTCGCCGAGTCCGTAGACGTTCTCCCCGACGTCCAGGGCGAGTTGGGCGATCATGTGGTGCGTGCCGTCCGGGGCGGTGGCGAACGCGGTGCCCTTGGTGTCGACGCCGGTGAGACGGCGGCCCTCGGCGTCGAGGAACGTCATGCCCCACGGCCCCTCGCCGTCGACGCGCAACGTCAGCGGACCGCTGGTCAGTTCGGTGACACTGCCCTCGCTGCGGGTGTGCGCGCCGGCTGCGGCGGGGTCGAGTCCGGGGAGATCGAAGTCCGGTCCGTGCTTGGCCTTTCCGGCGTGGTGCGTGGCGCGGACGCCGATGATTCCCTCGGCCGGGGAGAAGCATTCGAGGGTGATCAGCGGGGTGTTGAGGGTGTCGCCCCGTTGGGCTACGTGCTTGACCGCCGCATGTGCGGTGAATCGGTCGGGGCGTACGCGCAGATCGCGGATCTCGGTGGCGTAACTGGCGCGGACGCCCTCACGCATGAGCCAGAAGCCGTCGGTGAACTTCATGAGTGCTCCTTGCGGTGGGCAACTGGACGGTGCGGGGCGGTGATGCGTCGGGCCGGTGCGGTCATTCCGCCACTCCGGTGAAGGAGAGACGGGCAAGGCGCACGGCTCCGTGCAGGGTGACGCGTACGTCATGGACGCCGAAGGCGCTCAGCGCGGACGTGTGGGTGCGGTAGTCGTACGGTCCGGCGGTGGCGGGAATCGCGGTGGTGACCGTGCGGCCGTCGACCGTGATGTCCACGGCCCCTTCTCCGGCCGCGGACACGGCGACGGCACGTGTGCCGCCTCCGAAGTCGCATGCCCGGAAGAGGAGTTCGTTCTCACCGGCGGCGGGATCCACTGCGGCGGGAGCATCCGGGGCAGGAGCGTCCGGGGCAGGAGCGTCCGATTCGGGTTCGACCGTGGCGGGATCCACGGCGGCAGGAGCAGCGGTGGCGGGTTCGGCCGCGGACGGCGCGACCGCGTCGCCGTGTGTCCGGGTGCGGTCGACGATCTCGGTGCCGAACTGCTCGTCGTAGTCGGCCGCTTCCAGGCCGCGCTGCAGGACCGGTCGGGGGCCGAGCGGTTCACCGTCGACGGTGACGGCGGCGACGAGACGGATGTCCGTGCTGGAGGCGCCCGCCTGGATCTCGTACGTGCCGGGCTCGACGGTCCACCGGCCGTGTGCCACGTCCCAGTGGCCGAGCTCGGAGACCGGCACCATGAACTCGACGCGCTGCGCGGCGCCCGGGGCGAGGTGCAGCCGGCGGTGGGCGACCAGTTGACGCAGGGGGCGCACGACGGACGGTGCCACGGCCCGTGCGTAGAGCTGGGCGACCTCGTCGGCGGCGACGGCACCGGTGTTGGTGGCGGTCAGCCCGACGCGCAGCAGGTCGCCGTCGCGCTCGGCCGTGAGGCCGGTGTGGGTGAAGTCGGAGTACGACAGTCCGTGGCCGAACGGGAAGAGCGGCGTGCCCTGGTAGTAGAGGTACGTCTGGCGGGAGCCGATGATGTCGTAGTCCAGCAGCCCGGGCAGTTCCGCGTCACCCGTGTACCAGGTCTGCGGGAGCCGGCCGGCCGGGGAGACGTCGCCGGCCAGGACGCGGGCGAGTGCGGTGCCGGCGGCCTGGCCCCCGTGCGCGGTCCACAGGAGGGCCGGGAGCGCGCTCGCGGCGTCGGTGAGGGCGTACGGGTAGGGGGAGGTGACCGCCAGTACGGTGCGCGCGTTCGCCGCGTGGGCGGCCCGCCAGAGGCGCTCCTGCTGGGCCGGCAGGTCCAGGGTGGTGCGGTCCTCGGTCTCGCGGCCGTTGATGTGCGGGTCGTTGCCGGCCACGACGATCACGACGTCCGCAGCGGCGGCGGCGCGGGCCACGGCGTCCTCGCCGTGCTCGGCCACCTCGATCTCGAAGACGGTCGCCGTACGGGGGGCGTCCGTGTCCGCGGGACCGTCTCCGTCCGCGTCCGCGGAAATTTCTTCGTCCGCGGCGGCAACCTTTACGCCGTCGGCGGCGACAGAGACATACC
The DNA here is from genome assembly GCF_042885475.1 of Streptomyces sp. NPDC058051. Classification (NCBI taxonomy): domain Bacteria; kingdom Bacillati; phylum Actinomycetota; class Actinomycetes; order Kitasatosporales; family Streptomycetaceae; genus Streptomyces; species Streptomyces sp. NPDC058051. The sequence goes on from NZ_JBHVRW010000022.1 coordinate 14,362, forward strand.
TGCCCGTGCCGATGTGCAGAAGACGGTGACCACCCGGATGCCCCTCCGCCTCTTCCCACCGGAAGGTCTCCTGGACGCTCCAGCCGCCGGGCTCGTCGGCCGACGCCCGGACATAGCCGTCCTCGGCGACCGACAGGTACCGGCCCTCGGGGGCGCGAAGGGTGATGACGCCGTCGCCCCAGTCGATGAGCGCCAGCTCGGACGGGGTGTCGCCGCAGGTCAGCGGAGGCAGATCGGTGCGGCCTGCGAGCATGGCCGGGTCGAGGGCGCCCTCCGCTCCGCGCGCCCGGTCGTGGCCGTCGTCGGCGGCGGGAACCCGCAGCCAGCCGCTGGCGCATTTGAGGCGGATCCGGTCGACGCCCTCCGCGAAGACGACGTGGTCCGCGCCGAACCGTTCGCGGATCCCGTCGAGCGGAGTGGACCGGTGGATGAGGGTGCCGCTGTACCAGTCGAGCTTGCAGGCGTCGGCGAGCAGTCCGACGACCGCGACCGTCTTGCCCGCCCCGGGGTCGAGCGGCAGGATTCCGTCGTTCTTGAGCAGGACGACGGCCTGCTCTGCGGCCTCCTGGGCGAGCGCCCGGTGCTCGGCGGTGTCGAACAGGGTTCCTTCGCCGCCCGCCGCGACCGCGTACGGGTCGGCGTCCGGGTCGAACTCACCGAGCGAGAAGCGCAGTTCCAGCAGGCGGCGGACGGCCGTGTCGATGTCGTGCTCATCGAGCAGGCCGCGCTCCAGCGCGCGGCGGATCCGGCCGGTCATGACCGAGGAGTCCTGGCCGTGGTCGGTGAAGCTGTCGACTCCGGCCTTGAGCGAGGCCGCGGTGGCCTCCTCGTGGGTGTCGAAGTAGTGCTCGGAGTCGACGAGGTTGGACGGTGCTCCGGCGTCGGAGCAGACCACCAGCGACCGGTCGGTCCAGCTCCTCAACTGCTCGGAAAGCAGCGGCGACACATGGTTGGGCCGCCCGTTGACCAGGTTGTACGCGGGCATGACGCCGGCCACCGCGCCCGCCCGCACGGCGTCCCGGAACGCCCTCAGGTCGTATTCGTGCAGAACCCTCGGGCGGACCGACGAGGAGGTGGTGTCCCGGCGGGTCTCGTTGTTGTGGGCGAGCCAGTGCTTGAGCACCGGGGCGGTGCGCCAGTACAGGGGGTGGTCGCCGCGCAGCCCGCGGGTGTAGGCGACGGCGATGGCGGAGGTGAGTCCGGCGTCCTCGGAGTACCCCTCCTCGCCGCGGCCCCACAGCGGGTGGCGCAGCAGATTCACCGTCGGGGCCCAGACGTTGAGGCCGACCCGGTCGTCCTGGGCCCGCTTGGCGCGGACCTCGTTGCCGACGGCTTCACCGACCCTCCGGACCAGTTCGTCGTTCCAGGTGGCGCCGAGGCCGACCGCCTGGGGGAAGACGGTCGCGGGCCCCATCCAGGCGACGCCGTGCAGAGCCTCCTGACCGGTGCGGAAGGCGCCGAGCCCGAGCCGGTCGACCGGTGGCGCGAACTGGTGCAGCATCGCTGTCCGCTCGTCGAGGGTGAGCCGCTGCAACAGGTCGTCGATGCGCTTGCCGAACGGCAGCTGCGGGTCGCGGAAGGGCTGCGGTTGTTCCGTCACGTGCGGATCCCCTTGGAGAGGTGGGAGGTGTTTCGGTGCAGGGGCCTCGAAGCGGTCCCGGAGGTGTTCCGTTGGTGGTTCAGCCGAGACGCCAAAGATCTTTCGAAGCGCTTCGATGCTCTGTGCCCACCCCTGGAGGTGTCAAGGGCGGGGCGCCGGGGTCATGCGCAACCGTCCTTCGCAGCGCCGGGAAATGACGGGGAAACACGGCGGAGGAATCTCGAAACGGACTCTTGTGCGACAGGTGCCCTTCACTTAACCTCGCTGCAACATCGAAGCGCTTCGACAGAGTTTCGAACGGGCGCCCCTCGCGCTCGAATCCCGGGACGGTGACCAGCGCTGTGCAAGGTTCTGCCACCTCCCCGTTGAACCGCTTCACCTATGGCCGATCGACCTGATCAGCCGGCTACGCCCCACCTCAGACACAGGAACCGAACGGCGGACGTCCGCCGGGTGTCGTCCTGGTGCGCCTCGAAGGGTTGACGCAATGACGCCGAATTCCTCCCCCGCTCCCACCGCCCCGAGTCGGCGGGGCTTCCTGGCTTCGAGCGCTTTCGCAGCGGTCGCCGTGGCCGGTGGCGCACCGCTCCTCGCCGCGTGCGGCGGCGGCTCCGGGTCCGGGTCCGGGAGCAAGGACGGCACGACGACGGGCAAGGCGCTCAAGAAGGTCCTGCCGGACTACATCCCGTCGAACCTGGTCCAGCCCGACGTGGCGAGCGTCAACGGTTCGAGCCCCGGGTTCACCAAGCTGCCCGACCCGCTGGTCACCTCGGTGAAGTCGGCGCCGGGCAAGGGCTCCACGTTCCGGGTCATGACTCCGCTCTGGGGAACCGTCCCGAAGAAGAACAACCCGTACTACGCGGCGGTCAACAAGGCGGTCGGCGCGACGCTGAACTTCGACCCGCAGGACGGCAACACCTATCAGGAGAAGATCGGCGCGGTCCTGGCCGGCTCCGACATCCCGGACGCCATGACCATCCCCGGCTGGAACATGCAGGGGCAGATCCGCAATGCGATCACCGCCAAGTTCGCCGACCTCGGGCCGTACCTGGCCGGCGACGCGATCAAGAAGTACCCGAACCTGGCGAACATCCCGACCGGCGCCTGGCAGTACTCGGTCTTCGGCGGCAAGCTCCGCGGTCTGCCCCAGCCGTCACCGGTCATCGGCAACGCGATCTTCTACCGCAAGGACCTGATCGGTTCCGGCGCCCTGCCGGCCAGCGCGGACGACCTGCTGGCCTTCGGCAAGGAGTACACCGACGCGAAGAACAAGGTCTGGGCCTTCGACGACCTGTGGACCTGTATCCAGTGGATCTACGGGCTGCTGCTCGACGCCCCGCACTACTGGAAGCTGGAGGACGGCAAGCTCGTCCACAAGATCGAGACGCAGGAGTACCGCGAGGCACTCGCGTTCGCCCGCAAGCTCCACGACGGCGGTTACGTCCACCCGGACGCCGAGGCCGGCAAGGACGCCGACTCCAAGATCCGCTTCACCGGCGGACGCGTCCTGATGTACAACGACGGCACCGGCGGCTGGAAGGGCATGGTCACCGAACAGGCCGCCGCCAACCCGAAGTTCGACATGCAGGCGCTGGACTTCTTCAACCACGACGGCGGAACGCCGACTCTGTGGCAGGGCGACCCGGCCGGCATCTTCACCTTCGTCAACAAGAACCTGCCGAAGGAGAAGATCGAGGAGTTCCTCGGCCTCGTCGACTTCGCCGCGGCGCCGTACGGCACCGAGGAGTTCATGCTCACCAACTACGGCGTCAAGGACACCCACTACACGGTCAAGGACGGAGTGCCGGCCTTCACCCCGCAGGGCATCCAGGAGGCCCAGCCCGCCACGTTCCTGTTCCTCGCCCAGCCGCCGCACACCATCGCGTTCCCGGACGAGCCGCAGCTGGTGAAGGACTACGCCGGCTGGATGGCCCGGCAGGCCCCGCACATCAAGAAGCCGCTCTTCTTCGGCATGCAGGTCGTCGAACCGCAGCGGTACGCCTCCCTGTACACGCCCTTCGACGACCTGCAGAAGGACATCCGGCGCGGCCGCAAGAAGGTCAGCGACATCGAGGCCGCCGTGACGACGTGGAAGAAGAGCGGCGGCGACAAGCTGCGCGACTGGTACCAGGACGTTCTCGACAAGAACGGCTCCGGCAACTGACCCGTACGGCGGAAACGGACCGTACGCAGGACAGCGAGGCGGCCGCCGGGCGCAGGGACGCCCGGCGGCCGGGGCGAAGAGCATGACATGGGGAGCACATGGTGAAGCCACAAGCCACGGTCGCGACCGGAACGGACCGTTCGGCCGACCGGGCCACGGACCGGGTCGGCGCCGACGAGAGCGGCAGTGAGGACAGCGACGGCACGCCGCGCAAGGGCCGCCGCGGGAAGAGCGGCAGAAAACGCGCGGTCGCGGGAAGGACCTCACCGGCGGCGAACGGCATCACCTGGCGGCTGCGCCTGCGCCGGGACCGCACGCTGATCCTGATGACGCTGCCCGCCATCGCCCTGCTGCTGATCTTCAACTACATCCCGTTGCTCGGGAACATCGTGGCCTTCCAGGACTACGACGTGTACGACCTGGGCATCACCGGCAGCCCCTTCGTCGGCTTCGACAACTTCACCCGGATCTTCGACGACTACCGCTTCTGGGAAGTCCTCGTCAACACGCTGGTCATCTTCCTCACCCAGCTGCTCCTCTTCTTCCCCATCCCCATCGCCATCGCCCTGCTGCTCAACACGATCATGAGCGCGCGGGTACGGGCCTGGGTGCAGGCCGTCGTCTATCTGCCGCACTTCTTCTCCTGGGTCCTGGTCGTCACCGTGTTCCAGCAGATGTTCGGCGGTGCCGGCCTGGTCGCGCAGTGGCTGCGGGAACACGGTCACGAGGGCTTCGACCTGATGACCAACGCGAGCTTCTTCAAGTTCCTGGTCACCGGCCAGGCCATCTGGAAGGACGCGGGCTGGGGCGTCATCGTCTTCCTCGCCGCGCTCGCCGCCGTCAACACCGATCTGTACGAGGCCGCGGCCGTCGACGGCGCGGGGCGCTGGCGCCGCATGTGGCATGTCACCCTGCCCGCGCTGCGCCCGGTGATCGCACTCCTGCTCGTCCTGCGGGTCGGCAGTGCCCTCAACCTCGACTTCGAGCAGATTCTGCTCCAGCGCGACCAGGTCGGACCGGGCGCCTCGGAAATCCTCGACACCTACATCTGGTGGACGGGCATCAAGACCGGCGACTTCGGCTACGCGGCCGCCGCCGGAATCTTCAAGGGACTGTTCAGCGTCGCCATGGTGCTGGGTGCGAACAAGGTCGCCCACATGCTGGGCGAGCAGGGGGTGTACTCCAAGAAATGACGACTCTCCTGGAAACGGACAAGGACAGGAACCGGACGGAGCGGCCCTCCGCGGAGCCCGAGGAATCACGGCTCCGGCGTGCGCTGCGGACGGAACCCCGGCCGGTGTGGGAGGAGGAGCCCACCAAGGCGGGTCTCGCCTTCAAGGGTTTCGGTCTCGTCGCGATCTGCGCGATCGTGCTCGTGCCGCTCTGGGTGGTGATCGTCACCAGCCTCTCCGACACCAAGACGATCAACGACGCCGGCGGCCTCGTCGTCTGGCCCAAGACCATCACCTTCGTCGCGTACAAGGAACTCCTCAGCGGCGGTGCCGTCACCCGGGCCGCCCTGGTGAGCATCGGCCTGACCGTCGTCGGTACGGCGTTCAGCATGGTGGTCTCGGTGCTCTGCGCCTACGGGCTGAGCCGACGGGACTCCTTCGCGCACGGCAAGCTGCTGATGACGTTGATGGCGACGATGTTCTTCGGCGCCGGACTCATCCCGACCTATCTGCTGGTCACCGGCATCGGCCTGAGCAACAGCTACTGGTCGATGATCCTGCCCAGTGCGATCAGCGTGTTCAACATCCTGGTCCTGCGCGGCTTCTTCATGGACACCGCACCGGAACTCATCGACGCGGCCCGGATCGACGGCGCCGGCGAGTGGCGCATCCTGCTCCAGATCATCATGCCGCTGTCCCGTGCGGTGATCGCCGTCATCTCCCTCTTCTACGCGGTCGGCTACTGGAGTCAGTGGTTCAACGCGATGCTCTACATCCAGGACAGCGAGAAGTACCCGCTGCAGATGATCCTGCGCCAACTGGTCCTCCAGCACCAGGTGCCGCCGGGAGCCATGGGGGCCGCGGTGAGCAGCGGCCAGATCAACAGCCTCTCGGTGCAGATGGCGGTCATGGTGCTGGCGCTGATCCCGGTCGCCGTGCTGTCGCCGTTCGTCCAGAAGCACTTCCAGAAGGGGATGCTCACAGGCGCCGTCAAGGGCTGACCCGTCAGCCCCGGCCCCGCCGATCCGCCCGTGACGTCCTCGCCGGTCCGCGCCCCCTGACGACGCGGGCGCCGCCCCCGTCGGATCGACGACGACAGCCGCCCGTGGGGCCGGACCGGCGAGGTCGTCACGGGCGGCCCCCGCGTCCACGGCCGTGTCTGTCCGGGCACGCACGGCCGCGGCACCCCGTACGAAGATCCGGAACGAGGAACGAGAAACCGATGCCATCCCTGCGCGACGCCGCCCGCGGCCGCATCCTGTTCGGCGGCGACTACAACCCCGAACAGTGGCCCGAGGAGGTGTGGAAGGACGACGTACGGCTGATGAAGGAGGCCGGGGTCAACTCCGTCACTCTCGGGGTGTTCTCCTGGGCGAAGCTCGAACCACGGCCCGGAGCACGTGAGTTCGGCTGGCTCGACCGGATGATGGACCTGATGCACGCCCATGACATCGGCGTCGTACTGGCCACTCCGACCGCGTCCCCGCCCCCCTGGATGGGAGCGCGGCACCCCGAGACCCTGCCGCGCGCCGAGGACGGTTCGGTCGTCTGGTACGGATCGCGACAGCAGTTCTGCGCGAGTTCACCGGTCTACCGGCGGTACGCGGCCGCACTCACCGAGGACCTGGCGGCACGGTACGCGGATCACCCGGCGCTCACGGTGTGGCACATCAACAACGAGTACTGCACGCACTGCTGGTGCGACGAGACGGCTGCCCACTTCCGCCGGTGGCTGGAGAGGCGCTACGGCACGGTCGAGGCGCTCAACGAGGCGTGGGGCACGGCGTTCTGGAGCCAGCGCTACGACACCTGGCCGGAGATCCTGCCGCCCCGCAAGGCGCAGTACATGAGGAACCCCACGCAGATGCTGGACTTCAAGCGGTTCACGTCCGACGCGCTGCTGGAGTGCTACACGGCGGAGCGCGACATCGTCGCCCGGCACAGCCCGGACATCCCCGTGACCACCAACTTCATGCCGTTGTGGTCGGGACAGGACGCCTGGGCGTGGTCGGCCGAGGAGGACATCGTCTCCGTCGACATCTACCCGGATCCGAAGGACCCGCTGGGCGGCCAGTACAACGCGATGCTCGCCGACATGACACGCTCGCAGGCGGCGGGCCCCTGGATGCTGATGGAGCAGGCGGCGGGCCCGGTCAACTGGCGGGGCGTCAACCATCCCAAGCCGGCCGGTCTGAACCGGCTCTGGTCGCTCCAGTCGGTGGCGCGCGGTGCCGACGCCGTCTGCTACTTCCAGTGGCGGCAGTCCCGGCAGGGATCGGAGAAGTTCCACTCCGGCATGCTCACCCACGCGGGCGAGGAGGGCCGCACGTTCCGCGAGGTCAAGCGGCTCGGCGCGGAACTGGCCACCATCGGTGGCGCGGTCAGCGGTACGGACGTGCCCACCGAGGTGGCGATCCTGCACGACTGGGACGCGTGGTGGGCCGGCTCGCAGGAAGGGCGTCCGTCCGGCCTCCTCGACTACACCGAGGTGATCCAGCGCTGGCACCGGGCGCTCTGGGAGAGCGGTGTCGCCACGGCGTTCGCCCGCCCCGAGGGCGACCTGAGCCGCTTCAGAGCGGTGGCCGTACCCCATCTCTATCTGCTCACCGATGCCGCGATCGACAACCTGGTCGGCTACGTCCGAGGCGGTGGGACACTGGTCTGCGGCTTCTTCAGCGGGATCGCCGACGCAGACGACCGGGTCAGGCCGGGTGGCATGGACGCGCGGCTGCGTGAGCTGTTCGGCATTCGTACGCTCCACGAGTGGTGGCCGCTCGACGCGGACACGACGGTGGAATGCGACGGATTTCGCGCCGGACTCTGGTCGGAGGAGCTGGAACCGGAACCGGGCACGGAGGTGGTGTCCGCGTACCGCGACGGTGAGCTGGCCGGCCTCCCCGCGGTGCTGCGCAGGGGCCGTGCCTGGTACGTGTCGACCCTGCCGGAGCCGGCGGCGTTGCGCACCCTGCTCGGCCGGGTGGTCGAGGAGGCCGGCGCACGTCCGGTGCTGGCCGGGCTGCCGAGCGGAGTGGAGGCGGTCCGCCGGGGCGACCTGCTCTTCCTGCTGCATCACGGCCGGTCCACCGTCACCGTGCCCGTCCCCGGTGCACACGTGGACCTGCTGACCGGCAGGACGGTGGACGGCCATGTGGAGCTGGGCCGCTACGGCGTGGCCGTACTGCGCGGCAGCGCCGGGCGATGAGCGCCGGCGTGAGGTCAGCCCCTTCGCACACCACGGGCACGGGGCGCGCGAAGGCGCCCTTCCACGGCACCTGGGAGCCGCGGCCCGCGACCCGCTGGGAGGACGCCTTCCTCAGCGGCAACGGCCGCCACGGCGCCATGGTGTACGGCGATCCGGTGGACGACCGGGTCATCGTCAACCACCACACCCTGGTCCGCCCCAACGGCAGCGAGCACGCCCGTCCCCCGCGTCTCGCCGATCAGCTGGGCCGCCTCCAGGACGCGCTCCTGGCCGGGGACACCACTGCCGCGGAACGGTTCGGGGCGGGCCGTCCCCTGCTGTGGGTGCAGCCCTTCCACCCCGCTTTCCAGACCCGTTTCCGCAGTGCTCCGCAACCGGTCGCGGCATCGGGACCGTCCCCGTACCGGCGCACGGTCGACTTCGCCACGGGCGAGATCGACGCGGTGCACGGTGACTGGCGCAGCCGGACGTTCGTGTCCCGGGCGGACGACGTCATCGTCCAGTACGTCACCCGGCTGGGGATCGCGGCGGATCTGACGCTCGATCCCGTACTGCCCGGCGCCCCGTCGGGCCTGGCGGTCGGCCGGAGCACCGTACTGACCCCGGACGGCGCCCGGTTGGCGCTGCGGGTGGGCTATCCGGGGAGCGAGCTCGCGTACACCGGGGTCACCGCCGCCCGGGTGGACGGCGGCAAGGTATCGGTGGCGGGCGACGGCATCCGCGTCGAAGGGGCGCGCAGCGTGCTGCTTCTGACCCGGGTGCGCCGGCATGCGGGGGACCTGGATCCGGCGCGGGAATGGGCCGCACTGCCGTCCGCCGACTACGCGACGCTACTCTCCCGGCATCAGGCTCTGCACCGCCCCGCCTTCGAACGCGCGGCACTCACCCTGCGTTGCGACCCGGACGAACGTGCCCTGCCGGGAAGCGAGTTGACGCGCAGACCGGGGAGTGCCGCGCTCCTCGAAAGGCTCTTCGCGGCGGGCAGGTACCATCTGCTGTCCTCGTCCGGAGCGCTTCCGCCCCGGCTGACCGGCCTGTGGACCGGCGACTGGGACACTGCCTGGTCCGGCGCGTTCACCACGAACGCCAACCTCAACCTGCAGATCGCCTCCGCCGCACCGGCGGCACTGGACGAGGTGTCCGAGGCCCATGCCGCCCTGGTCTACGGCCAGTTGCCCGACTGGCGCGACAACGCCCGGGAGATATTCGGCGCGCGCGGGGTCGTCGCCCCGTCCCATACGGACGGCGAGTCCGGCCACACCCGTCATTTCCAGCGCGCCTATCCGCTTCATCTGTGGACGGCGGGCGCCGACTGGCTTCTGCAGCCGCTCGTCGAGCACGCCGAGACCACGGGCTCCACCGATCCTCGACTCGTCGACGCGCTCGCCGAAGTCGCCGTCTTCTACGAGGACTTCCTCACCCGCAGCGGCCCCGACGGGTCACTCGCCGTCGTCCCCTCGTACTCGCCGGAGAACCGCCCGGCGAACGCGAGCTGGGGAACGGTCAACGCCACCATGGACATCGCGGCTGCCCGTCACGCGCTGACCACGGCGGCCACGCTCTCCCCCGGCCACCCGTCCGCCGCCCGCCGGCATGCCCTGGCCGAACGGCTGCCGCCCTACCGTGTCAACGAGGACGGCGCACTCGCCGAGTGGGCGTGGCCCGGTCTCCAGGAGACCTACGACCACCGCCACCTCAGCCACCTCTACCCCGTCTGGCCGCTCGACCTGATCAACCCGTACGACACCCCGGATCTGGCCGCCGCCGCACACCGTGCGCTGGAACTGCGCGGCTCGGAGAACGATTCGGCCCACGGCCATCTGCACCATGCGCTGGTCGCGGCACGGCTGCGGGACGGCGAGCGGCTCTCCGCCGCGCTGCACGCCGTACTGGACGGCGACTTCTTCCACGACTCGCTGATGAGCGCGCACTATCCGTCGCGCGATGTGTACAACGCCGACGCGGCCCACGCCCTGCCGGCCGCCGTCATCGAGGCGCTGGTCCAGTCGTCGCCGGACCGGCTGGTCCTGCTGCCCGCGCTGCCTCCGGCCTTCCCGGCGGGTGAACTGCGCGGCATACGGACGAGGTTCGGCGCTCGCGTGGATCTGTCCTGGTCCGGCGACGGTCACGCCACCGCGGTCCTTCGTCCGACCCGCGATGCCCGGATCGACGTGCGTACGGGCGCGGGGCTCGCTGTCGCCGACTCCCGCGACGCCACCGCCTCCACCTCGTCCGCCCCGTGCTCCGCCAAGACTCCCGTCACCGTGCTGGAGCTGACGGCCGGCGTGGACCGTGTGCTCGCTCTGCGACCGCGGTAGCGCGTCCTTCCACCACCGACGGGCAGGGACAACCCATGGCACGACGCGCCCTCAGCAGGTCCGCACCGGCCCCGGCAGCCGCACCGTCCGCCCCCGTCGGCTTCGCCGCCGCACGGGCCGGCCCGTGCGCGGCACGGTCACCCGGCAGGCGCCGGCCCGCTGCTCTCGCGCACCGTCAACTCCGGTGCCAGCAACTCGACTTCGTCCGTCCCACGACCGCTCAGTTTCGCGACGACCTGTTCGACGGCGCGCCGCCCCATCTCCTGCGCCGGAATGGCGACCGAGGTGAGACGGACCGAGGCCTGCAGGGCCACCTGATCGGGGCAGATGGCGACCACCGACACATCCTCCGGCACGGCCCGTCCCTGCTGACGCAGCAGATTGAGCAGTGGCTCCACGGCGGACTCGTTCTGCACGATGAATCCCGTGGTGCCCGGCCGCTCGTCGAAGATCCGGGCCAGCGTCTGGGCCATCGCCGCGTATCCCCCCTCACAGGGCCGGTGCAGCACCCGCACACCGGACTCCTGCGCCCTCGCGCGCACCCCGTCGACGGTCCGCTCGGCGAATCCGGTGTGGCGTTCGTAGACGGCTGCCGCCTCCCCGATCAACGCGATCTCGCGGTGCCCGAGCCCGGCAAGGTGCTCCACACAGAGCGCCCCGGTCGCCTCGAAGTCGAGGTCCACGCAGGTGAGCCCGTCCGTCTCGGCGGGCAGCCCGATGAGCACGGCGGCCCGGTCGCTCTCGCGCAGCAACGGCAGCCGCTCGTCGTGCAGTTCGACGTCCATCAGGATCATGGCGTCGGCGAGCGAACTGCCCGCGATCCGCCGCACGGTGGCCGGCCCCTCCTCTCCGGTGAGGAACAGGACGTCGTAGTCGTGCGTACGGGCGGTCGTGGCGACCGCGAAGGCGATCTCCGTCATCACGGGCACGTACATGTCGGTGCGGAGCGGGACCATCAGCGCGATGATGTTCGACCGGCTGCTCGCGAGCGCCCGCGCACCGGCATTGGGGTGGTATCCCAACTGCTGGATGCTTCGCTCCACCCGCTCACGGGTGGCCTCCGAGATGGACCGCTTGCCGCTGAGGACATAGCTCACCGTGCTCGCGGAGACTCCGGCATGCTGGGCGACCTCGGCAAGGGTGACCATTCAGGGTTCTCCATCACAGGACGACTGCGGGTATCGGCACACCCAGTGCCACGTGACGACCGAAGGGGGCGAAGCGCTTCGAAGGGGTCGGATCAGTCTGTGACATGGGCAGATGTTTCCGAGCGTAGACCTGACCGAAGACCGTGTCCAGAGAAGTGTCGAAGCGCTTCGACAGCACTCCCTTCCGCTGGTTGTACTGGGCAACCAGGGTGCGGCCCGGGCGCCTTGGCAGGGCCGGAAGCAACCCGTCCACCCTAGAGGGACGGCGGACCGGGCCACAGTCCGTATGCCGCACTGTCCGGGTCCGACGCCCCGGCACGGGGTCACCCGACCGCGCCTGGGCACGGCACCGGGTCGGCACGGCCCTTCCGCCGGGACAGGTCGTGTCAGCGGCGTTTCACCGGTTCTGTCGCGCGGAGAAGGCCACACGGATCTGCCAGTCCCCGGTTCGCACCGACAGGCCGTTCGTCAGGTCCTCGTCGCGCTTGCGTGCCGTGTCGGTGAGCCAGACGTTGACGGCCGCACCGAGAACGACCGCGTCCAGCGGTGGCCGCCGTGCGCCCCACTCCCGCTCGGTGCGGGCCTCCAGCTCGCGGCCGCCGCGCAGCCGGACCAGACACCGGGTCGCGTCGAGAGCCGCGATCACGACATTCGCGTGCTCGAAGCGCCGGCTCTCGCGGTCGACCCACTCCGCGGCCGGGAGTTCGGCCTCCGGGGCGGTACGGGCGACGACCTCGGCGGCCTGTCTCCACAGCAGGTGGTTCTCTTCGTCGGTGACGGCGTAGAAGCCTCTGGCCTCCGTGTGGTGTCCGGCGACGAGGGGCCGACGCCGGACGTCGACGGTTCCCGTCCCGTCGCGGGCACCGGTGACGTCGTAGGCCGTGGGCGCGGGGCGGCAGGCCGGTTCCGGTGCCGGGACAGGGGTGGGACAGGGCGCGTGCGGCGGCGTCCGTACGCCGCGCGGTGCCAGGAACGCGTACATCCGCTTCTGGGTCAACGCACCCGAGTCGTCCACGGAGGCGAGCTGGCGGTCGACCACCGGTCTCAGGGTGTCGGGGTCGTAGCGACGTGCCGCGTCCAGGAGTTGGGCGTGCACATCGCCGTCGGGGTCGAGCCGGGGAGCCCGGTGGCCGAAATCCGCGGCCGGGGACGCGGGATCCAGTTCGTCGAGCCCGGTCGCGGCCAGCAGGGTGACGCGGTCCGCGGCGGCCGAGTAGAACGAGGTGGAGCCGTGGTCGCCCACCACCCAGTCACTGGCCACGACCGCCGCACGCCACCCCTCCTGCGGCGGGATGACCATGAGTCCGGCGTCCATCGCCTCGCCCAGCCGGTCGAACACGCCGTCAGGGGTGTGGCGTGCCCAGACGTTGGGATGGAAGACGGCCGCGACCGCGAACTCGTCGACGGGCAGCGAGGTGACGAGTCGCAGCGGCAGGCCGGGATGGCGGCCGAGGAGCGAGTGGCTGCTCCAGGTGGAGTGGACGACCACCAGCCGACGGCCGTTGACCGCACCGAGCCGCGCCCGGTAGTGATCGCGGCGGGACATGCTGGCCCTGATCCGCTGGAAGCACCAGTCGCCCACGGTCACGGCGTACGGGACCGCTTCCGGGCAGGTCGCGGCGAGCCGGTCGATCTGATCCTGGTGCGAGACGCCGATGGCGGCGGGAAGGACCCGGCCCCGCCACATCAGTTCGCGCCGGGAGAGCCCGGCGGGCGTCTCGGTGTCCCCGGTGGACTCCGCCACCAGGCGGTTGTAGCCGGCCCCGTGCGGCAGGACCATCAGCGGGGCGTCCAGCCGTCTCATCGTCGGATGCACCGAGCAGGCGACCGCCAGGTCGAACGGACGCCGAGTGGCCTCGTCCCAGGTGAGCACCCTCACCCCCATGGCGGAGAGGTACTCGCCGAGACCGTCGCCGAACGCCGAGCCCGGGTTGACCGTGTAGTACTTCTCGATGCCGTCCTCGGCCCGCAGCAGCCGCATGACGTCGAGCAACCGGGTCGCGGAGGTCAGGGTGCGGGCCACACCGAGGACCGCGGCCTTCGGCGGCTCCCAGGTGTTCCAGCGGGACCGGTCGTGCCGGACGGCCCGGGTGGACCGGCGGCGCAGCTTCGACGGCACCAAGGTCAACAGTGGCTCCGGACGGTGAAAGGGGTGGGCGGTGGCGGTCGTCGGTGGGGTCACCCGGCCGGTGGGATCACTCGGCCGGTGGGATCACTCGGCCGGTGGCGCCATGCCCACCCGCAGACGGAGTTCGCGCAGCTTGTCGTCGCAGGCTTCCCGCAGCGGCGTGTCGTCCGTCCGTTCCGCCAGCTGCGTGAGGAGGGAGAGTGCCTGGTCGAGCTTGGCGTACTGCTTGGACCGAGCTGCCTGGTCGGCCGCCATGACGACGGCTTCGGCGGCGCGTTCCCAGTGTTCCAGACCCATCAGGGCCCGGGCCGTGACCAGGCCGATTCGGGGCAGCATGGGTACGTCGCCACTGTCCCGGGCGGTGGCCGCGGCGCCTTCCAGCACGTCGAGGGCCTCCTGCCAGTGCTCTCCGGCGACCCGTGCCTGCCCGATGTTGTAGCTCTGCACCACGATGCCGTGCCGGTCACCGCACGCACTGTTGGCGTGGAGTGCTCGTTCGAAGAGCCGACGGGCGGCGTCGGGGCGGGCGAGGGCCAGCTCGATCAGGCCCTGGCTCTCCCACACCGCGCCGCTCAGGCGGGGATCGTCCACCAGGTCGAGCAGTTCGGCCGCCGCCGCCAGCTCACGCCCGGCCCGTTCGAACTCGCCCAGTTCGTACTCGGCACGGGCCAGTTGGTTGCGCATGCGGACCTCGGCGTCCGGCCGGCCCTCCCGTTGGGCGGCCTCCGTGCCCAGCCGGTGTGCCTCGATCCAGTCGGCGTGGTGCTTGCGGCTGTGGTAGAGCGCCCACAGGGATTCGCAGAGGCGCCACACGGAGCCGTACCACTGTTCCCCGGCGGCGGCGCGCAGCACGGCGAGGAGGTTGGCCCGCTCGGCGTCCAGCCAGTCCAGGGCGCCGGCCCGGTCCGCGAAGAGGGGTGCGTCCGGGGAGAGTTCGCTCATCGAACGCGCCGGTGGCTCCTGCAGGCGCAGCCGGGCCCCGAGAATGTCCGCGTCCCCGAGCGCGGCCGCGTCGGCGTAGAAGTCGACGACGGCGCGCAGCACGGTCCGGCGCTCCTCTGCGGACACGGTCGCGGCGCGCGTGCGGGCATGGGTGCGGACGATGTCGTGCAGGCGATATCGGGGGACGCCGTCCTCGGCCTCCGCGGCGACCGCCAGATGCGCGGTGAGGAGTTCCCCGAGGGCGCTGTCGACATGTGCGGCGCCTGCGGCCCGGAGCAAGGGGCCGCTCACGGTCTTCAGCGGCAGGTGCCCGAGCATGCGGTAGAGGTCCCGGGTGTCGTCGTCCAGCCATCCGACGACGGTGTCGAGCGCGGCCCCGACGCTTCCCGAACCCGTGTCGCCCGTCATCGTCCCACCCGTCCTCGTCCCGGCCGCGGCCACTTCCTCCGGCTCCCCCGCCGCGCGGCCGTGTTCGGCGGCGAGAGCGCGCACCACGTCGTCGAGCCGCAGGTGCGGCCGTCCGCCCAGCCACTCCCCCACGGAGCGCAGGGCCAGTGGCAGTCCGCCGCACAGCCGTACGAGCTCGGCGGCGGTGTCCTCGGCGGCCGTGACATGCCAGCGGCGTACCAGTTGCACGCCCGCGCCCACGTCGAGCGGGTCCACGACGATCGACACCGCTCCGTCCAGTTCCAGCGAGGGCAGGCGTCTGCGGCTGGTGACGACGAGAAGGCCACTGGGCGGCATCAGGGGCCGTGCCTCCGGGGCATGATGCACGTTGTCCGCGACCACCAGCACGGCCCGGCCGGCGGTGAGGCTCCTGAACAGCCCTGTGCGCTCGGCGAGCCCCGGCGGCACGTACTGTTCGTGCACGCCCAGCGCCCGCAGGAACCCGGCCAGCACTCCGGCCGTGTCGACCGCCCCGTCGCGCCGGTGGTCGTCGAGATCGACGTACAGCTGACCGTCCGGGCAGCGCTCCTTCATGTCCTGCCCGACCCAGTTCGCCACCAGTTGGGTCTTGCCGACGCCGCCGAGCCCGGTCACCACGACGATGCCGGGCGACCGTTCCGCGGAGTACGACGCCGCGACCGCGCCGAGGGCGGCGAACTCCGCGGTGCGGTTGACGAAGCAGCGGCTGGGCGGCGGCACCTGGCTGGGTGGCACGTTCGGAGCACTGGGCGACAGCGCGATCTGTCCCACGTACTTGGCCATGACCAAGGGCCCGGCCACCACCGCGTTCCCCGAGAGGGTGTTGTGCACGGACCCCTCGTCCTCCGTACCGCAGATGGTCACCCGTTCTCCCTCTCCTCGGCCCGTTGCCCGCACGGTCCAGACTAAGTGTTGTCCCGTCAGCCCTGGGGGGTGCGCGACGACAGCTACGGCACCTCACTGATCCGCCGCGGATTACCGGACACCCCGTACGGGCCGGGGGTCCGGTCCAGGGCCGGACCCGGCGGGTTCGGTACCACGAGAGGCCGTAGTGCCAAGGCTGCCAGTGCGGCCGGGGCGCCCTTGGGCCCGCGGATGCCCGGGAAGGCGTTGACGTCGACGACGACGGGCGACCCCGCGCGGTCCAGCAGGTCGACCCCGTAGACCTCCAGGCCGAAGACCTCCCCGGCGTGGAGAGCCAGTCGGATCCAGTCCCGCGGCAGGTCACGGACCAGTGGCGCCGGCCGTGCACCGTCCGGCGGGGCACCGACCGGGGCGGGGCGCACTGCGGCGAACACCTCGCCCGCGATCACCCACAGCTTGTGGTCCCAGCCGCTGTTCGCGACGAACTCCTGGATGACCACGGGCTCGTGGGGCCACTTCGTGGCAAGGTCCCGGAGCTGTGCCGGGCCGTCCACCCGGGCGACCAGGTCCGCGCGCCGGCTGTGGCGGCTCTTGACCATGAGCGGATAGCCGCTCCGGGGCCGATCCTGGGCGAGAAGGGCATCGGAGAACGCGACCAGGGTGTCCGTCCGGGGCATCGGCAGGCCGGCGGCCCCCGCCACGGCGGCGATCCGGCTCCTGTCCTGGCACAGCTCCGTCGCGGCGGCGGAGTTCACCACCCGCGCACCGTGTGCTTCGAGGAAGCGGGCGAGGGCCAGTGCCCGGGAGGTGTGGGCCTTGAGCAGGTAGACGTCCGCGAGGGCGTCCGGGTTCACCAGTTCCGACGGGGGTCCGGTGCCGGTGTCGGGGTTCAGGAACCCCACCTGATGCTCCGCCTCGGTCAGTACGAGGGAGGCCGCGGCCAGCAGCGGATGATCCGGCTTGTCGGTCAGCAGGCAGACCCTCATATCTGGACGGTTCCCGGGACGGCCGTGAGCACATCCGCTCCGGGACGCGGAGCGGGACGCGGATGAGGCTGCCCCTGGGGGTTCTGCGGCTGCGCGGGGATGCGCGGGGCAGGGGTGAGTACCCCCGTCCTGGCGGTGCTTCCCGCCCTGGCCAGGTCGAGGACGGCTCCGGCCAGCCGGGGCACGGCGTCGGGCACCTGGCGGAAGCTCGGAAAGTCATTGATGTCGACGATCACGGGGCCGTCGGGGCCGAGCACCACGTCGATGCCGTACAGATCGAGGCCGAAGACCGCCCCCACCTTCGCCGCCACCGCGGCCACCTCCGCGGGCAGGGGGACGGCTCCCTCCTCGACCGGGCCGTCCGGGTGGAGCGGGGAGCGCCGCACGGTCGCGTGGAACTCGCCCGCGAGACAGTAGACCTTCAGGTCGGAACCGGAGTTGGGCACGTAGGGCTGTGCGATCAGTTGCCCCTCCCCCTCCTGCTCGGTCTCCATCAGGTGCCCGGGGTCCGGCACGAGCCGCACCCCCCGCCCCGAACTGCCCTCGGCGGGCTTGACCACCAGGGGGAAACACTCGTCGGGAACATCCGCGAACAGGGTGGCCCGAGGCGCCGCGTAGGTCACCGGAACCGGTAGTCCGTGCCGGCGCGCGATGACCGCGGTGAGGACCTTGTCACGCACGGCACGGATCGATCGCGCATCGTTCACCGTCGTCATGCCCACGGCCGCCGCGGCCTCCAGCAGAGTGAGCCCGGGGCCGCCGGAGACGGTCTTGAGCACCCAGGCGTCATGGGTGCCCGCCCGCACCTCTTCCGAGATCCGCAGCAGCGAGCTGCCGGGTCGCACCACGTCCACGTGGTGTCCCCACTCCGACAGTCGTCGGGCCACACCAAGCGGCAATCCGTCATGCCGGTACAGCTCTTCGACGAGGAAGCAGAGCTTCATCCCAGTACCCCTCGGTGCCCTCACGACCGATGAAGGCAGAACGATGCCGTGCGATGTTCTCTTTCGAACACCACCAAAAGGGCCACGCTACGTCATGCTTGCCCCAACGAAGCGTCTGCCGGGCGATACTGACGGTGCGTCGACTCGACTGTCCGCGGTGACCGCGGAGACCGGCCGTCGAAGTGGTCACCGACTGGACCGGGGCGGGTGCCGATCGCTCAGTACCGCCCGCGCCGCAGTCGGCCGTTACGCCGCATCGTCCCCGTCCTCGGCTTCCTCCACCACGCGGCGTTCGGTTGCCTCGACGTCGTATCGGGCGTCCGGATTGCCACCGTCGGCACGGACCGCTCCGCGCACCAGCGCGAGATAGAAGAGAGCCGGGGCGCAGGGCGTCCACTTCTCCTCCGGCTCGTCACGGAGGAAGCGCAGCACGGTCTCGGGGTCCGCGTTCACGAAGGCGTGGCGGTCATGTTCCCACTTGTCCTCCACACCCCGACTCCAACGCACCCGCAGGTCGTCTTCGGACAGTTCGGGGAGCACGGCCCGGAAGAACGCCGCCCACTGGTTGTTACGGAGATCGAATCCGAAGCCGAGCAGTTCGAGATCGACCTCGTCCCCGTCCAGGACGGCCAGTTCCTCCCGCAGCGCTCGTCGCGCCGCGGCGTGCAGGCTCACCTGGCCGTCGGGCGAGAGGTCGTGGTTGCTGGCGAGGCCCTCGTTCGCGGACGAGTTCCACTTGGACCGGTTCGGTCCCGCGACCCGGGAGCTCCGGTGGGAGAACAGCATCTTGCCGTCCTTGCCCGTCTCCACCGCGACATTGACGCCGAAGCTGCAGAACATGAACGGCGGCGCGTCCAGCGGGTCCTTGCCGTCCATGTACTGCTGACGCAGCGTCAACCCGTTCTTCTGCTTGCGGTTCAGGTTGATGGACGTGGCGAGGAAGTCGTAGTAGTCGGCGTCGCACAGGGTCAGCGTCGCGACCGGATCCTCGGCCGCGTGGGTGCGGGTGGCCACCAGGCGTTGCACCGCGAAACGCGGGTTGTTCCAGAAGTGAGGCTCCCCGGCGGCTTCCTTGCGGGCCTCTTCCGCTTCGATCTCACGACGCCATTCGGTAATCTCCTGAGGATGCCGGACGCGCTCGCGCACGTACTTCACCCGCATGTTCTCCTCGGTGATCACCCGAGTCCCGTCACCTTCGAACACATGGCATTCAGTCGGGCGTCCGACGACGGTAAAACGGTCCATGGAGGTTACCAACGGGCCTTTCACTGGGCTCAGTTGTCGATTCGTCGACACGCATCGTGTCGATCGCTCAGTATAGGCGCGAAGGGGGCGGTGATGTCGGTCGAGTACGAGATCAGACGCGAGGATCTCCGGTCGTCCGCTCTGGTCGGCACGGTGGCCATCGCCGCATACGGGGAGCGCGACGGGCTGCGCGACCGCAGGCACGTCCTCCAGGCGCGCAACCGGTTCACGCAGTTGTGCGGCCGCCTCGGCTTCGGGCGGTCGGCGAAGCTGGAGGGCGACGGCACCCGGAGCGACGTCGTCGCGGGCATCCGGCGATTCGTCGAGGACGACGCGACCCGGAAGATCTTGTACTGGACCGGCCACGGACACGCGACGGACGCGGGCTATGTGCTTGCCTGCCGCGACAGTTACACGCGCGGCCACCCGCACCCCGACCCCTACCGGGCCATGCCGTTCACCACGCTGCTCGATGAACTCACCAAGGCGAAGACGTCCGATGTGCTCCTGATCATCGACGCCTGCGAGTCGCAGGACAGCCTGTCCGGAAGTGCGAGGCTGCTCGAACCCCTGCGTGAGTCCCAAGCCCCGAAGGGCAGCCGTGACCTGCCTCGGCGCGGCTTCGCCGTCCTGGCCACCGCGGGGGCCGACCGACAGATGGAGGAGAGCCTGTGGGTCGACTGGCTTGAGGAAGTGCTCGCCGATCAGAGTCTCGAACTCCACGACAGGGTGCGGCCGTTCGAGCCGACCTCGCCGTTCCTCCACGTGGAGGACCTGCTGGAGGCCATCGACCTGCGGGCCTCCGGAGCGGGCTTCGAGGACCCGGAGCAGCGACCGTCGTCCGTCCAGAGCCACCCCCTGAGCCGGCGGTTTCTCCACAACCCGTACTACGACTCGACCGACGCCGCCTACCACTCGGCCGTCCTGCCGCCGGACCGCGAGCCCTGGCTCACGCCCGCGTTGTTCAGCCCGGTCATCGGCGGCGTTCCCACGCACCAGTTCTCCGGGCGGGTGCGCCCCCTGAGTCGGCTGGTCACCTGGATCGCCTCCCAGAGCCGCGGCATGGTCGTGGTGACCGGGCCGGCCGGGACCGGGAAGACAGCGCTCCTTGCCCGCCTCGCGCTGCTGTCCGTGCCGCGGCTGACCGCGTCGCTGGTTCCCGAGCCGCCGCCGCAGTCCGTGCCGCGGCCGGGTTCCGTCCACGGTGCGGTGTCCTGCCACGGCGCGTCGCTGCATTCCCTGGCCCGCTCCCTCATGAGGGCGCTGGCCCCGCTGGGAGTCGACGTTCCGGACCATGCGTCCGCCACCGCGCGGGATGCCGTGGACCTCATCGGCGGGGCGGTGCCACGGGTCGGCGGTATCACCCTGATCGTCGACGGACTCGACGAGGCGATGCCGGGGCAGGCGCACGAGATCGCCCGGAGGCTGCTCAACCCCCTCTCCCGATGCCCCGGTGTGAAGCTGATCGTCGGCACCCGCGCCCACCCGCGGCAGGCGACGGGCGGAAGGACCGAGGAATCACTGCTCGACGCCCTGGACCGCTCATCGCCCGACCTGGCCCTTGACCGGGACCGGGAGGCCGAGGGCGACATCGCCGCCCTCGTGACATCGATCCTGGCCGAGACCTCCGGCTCCCCCTACGCGGGCACCGACGCCGCGCCGCTGCGGGAGGAGACGGCCTCCCGGGTGTCGCGGCGGTGCGGTCGCAGGTTCCTCGTGGCGCAACTGGTGGCCCGTGAGCTCGCCCGCCAGTCCCGGCCGCTCGCCGCCGAGGAACTCGACTCGTTCATCCGGGACGGGGGCGGAGAACTGCACGAGCGGATGGCCGACGAGTTGAACGCGCTCGACCCCGACGGCCGGGGCCGCTGCGCCGAGCTGCTCCTGCCGCTCGCCGTGGTCCAGGGCCCCGGTCTGGACGACCGGGAACTCTGGCTCCACCTGGCCAACGAACTGCGCCAGGAGCCCAGCCCGAGGATGACGCGCGAGATGCTGGACGCCGTGATCCGCCGGATCGACGGGGTGCTGGTGACCAGTGAGCGGCGGCCGGGGCAGCGGCCGCTCTACCGGCTCGACCACGCCAGTTACGGGACCGCGCTCCTGAAGGGGTGCCACTGGAGCGAAGGAGCGGCGCACCGGCGCGTGTTCAAGGCACTCCACAGGCCCTCCGACGACTGGGGGCGGGCCGATGACTACACCCTCACGTATCTGGGTGCGCACGCGGCCCGGAGTCCGATGGCCGCCGAGGAGCTGGAGGAGGAACACCCCCTTGAGCGTCTCTTCCGCGACCCGGGGTTCCTCGTCGCCACCGCCCCGGACGTCATGCTGACGCTGACGGGGCAGTTGATCGCCACCTGCGACGGTGCCGCGCTGTACCGGCGGGTGGGCCCGTGGTTCCGGGACCACACCTTGCCCGAACGGCGCAGAGCCATCCTGAGGGCCGAGGCGTTCGTCGGCCATCCGGAGATCCATGACGAACTCAGCCGTCACCCGGGCTTCTCGTCGCAGCCCTGGCTCGACGTATGGACCGAGGCGGAACCTCAGCCGCCGGAACTGACCCTGCCGGCCCCGCTCGGCGGGGCCATCGCCCTGAGCTGGGATCCCACGGGCAGCGGCACGCTCTCCATCGCGGGCCGCGGTGAGATCGTCAGCCGCCGTACGGACACCGGCGCGTACGTCCACACCAGACGTGCGCACGGCGACGGAACGCGCACCGTGTTCGCCGAGATCCGCGAGACGGCCGCGCGGCGCGGACGCATGACCGTCTCCCACGACGGCCGGGCGCTGCACCTGTGGTGGCGCGACGAGCGCCGGCCCCGCAGGAGTTACACGTGGGACGGCCGGATCAGTGCCCTGGACGCCGCTCGCTGCGGCGACGGCGTCCAGATAGTGACGGCCGACGGCAGGTGTGTGTGGGCCTGGCGCTGGGCCATGGTCCCCGCACACACGGCCGACGCCCCCGACGTACACCACGACGTCCTGCCGGTGCCCGCTGAGCGGGTGGCGCTGCTGAGCCTGCGCGACCGCTGCTTCCTGCTCACCGCGGCGGACGCCGTGACCTTGCACGAACTGCGGGTCAAGCTCTACGGCGATCGACCGCTGGTGCAGGACAGCTGGCCGTTGCCCACGGAACCGGGCCGACGCTATGCCGCGGCGGCCCTCCCGGAGGGCCCCGAAAGCGGCCTCATCGCGATGGCCGAAGGAGGCACCGAGCGTGCGCAGGTCACGGTCTGGAGGGTCACCGCGGGGCGTCGCGACGCCCCGCACATCACGCGTGTGCTTCAACTCACCTCCCCCGCACGGGAGATCGCTCTCGGCCGGAAGGGCGAGCTGACGCTGATCGCCCTGCACGAGGGCCACAGGGTCCGGATCCGGAGCCTCGACGACGACGCGGTGAACACCGTTCTGGAACTGACCAGCCAGCGCAGCGGACTGGCGTTCGACCCTCGGGGGACCGGTCTGCTGGCGGTCGGGGACGGCGACGACGTCCGGGTGATCGACACCGCGGCCCTGCCCGGCACCGATCCCACGCAGCGGCCCCGCGGCAGGTACTCCCGGGCGGGGATCGCCGTCGCGGCGGGTGCGCCCGGGGCCCCTGTGCTGCTGGTACGGGAAGGGGATCAGCGGCTGCTGCTCAGCCTGCACGACCCGCTGCGTGGACAGGTCGGCTCCGACACGGTGCTTGAGGTCGGGGCGGACGTCAGCGCCATGTCGGCGCTGTGGAGCGTCGGCGGATGGACCGTGGCCGCCGCGGTCGGGCGTCGGGTCCGTCTCTGGCGGCTCGACGGGGGTCTGAGCGGGGCTGCCGAGGACACCCCCGTCGAACTGAGCGGTGATGCGGGGGACATGACCACCAGCCTCGCCCTGGTGTCCGGTCCCGGGGGCAGTCCCTGGTTGTTCGTGCCCGACGGCAGGCATGTGGTCCCCTGCACCCGGGAAGACGGCCGCTGGACGCCTCGGCAGCGTTTTCACGCCGCCGAGGTCAAAGTGTCCGAAGTCGCCGCGCACACGGCCTCCGGGCGCACCTGGGTCGTGGCGAACGAGGGCGACAAGCTGACCCTGTGGGAAGGCGGCGAGGCCGGCTTCGCCTTCCGCGACTCTCGCGCCGCCGTGCCCGACCGTCTGACGGGTATCGCCCTGACAACCCGTCACGACGGTGAGGAGGACCTGCCTCTCCTCGCGTGGATCGAGGCCGGCGCCCTTCACCTGGCCGAGTACGACGAAGGCCGTTGGCTGTCCCGCCGGTGCACTCCTCCCCATGGCACACCCACCGCGCTCGCCTTCGTGGGCCCGGCGACCCGGCCCCTGCTGCTGGCCTTCGGCGGGGAGGAGACGGTGGCGATCCGGGACGTGACGGGCGGGGAGTGGATCCCGGAGCTGGCGATCCCGTACCGGGGCACCGACGTGTACACGGCGTGTGCCGTTCGCTCCCCGCGGCAGGGCCTGACGCTCTTCCTTCAGGGCCGCAGAGGGTGTGACCAGGTGAGGATTCCCCGGGAGCGGCTGGAGACCGCCTTGAGGCGAACCTGATCCGCGTTCCGCGCGCGACCACCGCCGCAGTACGTCAGAACAGCAGAAGGTGAGAGGCAACGTGAACCATGACCTGGTGGTCTTCGTGCCGGGCATTCTCGGCACGCGGCTGACCCGCGACGGCAAGGACGTCTGGAATCAGTCGAAGCAGGCACTTCTGAGCCTGCGAAACCCAGGCACGGCCGCGCAGGGGCTGACGCTCCCGGAGGGCATCGGTGACGAGGCACCCGAGGAGCCCTTCGCACTGGACGCGGATCAGCTGCTCAAGGGTCCTGAGGCGTTCCCGGGCTTCCTCTCCTGCCTCGGATACCCGGATGTCCGGACCGCTCTCGGCTGGACCGACGAGAGCAGGGGCGGCAAGGGCCCGCATCCCAAGCAGTACGTGGTGTTCCCCTACGACTGGCGGCTGTCGAACCGGCTCACCGCCCACCGGCTCCGGGCGAGGGCAGAAGCCGCCTTGGACGAGTGGCGGCACATCGCGCCCGAGGTCTATCCGGAGGCTCACGACGATCCGCCCAGGCTCGTCCTGATCGCTCACTCCATGGGCGGTCTGGTCTCCCGCTACTACCTGGAATGCCTCGGCGGCCGGGAGCACACGCGAGCCCTGGTCACCCTGGGCACGCCCTTCGAAGGCGCGGCCAAGGCCCTCCGGGTCCTGACCGGGCACGCGTGGGAGCCTCAGAGGGTGACCACCAGGGTGGTCGAGCGCGTGCTGTCGGTCAACGCCGGGCTGGCCGCTCTCGCACGGTCCTTCCCGTCCGTCGCCCAACTGCTTCCCGTGTACGGCGCCGTCCTGGAAGCGGGCCGCAGAAAGAGGCGCCTGCTGACCAGCGTGCCCGTACCGGACCTTCCGAGCCCTCTGGTCGATGAGGCGTTCGGCTTCCATCAGGAAATCAACGACGCCTGGGAGCGCAACCAGGCGGGTCTGACCGCACCGCCCTACCGGGTCCATTGCTTCGTGGGAACCGGCCACCCCACCACGCACGGTGTGGTGGTCGGCGTCGACGGATCCTTGGAGTTCCCCACCCACTTCGACAACGAAGGCGACTGGAGTGGGGACGGCACGGTCCCGAAGGGTTCGGGCATCGCTCGCTGGACGCTGGAGAGGGAGGACGAGGTCCTGTGGAACGGTGAGCGACACGCCGGCATGGCCGGTGCGGAGTCCCTCCGGCACCAACTGGCCGCCATTCGCGGCAGCAGGCCGACACGCCAGATGCTCTCGGGCGACACCGCCTTCGGCCTCGACGTCCCCGAACTGGCCGTCGCCGGGGAGCCGTTCAGCGTCCGCGCGATCGGCCCGACCGTCACGGAATCAACGTTCCGGGCGCGGCTCGCCGCTCCCGGCCGGCGGATCGAGGACGCCGAGCCGGTGACACTGCACGCGGACGGAACGGGCGGCATGGTTGCCGAACTCACGGCGCCGGAGGGCACCTGGGTCCTCCAGGTCGAGGCGGACCGCCCCTACCGGGTGTGCCACGAGGTCATCACCGTCGCGCAACTCTGACGCCGCGGCGACAGCGGACGCCCGGGATGTCCGGTGCGTGGCCGGAGGTGCGGAGCGAGCCACCCGCCGCACCTCCGAAGGACGCGCGCTCGCACGCGCCGCCCGCCTCGTCCACCGTGACCCGCGGGAAGCCGACCCCGCCATGGTTGACGTCGAGCTGATCCTTGACGCTCCTGGCGCGGAGAGACCGCCGGCGCTGTGATCGCATGGGTTCGCCGAATCGGTGGTCGCTTCCTTCGTTCGTGCCGGGAGCGATCCGCACTTCTGGGTGGCGGTGCCACCCAGAAGTGCCACCCAGAGGAAAAAATAAATTGCCTCGGGGCCAGAGCTCACGTTGGCTGGCAGCATGGCTGAACTGCGCACCGATCGCCTCGTCCTGCGCCAATGGCGTGACTCCGACCTTGAACCGTGGGCGGCGATGAACGCCGATCCCGAGGTTCGGGAGCACTTGGGCGACCTGCTCACCCGCGAACAGAGCGATGCCTCCGTGGCGCGGTTCAAGGCCGAGTTCGACCAGCGAGGCTACGGGTGGTGGGCGGTTGAGGTGGCGGCCACGGGCGAGTTCATCGGCTTCGCGGGCTTGGACGAAGTGGACGACGACATGCTGTTCACAGGAGTGGAGATCGGCTGGCGCCTCACCCGCTCGGCCTGGGGCCAGGGCTACGCCACCGAGGCTGCGCTGACCGTCCTGGCCCACGGCTTCGACACCCTTGGGCTTCCTGAGATCCTCGCTGTCACAACAGCCACCAACGTTCGTTCACAGGCGGTGATGCGCCGGATCGGCATGACTCGGGATCCGGCCGACGACTTCGACGACCCCACCGAGCCCGAAGGGCCACTGCGTCCGAACGTGCTGTACCGCATCACCCGTGGAGCGAGGGCCTGACGCCTGCACGGCCTCAGGTTGTACAGCGATGCGGCGGGCTCCAGGCGGTGGAGCGGCAGGAACCTGCGGGTGCGTATCGTCTCGAAGGGGGCGCGGCGCGAGCGATGTGCTTTGTGGCGGCAGTGCCCTGCTTTCGGGACCATCCATGATCGCGCTACGGTCGCCTGATGGATGCGTCCCCGCCGATTGCGAGCGAGGACCCACGCGATGTCGCCTGAGGAGACCAGATGGCACAAGTGAACTTACGTACTGCGTTCCTGGGCGGAGCGGCGTCCACCATCACAGCGCAGCGGGTGTTCACCAACCGCGTGAGCGAGACGACCGCCTTCAGCCGCTCGCTGGAAGGGCTTCACGAGGCACTGGACGCGGCCGAGGTCTCACCGGTCGTCGATCGCCTTCAATGACGCCGGTTTGACGCCCTCGGCGTGACACCGACATGACGCCCGAGGGACGCCTTGAACGTCGCCGCAATGGTCATGGCTGATCCGGAACATGGTCGTCATGTCCATCCGCACATCAAGCCGCACATCGGCGGCGTGAAGCTGTGCGAGGTCACCGACGACACCCTTGACGACCTGTACCGGCTGCTGGAAACAGCCCCGTGCCCGACCAACAAGGGCAAGCCGATCGAGGCCAAGCCGGTGCGCCACGTGCACAACATGCTGTCCGGAGCGCCGGGGGCGGCGGTGCCCAAGCTGACACCCGTCAACCCCGCCGCGACGGCGCACCCTCCCACGGCCCGGCAGATCCGGGCGCAGGAGTCGAAGTATCCGAAATATCCGACCCTGGACGACGGTCAGACGACCCGGTTCCTGGGAACCGTGCGGGAGCCGTGCGGCAACCGGGCCTGTGACGGCGGCCTGACCCACCACCGCCTGCGGGACGCCCCGCTGTGGACCGTGTACGCCGCTACCGGCGTGCGCCGCCGGCACGGTGGCGCACCCGGCTCCACCTGCCCGAGGACTTCCCCATCCACGACTGGCGGCACAGCAAGGTCACGAACGACCTGCAGGCCGGGGAGAACCCCGTCGAGGTCTCCGCCGACGTCCGGCATCACTCGCCGGGCTGCACCATGGCCCGGTACGGGCACTCACGTAAGGACGGAGCGCGGCGGCTGGCCGCTTCCGGAGCGGGCCGACTCGGCCTGTCATCCCTGGTCTGACCAGGAAGTTCGCTCGGCTGTTGGTCACGTGGCTGGTCACGCCACAGCCGGAGAAACAGAAAGACCCCACGTGAAGTGGGGTCTTAGCTGGTGTCCGAGGGGGGACTTGAACCCCCACGCCCGATAAAGGGCACTAGCACCTCAAGCTAGCGCGTCTGCCATTCCGCCACCCGGACCAGGTGGTCGGCCTCGGTTTCCCGTGGCGACAAAGAAAACAATACCAGGGGTTCGGGGTGCCTCTCACCTGCATTTTCGGTGGTCAGTGCCGTGCGGGGGCCCTCTCCGCGGGCGCCGGGGAGCGTGGCGCACGTTTCGTAGTCGGATGACCGCATGAGGTGCGTCCGAAGGTTCGCCGGGCGGCGTCCCGGTGTCGCGGTGGCGGCCGGGCTACCTTCGCGGGCATGAGTGATCGCGGCTTTCGGCGACTCCGGGCGCTGTCCCCCTTGCGCGAGCATCTGCGCGATACGTTCTGGTTCGCACCGACGGTGGGGCTGCTGTGCTCCTTCGCCCTGTGGTGGGGCGTAGCGGCACTCGACACGGCGATCCTCACGCATCTGCGGGACGAGCGGGCGTACGAGGAGATCGCCGATCTGAACAGGTTCGCCGACGACGCCAGGACCATCGTCACCACCATCAGCTCGGCGATGATGACCTTCATCGGTGTCGTCTTCAGCATCTCGCTGGTGGCCGTGCAGATGGCGAGCGGCCAGCTCACGCCCCGGGTGGTGAGGATCTTCGTCAGGAGCCGGATCAGCAAGCTGACGCTCACGGTGTTCCTGGCGACGTTCTCGTTCTCGCTGCTGGTTCTGACCTCGTACGAGAGCGAGAGCGATCCACGGCGGGTCACGTCCGTGCCTCTTCTGCAGAGCATGCTGACGCTGGCCCTGGTGGGCCTGAGTCTGCTGCTGTTCATCGCGTACGTGAGCTCGACGCTGCGGCTCATGCAGGTGGGGCCGCTCGTCGATCGCATCACCCGTGAATCCCTCCAGGTACTGGGGCGCATGCCCGATGGGGTGCGGGAGGAACTGCCGCTCGGGGCGGAGACCGCTCTGGTCGGGCACTCGGGGCGGGCGGGGGTGCTGCGCGAGGTCAACGCGGAGCGGCTGGTACGCGCCGCTGCGCGGCAGGGGGTGGTGCTGCGGCTGATTCCGCGGATCGGGGACTTCCTGGTGCCGGGCATGCCGGTGCTGGCCGTGCACGGTGGCGACGCTCCGTCCCGGCGGATGCTGAGGTACACGCTCTCGGTGGGGAGCGAGCGCACACTGTGCCAGGATCCGGCCTTCGGGCTGCG
The DNA here is from genome assembly GCF_042885475.1 of Streptomyces sp. NPDC058051. NCBI lineage: Bacteria > Bacillati > Actinomycetota > Actinomycetes > Kitasatosporales > Streptomycetaceae > Streptomyces > Streptomyces sp. NPDC058051. Next base: position 42,871 of record NZ_JBHVRW010000022.1, read on the forward strand.
TCAGCTTTCGGACATCGCGTTGCGGGCCCTGTCGCCGGCGGTGAACGATCCCACCACGGCCGTGCAGTGCCTGGACCGGATCGTGCGGCTGCTGGCCGCCGTGGTGCACCTGCCGCTCGGGGCGGCGCGGCACCGGGACGGGACGGGTGCGGTGCGGCTTGTGCGGGACCTGCCGGAGTGGACCGATCTGGTGGATCTGGCCTTCGAGGAGATCCGGGGGTGCGCGGCACGGCAGCCACAGGTGTCCCGCCGGATGCTGGCGGCCATCGACGATCTGATGGCGCTGGCGCCCGAGGGCCGGAAGGGAGCGCTCGTCAGACACCGTGCGCTCCTGGTGAAGTCGGTGGAGCACGCGGTACCCGACGTCACCGAGCGGGCGTTCGCGCTCCTTCCCGACCGCCAGGGCATTGGGTGAGGCCGGATCCCCTCCCGGGACCTCCTCCCGGGCGCTCGCTGTGCCGTGTTCCGTGAAGCCGTGTTCCGTGAAGCCGTGTTCCGTGAACGGATGCCGCGGCCAGGTGCACGGCTGTGCCGCGCCCGGTGAAGAGATGCCGTGCCCGTTGCCCGTGAAGAGCCGTCGCCACTCCTGATCGCGCCGGCTGTGAAAGTACGCACGCCCCCTGGACACCACCCATCGAATGCGGGATAACAAGGTTCATACAGTATTCGTCGACTGTATGCAATCCACCGCCCGGGGGCGCTGGAGCGGCTTCCGCCCCCCTACGAAGGGACAGGATTCGCCATGCCCGAGGACAGCCAGGAACTCATTTCCGGTGGGCACTTGGTCGCCAAGGCCCTGAAGGCCGAGGGGGTGGAACGCGTCTACACCCTCTGCGGCGGCCACATCATCGACATCTACGACGGCTGCGTCGACGAGGGCATCGATGTCGTCGACGTGCGCCACGAGCAGGTCGCCGCCCACGCCGCCGACGGCTACGCCCGGATCACCGGCAAGCCCGGCTGTGCCGTCGTCACCGCCGGACCGGGCACGACGGACGCGGTGACGGGCGTCGCGAACGCCTTCCGTGCCGAATCCCCCATGCTGCTGATCGGCGGCCAGGGGGCCCACAGCCAGCACAAGATGGGTTCGCTCCAGGACCTGCCGCACGTCGAGATGATGTCGCCCATCTCCAAGTTCGCCGCCACCGTGCCCGATACCGCCCGCGCCGCGGACATGGTGTCGATGGCGTTCCGCGAGTGCTACCACGGCGCGCCCGGCCCGTCCTTCCTGGAGATCCCGCGCGACGTTCTGGACGCCAAGGTCCCGGTCGCGAAGGCGAGGGTGCCGGAGGCCGGGCAGTACCGGGCGTCGACCCGCACAGCCGGCGACCCCGACGCCGTGGAGAGGCTCGCCGATCTCCTCGTGCATGCCGAGAAGCCGGCGATCCTGCTGGGCAGCCAGGTGTGGACCACCCGGGCCACGGACGCGGCGGTCGAGTGCGTACGCACCCTGAACATCCCCGCGTACATGAACGGGGCCGGCCGCGGCACCCTGCCGCCCGGCGACCCGCACCACTTCCAGCTGTCACGGCGGTACGCCTTCTCCCACGCCGATCTGATCGTGATCGTCGGCACACCCTTCGACTTCCGCATGGGGTACGGCAAGCGGCTCTCCCCCGACGCCACCGTCGTACAGATCGACCTCGACTACCGCACCGTCGGCAAGAACCGGGACATCGACCTCGGCATCGTCGGTGACGCGGGAATGGTCCTGAAGGCGGTGACACAGGCCGCGAGCGGGCGGCTCAACGGCGGGGCCGTCAAGCGCAAGGTGTGGCTGGAGGAGCTCCGAACGGCCGAACAGACCGCGATCGAGAAGCGGTTGCCCAGCCTGAGGTCGAACGCCTCGCCCATCCACCCGTACCGGCTGGTCAGCGAGATCAACGACTTCCTCACCGAGGACTCCATCTACATCGGGGACGGCGGCGACATCGTCACCTTCTCCGGACAGGTCGTGCAGCCCAAGTCGCCCGGCCACTGGATGGACCCGGGCCCGCTCGGCACGCTCGGTGTCGGCGTGCCCTTCGTGCTGGCTGCGAAGCAGGCCCGGCCCGACAAGGAGGTCGTGGCCCTCTTCGGCGACGGCGCCTTCTCCCTGACCGGCTGGGACTTCGAGACGCTGGTCCGCTACAACCTCCCCTTCGTCGGCATCGTCGGCAACAACTCCTCCATGAACCAGATCCGTTACGGCCAGAAGGCCAAGTACGGGGACGCGCGCGAACGGGTCGGCAACACCCTCGGCGACGTCCACTACGACAGGTTCGCCCAGATGCTGGGCGGCTACGGCGAGGAGGTCCGCGACCCCGCCGACATCGCGCCCGCACTGCGACGCGCCCGCGAGTCCGGGCTGCCGTCGCTGATCAACGTGTGGGTCGACCCCGACGCGTACGCCCCCGGAACGATGAACCAGACCATGTACAAGTAGCGGAGGAGCCGTCGGCATGACCAAAGCTCTTGAGGGCGTGCGCGTCCTCGACATGACGCATGTACAGTCCGGTCCCTCCGCCACCCAGCTGCTCGCCTGGCTCGGCGCGGACGTGGTGAAGCTCGAAGCGCCGACCGGCGACATCACCCGCAGGCAGCTGCGCGATCTGCCGGACGTCGACTCCCTCTACTTCACGATGCTCAACTGCAACAAGCGGAGCATCACTCTCAACACGAAGAGCGAACGCGGGAAGGAGATCCTCACCGAACTGATCCGCCGCTCGGACGTGATGGTGGAGAACTTCGGGCCGGGCGCCGTCGACCGGATGGGGTTCGGCTGGGAGCGGATCCAGGAGATCAACCCGCGGATCGTGTACGCCTCCATCAAGGGTTTCGGCGAAGGCCCCTACACCGGCTTCAAGGCGTACGAGGTGGTGGCCCAGGCGATGGGCGGCTCGATGTCCACGACCGGTTTCGAGGACGGCCCACCGCTCGCCACCGGTGCGCAGATCGGCGACTCGGGCACCGGCATCCATGCGGTGGCCGGCATCCTGGCCGCACTGTTCCAGCGCGAGAACACCGGTCGCGGTCAGCGCGTGAACGTCGCCATGCAGCACGCGGTGCTCAATCTCTGCCGGGTGAAGCTGCGCGACCAACAGCGTCTCGCCCACGGCCCGTTGGCCGAGTACCCGAACGAGGACTTCGGTGACGAGGTGCCACGCAGCGGGAACGCCAGCGGCGGCGGGCAGCCGGGATGGGCGGTGAAATGCGCTCCCGGGGGGCCCAACGACTACGTGTACGTCATCGTGCAGCCGGTCGGCTGGCCACCGCTCTCGGCCCTCATCGGGCGGCCGGAACTGGCCGACGACCCCGAGTGGGCGACACCCGAGGTCCGGCTGCCCAAGCTCGGCAAGATGTTCCAGCTCATCGAGGAGTGGTCCTCGACGCTGCCCAAGTGGGAGGTGCTGGAGCGGCTCAACACCCACAACATTCCGTGCGGCCCGATCCTCTCCACCAAGGAGATCATCGAGGACGAGTCCCTGGTCGCCAACGAGATGGTCGTCCGGGTCGAGCACCCGGAACGCGGCACGTTCACCACCGTCGGATCCCCGTTGAAGCTCTCCGACTCCCCCGTGGACGTGGTGACGTCGCCCCTGCTCGGCGAGCACAACGAAGAGGTGTACGTCGGCGAGTTGGGCCTCGGCGACGAGGAACTGCGGCTGCTGAAGACGAACGGAGTCATCTGAGCATGATCGAATCACAGGATCACGAACGGGTGCGGGAACTGCTCGACTCCGTCCGGGCCGCCGGACGCAGCGCGCTCACCGCCCCCGAGGGAAGGACCGTCGCGGACGCGTACGGAATCGCCGTGCCCGGTGAGGAGTTGGCCCAGGACGTCGACGAGGCGGTGGCCTGCGCGGATCGGCTCGGCGGACCGGTCGTCCTGAAGATCGTCTCCCCCGACGTGCTGCACAAGACCGACGCGGGCGGTGTCGTCGTCGGCGTGGAGGGGGCCTCGGAGGTCAGGGACGCGTTCCGCCGGATCATCGAGAACGTGCGCGCGTACGCGCCCGGCGCACGCATCGACGGAGTACAGGTGCAGCAGCTCGTGCCGCCGGGACAGGAGGTCATCATCGGTGCGGTGACCGACCCGACGTTCGGGAAGGTCGTCGCCTTCGGACTCGGCGGCGTCCTGGTGGAGGTACTGAAGGACATCACCTTCCGCCTGGCACCGGTCACCGCCGACGAGGCGCGGTCGATGCTCGACTCGATCGGCGCGGCGGAGATCCTGCGCGGGGTGCGGGGCGCGCCGCCGGTGGACCGGTGGGCGCTGGCCGAGCAGATCAGGCGGGTCTCCCACCTGGTCACGGACTTCCCGGAGATCGCGGAGGTGGATCTGAATCCGGTGATCGCCTCGCCGGAGGGCGCGGTCGCGGCGGACATCCGCATCCTGCTGACGACGCGGGCCGTCCGGCCCCGGCGCGCCTACGGCCGCGAGGAGATCCTCGCCTCGATGCGCCGGCTGATGGAGCCGCGCTCGGTCGCCGTGATCGGCGCCTCCAACGAGCAGGGCAAGATCGGCAATGCGGTGATGCGCAATCTCATCGACGGGGGCTTCTCCGGGGAGATCCATCCGGTGAACCCCCGGGCCGATGACATTCTGGGCCGCAAGGCGTACAAGAGTGTCACCGACGTTCCCGGTGAGGTGGATGTGGCGGTCTTCGCGATCCCCGCCAGATTGGTGGCCCCGGCGCTCCGGGAGGTGGGACGCAAGGGTGTGCCGAACGCGGTCCTGATCCCGTCCGGCTTCGCCGAAACCGGTGAACAGGCCCTGCAGGACGAGATCGTGGCGATCGCGGAGCAGTACGGTGTCCGCCTGCTCGGGCCGAACATCTACGGCTACTACTCGACGTGGCAGGACCTCTGCGCCACCTTCTGCACCCCGTACGACGTCAAGGGCGGGGTGGCGCTGACCTCCCAGTCCGGTGGCATCGGCATGGCGATCCTCGGCTTCGCCCGTTCGACGAAGACCGGCGTCTCGGCGATCGTGGGGCTCGGCAACAAGTCCGACATCGACGAGGACGACCTGCTGACCTGGTTCGGCGAGGACCCCCGCACCCAGTGCATCGCGATGCACCTGGAGGATCTCAAGGACGGGCGCGCGTTCGTGGCGGCGGCGCGGGCGACCGTACCGAAGAAGCCGGTCGTGGTGCTGAAGGCGGGCCGTACGAGCGCGGGCGCCAAGGCGGCCGGTTCGCACACGGGCGCGCTCGCGGGCGACGACGCGGTGTACGACGACATCCTGCGCCAGGCCGGGGTGATCAGGGCACCGGGGCTGAACGAGATGCTGGAGTACGCGCGGGCGCTGCCGGTGCTCCCGACGCCGCAGGGCGACAACATCGTCATCATCACGGGCGCCGGCGGTTCGGGGGTGCTGCTGTCGGACGCGATCGTCGACAACGGGCTCGCGCTGATGGAGATCCCACCGGATCTGGACACGGCCTTCAAGGCGTTCATTCCGCCGTTCGGTGCGGCGGGCAACCCCATCGACATCACGGGCGGCGAACCCCCGTCGACGTACGAGGCGACGATCCGTCTGGGCATGGAGGATCCGCGCATCCACGCGCTGGTCCTGGGCTACTGGCACACGATCGTCACGCCGCCGATGGTCTTCGCCGAGCTGACCGCCCGGGTGGTCGGTGAGTTCCGGGAGCGCGGGATCGTCAAACCCGTCGTGGCGTCGCTGGCCGGTGACACCGAGGTCGAGGAGGCCTGCGCGTACCTCTTCGAGCACGGTGTCGTGGCCTACCCCTACACCACCGAGAAGCCGGTCGCGGCGCTCGGTGCGAAGTACCGCTGGGCAAGGGCCGCGGGGCTGCTGACCTGACCCTTCCCAGGCACGGAGAGTTTGGACAGGGGGCGCTGGCCAGGTTCTTTCGAAGCCAAGGGGAGACTCATGAGCACAGACGAACGACCGGGCGGCGCGCCAGATGCCGTGTTCCGGGAAGTGACGGACGGCAAGGGCCGCGTCTATCGCGTCGGTGAGACGGACCGGGATCTCCTCGGTCACAACCGCAAGATCATGGTGTATCTGCCGTGGATCGCGATGATGGCCATCAGCGTGTCCGAGTACGCGTACGGCTCCGCGGAGGACACCCTCTCCGAGGCCCACGGCTGGTCGCAGAGCAACACCTTCTGGATCCTGAGCGTGTGGGTCTTCTTCCAGGCGGGAATCGCCTTCCCCGCGGGGTGGTTGCGCGAGCGAGGGATACTCACGGCGCGCCGGGCCATGTTCGCCGGAGCCGCACTCTGTCTCGTCGGCTTCGTCGCGCTCTCGCATCTGGACAACGTGTTCGCGGCGATCTGCGGCTTCGGCGTCGTCGGAGGACTGGGCTCCGGGCTCATATACGCCACCTGCATCAACATGGTGGGAAAGTGGTTCCCGGAACGGCGCGGGGCGAAGACGGGATTCGTGAACGGCGGTTTCGCCTATGGCGCGTTACCCTTCATCTTCATTTTCAACTACGCGTTCGACACCGGCAACTTCCACGAGGTCCTGGACCTCATCGGCGTCTATGTACTGATCGTGGTCGCGGTCTGCGCCTGGTTCTTCAAGGACCCGCCGAAGAACTGGTGGCCCGCCGACATCGATCCGCTGAACTTCGCGGGCAACGCGAAGAGTGCGGCGAGCCTGGCGAAGAATCCTCCCGCGGTGAAGCAGTACACACCCAAGGAGGCCATCCGGACGGGCATGCTTCCGCTGATGTGGGTCACCATCGTGCTGACGGCGGGTGTGTCCATCTTCGGTATCTCGTTCCAGGTGGACTTCGCCAAGGAAGTGGGTTTCGGACCGCTGGTCGCGGCCTCCTCGATGGGCGTCATGTCCGTCATCAACGGGGTCGGCCGCGCCGTCGTCGGCTGGTTGTCGGACCTCTGGGGCCGCAAGCCGACCCTCGTCTTCGTCATCGTCGTGCTGGGTCTGGCCCAGTTCGGCGTGATCTGGGCGGGCAACCTGCACAACGAATGGCTCTTCCTGTTCTTCGCGTTCCTCTCCGGCTTCGGCGGCGGCGCCTTCTACCCGATGTTCGCCGCTCTGACCCCGGACTACTTCGGCGAGAACTACAACGCCACGAACTACGGGCTGGTGTACAGCGGAAAGCTCATCAGTGGTCTGTTCGGCGGCGGTCTCGGCTCCATGGTGGTCGACGCCTGGGGATACAACGGCGCCTACGCCCTGGCCGGGGGGATTTCCATGGTGGCGGCCTGCATCGCCCTGATGCTGAAGCAGCCGGGGCGGCCCCGGGTACGGGACATCGTCCCCAATCCGCAGCCGATCAGCCGGGAAGCAGTCTGACCCGGTCCCGCGAGGGATGACCTCGTCAGGCACCGTGCGCTCGTCGGAGCGCACGGTGCCTGACGTCATCGGGCGGGTGTCCGCGCCGCTCCCCCGCCGTCAGGGATGCGGGTGCGGCGCGGCCCGCCCGTCCGGTGCTGATGACATTTCTACTTGCGCAGTGCCGCCAGGTTGTCGTAGCCGATCCGCGCATGGTTCAGGGACTGCGCGGGGTCGGTCGCGCTCGGTGCGTTGTCCTGCTCGATCATCGGGTTGTGGTAGTTCTTCGCCCCGACGCGGCGGAAGAACGTCCGGTAGTCGATGACCCCGGTGCCGAAGGGAACCATGTCGTAACCTTCGCCGCTGGTCGTGTTGACGATGCCGTCCTTGGCGTGGAACAGCGGGTAGCGCTTGGTGTTGCGGCTGACGAGTGCCGCCGGGTCGAAGATCTTCTCCCGCTGCGATCCGTCGTGCGCGGTGTAGGTGTGGAACTTGTACTGGGCGACGTGCGCCCAGTAGATGTCCATCTCCAGCCATACGGACTTCGGGTCGGTGGCCTGGAGGAAGTACTCCAGCTTGCGGATGCCGGAGCTGCGGGTCGGGCGGCCCTGATCGTCCAGCGGACCGCCGTCGAGCAGGAAGCCGTAGGCCGCGTCGTGGTTGTGGGTGTACAGCTTGATGCCGGCGCGCTGGGCGATCCGTCCCAGCGTGTTCCACTTGTCGGCGGCCACGTCCCAGTCGGCCCGGTAGGCGCTGCCGGTGGGGTCTCCACCGGTGCCCATGTGGTCCATGCCGAGGATGTTGGCTATGTCGAGGTGGCGCTTGAACTGGTCCAGGTCGCTCTGGGTCAGCGGCCAGGACGACGGGATGAAGCCGTGGTTGCCCTGGGCGCGCAGACCGTACTCGTCCAGCCACGAGCGCAGCAGCTTCGCGCCCTGCACCGATTCGAGGTTGCTTCCGCCCGGTGCGTTGGCGTGCTGACCGTATCCGGCGAACTCGACCTGCCGGTAGCCGTAGCGGGCCAGTTGCTCGAAGACCCCGCGGAAGCCCGAGGGAAGTCCGGTGGCGAGCGGATCCCGCCCCGTGGCGTCGCGCACGGTGTAGAGGATGATTCCTCGTCTGTCCGCCGGGACCAGAGCCTGGCCGACGCCGTTTCCCTTGCCGGAGGCGGGCTGGGCGAAGGCCGGCGAGGCGCCGAAGACGGGCGCGGCGATCGCCCCCGCCGCGGCGGCTGTGCAGGTGCTCAGGAAACTGCGGCGGCTGACGCCGAGGCTCCGGCGCAGGGCGTGGTCCGTTCCGGGTTCGTCGTTGTACGCGGTCACGGTCTCTCTCTTTCTCGAAGATGCTCGAAACGCTGGGCGGGGACCGGTCTCAGGCGAGGCCGGCGAGCTGGAGGAGCAAGGACTTCACTTCGGTGGCCCGGACGGGCCCGGTGAACGCGTGGGGGGTGGAGCACAGGATGAGCGGACCTTCCTCGTCGCTCGCGGGAAGGCGGCCGTGGCTGCCGCGAATCGGTGACGGGTCCAGCGGCACGACCGCCATGCGGTAGCGCATGCCGAGCTTCTTGCGGGCGACGGCCGCGGCGGCCTTGACCCGGACGTACGGGTCCTGGGGATCCAGGAAGAGTTCGACGGGGTCGTAGCCGGGTTTGCGGTGGATCTCGACGAGCTGGGCGAAGTCGGGCGCGCGGGCGTCGTCGAGCCAGTAGTAGTACGTGAACCAGGCGTCCGGCTCGGCGACGGCGACCAGTTCGCCGGAGCGCGGGTGGTCGAGGCCGTGGGCCTTCTTGCCCTCGTCGTCGAGGAGCTGATCGATGCCCGGGATGTCCCGGAGGGCTTCGCGGGTCGCGTCGAGATCCTCGGGGCGGCGTACGTAGACGTGGGCGAGCTGGTGGTCGGCGACGGCGAAGGCGCGTGATGCCATCGGGTCCAGGTACTCCATGCCGTCCTGGGTGTGGACCTCCAGCAGGCCGGCCCGGCGCAGGGCCCGGTTGATGTCGACGGGCCGGTCGACGCGCGTGATGCCGTATTCGGAGAGGGCGACGACGGTGCGGCCCTCGCGGCGCGCGTCGTCCAGCAGGGGTGCCACGGCCCGGTCGAGATCGGCCGCGGCGCGGTAGGCGCGCGGGTCGTCGGGGCCGTAGCGCTGAAGGTCGTAGTCGAGGTGCGGGAGGTAGCACAGGGCCAGATCGGGGTGGCGGGTGTCGAGGATGTGCCGGGTGGCGTCGATGATCCACTGGGAGGAGACGAGGTCGGCGCCGGGGCCCCAGAAGTGGAAGAGGGGGAACGTGCCGAGTTTCTCGGTGAGTTCGTCGTGCAGGGCGGGCGGACGGGTGTAGCAGTCGGGCTCCTTGCGCCCGTCGGCGTAGTAGACGGGGCGCGGGGTGACGGTGATGTCGGTGTCGGCGCCCATCGCGTACCACCAGCAGATGTTGGCGACGGTGTAGCCGGGGTGGGCGCGGCGGGCGGCGTCCCAGAGTTTGTCCCCCGCGACCAGACCGTTGTGCTGGCGCCAGAGCAGGACGTCGCCGAGCTCGCGGAAGTACCAGCCGTTGGCGACGATGCCGTGCTCGGCGGGGGTGGTGCCGGTGAGGAAGGTGGACTGGGCCGCGCAGGTGACGGCGGGCAGCACGGTACCGAGGGGGGCGTGGGTGCCGGACTGTCCCAGCGCCTTGAGGTGCGGCATGTGGTCGAGGAGCCGTGGGGTGAGGCCGACGACGTCGAGGACGAGGAGGGGGGTGGGCGCGGCGGCCTGCTCGGCTGCGGTCATGGAAGCTCCTTGAGGCCGAGGTCGACCAGGAGGTCGCGGGCGAGGGTGAGTTCGGCGGCGATGCCGTCGGCGAGCTGGGCGCGGGTTCGGGGACGCAGCGCGGCCGGGAGCGCCTGCCAGGTGTACGTCTCGACCTCCAGGTGGCTGGTGAGGGGGTGTGCGCCGCCGACGAGCCGGGCCAGCGTGGTGCGGAGCACGGGGAGGGTCGAGGTGAGCGGGGGCGCGGGAGGCGCGTGCAGGGGGACGTGGAAGTGGGCGCGCCAGGGGGCGCCGTCGGGCAGGGCCCGGCCGGTGACCGCCTCGTCGAGGTCGTCGGTGCCGCGCAGCCCGGCGGCGGTGCGGGTGCGGGTCTGATGGAGGAAGCGGGGCTCGGCGAAGGAGGCGAGCGCGGTCCGTACGTCGGGAAGGTGGGGGTGCTCCGCGTGCAGTGCGGCGGAGAGCTGCGCCTTGGCGACCGGGATGCCGGCGGCGCCGAGTGCGTCGACGGCGGTGTCGGGATCCTCGAAGGAGGTGGCCAGGTGGCAGGTGTCGATGCAGATGCCGATGCGTCGGTGTCCGACGGCGGCGAGGGGTGCGATGGCGTCGCCGGTGGTCTCGACCGTGCAGCCCGGCTCCGGTTCGAGGCCGATGCGGATGGACTTGCCGGTGAGTTCGGCCAGTGCGTCGAGGCGTTGCGCGAGCGTGGTGAGCGCGGTGTGTGCGCGTCCGGCCGCCGCGGTGTCGGAGTCGAAGGGGGTGCGCCAGGCGAGCGGGAGGGTGGAGATGGTGCCTTCGGTGACGTCGTCGGGAAGCAGTCCCGCGAGGAGCCGGGCGAGGTCCGTGGTGTGGGCGAGCCGTTCCGGATCCGTCCAGTCCGGCTTGTACACCCGGTACTTGACCTCGTCGGCGCCGAAGCCCTCGTACGGGAAGCCGTTCAGGGTGACGACCTCAAGGCCGCGGCGGTCCAGTTCGACGCGCAGGGACCGCAGCAGGGACGGGTCGTTGATCAGGCTGCGGGCGGCGTCCCTGGCGAGCCAGAGGCCGATGCCGAGCCTGTCCCGGCCGAGGCGCTTGCGGACGGGTTCGCAGTGGTCGCGCAGTTGGGTGCGCACTCCGTCGAGTGTTTCGGCGGGGTGGACGTTGGTGCAGTACGAGAGGTGGACGGTGGAGCCGTCGGGGTGCCGGAAGCGCATCGCCTCACTCCCCGCCGCGCAGGACGGAGTTGCCCTCGTGGAGCGGTTTTGGTGCGGCGAGGTCGAGTTGGAGCCGGCCGCTCTGCCCGTAGAAGGCGACGGGGTTGCGCCAGAGCACCTGGTCGACGTCTTCCTCGTCGAATCCGGCGGCGAGCATCGCGTCGCCCACCTTGCGGGTCTTGAGCGGGTCGCTCCTGCCCCAGTCGGCGGCCGAGTTGACCAGGATCTTCTCGGTTCCGTGGGTCCGGAGGATCGCGATCATGCGGTCCTCGTCCATCTTGGTGTCGGGGTAGATGGAGAAGCCGGCCCAGCAGCCGCTGTCCAGGGCGTCCCGCACGGTCGTCTCGTTGAGGTGGTCGAGCAGGACCAGTTCCGGGGGGAGGTGGGACTCGCGGACGACGTCGAGGGTGCGGTGCAGTCCGGCGAGTTTGTCGCGGTGCGGGGTGTGCACGAGGGCGGGCAGGCCGTGGTCGGCGGCGAGCTGGAGCTGTGCGGCCAGGGCGGTGTCCTCGGCCGGGGTCATGGAGTCGTAGCCGATCTCGCCGACGGCGACGACGGAGTCCTTGACGAGATAGCGGGGCAGCGCGTCCAGGACGGGGGTGCAGCGGGGGTCGTTCGCCTCCTTGGGGTTGAGGGCGAGCGTGCAGTGGTGGGCGATGCCGTACTGGGCGGCGCGGAAGGGTTCCCAGCCGAGCAGGGCGTCGAAGTAGTCGAAGAAGCTGGCGGGCGAGGTGCGGGGCTGGCCGAGCCAGAAGGAGGGTTCCACGAGGGCGCGGACGCCCGCGTCGTACATCGCCCGGTAGTCGTCCGTGGTGCGGGAGGTCATGTGGATGTGGGGGTCGAAGATGCGCATCAGGACTCCTCCGTGGGGGCGGCGCGGCCGGGAGTGGTGAGATCGAGCACCCGGGTGAGATCGGCGGGGACGTCGCGGCCGGCGGCGGTGCGTTCGGCGGCGAAGTCGCCGAGCATGCGGGCGAGTTCCGCGTCGCCGCGCGAGCGCCGCGCCAGTTGGTCGACGGCTGCCACGGGTACGCCGGTGAAGAGGCACTTGAGGATGGCGTGGCGCCAGTTGTGCGGGTCGAGGTGGGCGGCCGCGTACGGGCCGACGGCGGCGGCGACCAGCCGGGTGTCGTTGGTGCGCAGGGCGTCCTCGACGAGCGGCAGGGCGGTGGGGCCGAGGTCGAGCCGGTGCAGGCCGAGCAGGACGGCGCGTCGTTCGGCGGCGGTGCCCTGCTCGTACAGCCGGGTCAGGGCGGGCAGCGCGGCGCGGGCCTCGACGATCAGGAGGACGCGTACGGAGTCGGCGTGTTCGAGTCCGCAGTAGCGGCCGGCGGCGGCGTACCGCAGTTCCCACGGCGGTGCGGCGTACCGGGCGCCCGGTTGTCCGGTGTCCTCGTGGGAGGCGGCGTGTTCGGCTTCGGCGAGGGCTTCGTCGAGCCAGGCGCGTGCGGCTCCGCCGAGCCGTGCGTCGAGTTCCTCGCGGTTCAGCAGTGGGGCGGTCGTCGGGGTCGGCATGGCGTTGCTCCCTTCGGCGGTGTCAGCGGCTCGACGGACTGTGCTTGCGGAGGAATTCGGCGGAGGTGCGGGCGAGTTCGGGGCCGGCGTGCGAGTGGCGGGGCAGTTCGACGACGGTGAGGCCGTGGTAGCCGGTCTCTCCGAGGGCGTCGAGCGCTTCGAGCACCGGTGGGAAGTCGATCTCGCCCTCGCCGAACGGGAGGTGTTCGTGGACGCCCCGGCGCATGTCCTCGATCTGGATGTGCCGCAGCCAGGGGGCGGCGGCGCGCACGCAGTCGGCGGGCGGGACGGGCTCCAGGCACTGGCAGTGGCCGATGTCCAGGGTGAGCCCGAGCGGTGGTGGGTCGCCGCTGAGGACGCGCAGGTGGTGGAAGCCGGCGAGATCGGCGAGGAGGTGTCCGGGCTCGGGTTCGATCGCCAGGGGGATGCCGGCCCGGGCTGCGGCGTCCAGGACGGGGTCGAGGGAGCTGGTGAGCCGCTGCCAGGCGGTGTCGGGGGAGGTGTCCGGCGGGGTGACGCCGCTGAAGCAGTGCACGGCGTGGGCGCCCAGGTCGGCGGCGATGCCGACGGCCCGGACGAGCAGCCGGGTGCGGGCCGCGCGGGCCTCGGGGTCCGGGTCGAGGAGGGACGGGCCGTGTTTGCGGCGGGGGTCGAGGATGTAGCGGGCGCCGGTCTCGATGGTCACGCCGAGGCCCAGTTCCTGGAGCCGGGACGCCACGTGGCGGGTGCGCGTGGCGAGGTCGGGCGCGAGGGGATCGAGGTGCATGTGGTCGAGGGTCAGGCCGACCCCGTCGTAGCCGAGATCGGCGAGGAGTCCGAGGGCGTCGTCCAGGCGGAGGTCGGTGAGCCCGTTGGTGCCGTAGCCGAAGCGGATCGTCATGTGAGGCTCACCTTCCGGGCGAGGGTGCGGGCGAGCGGCACGAGGCCCATCACGGCGAGCCCCGTTCCGAAGGCTCCGGCGCGGGCGGCGAGGGCGGCCTGGAGCGGGATCATCGCCCGGATGCCTCCGCCGACGGCGCGCTGGGTGAGCGGCGGGGACGGATTGAGCGCGGCGTGGAGGAGGGGTCCTGCGGCGGTACGGACGTAGCTGCTGGTGAGCGCGGTGCGGATGAGGCGGGAGGCGGTGCCGTTGCTGACGGCGGGGGCGGTCGACGACCGGTGCGTCGCCGTTGTGCTCCCGCCGCGCCCCGGATCCGTGGCCGTCCCCTCGGATCCGCGCTGCCCCCGCAGGGCTGCGGCGCCCAGGACTGCGGTGGCCGCGAGCGCCGCGAGGGGGGCGATGGTGGACCCGCCCTGCGCCTCGTGCCGTGAGACGGCGGTGACGGCGTAGGTGTGTGCCCCGAGCAGGCCGGCGGCCGGGAGCGCACCGCGCACGAAGCCACGCGAAGCGGAAGCAGAAGCGGAAGCAGAAGCGGAAGCAGAAGCGGAGGCGGCGGAGGAAGCAGAGACAGAGCCGGAAGCAGAGGCAGGGGCGGTCGCCGGGCCGGTGGCGGTGGCTCCGAGCAGCAGGTCGAGTCCTCGTGCCGCAGCCATCGCCGCCGGTCCCGCCGGGGTGTGCTTGAGACGGAGGTCGTACGCCCAGACGGTCGCCGCCAGTCCTGTGGCCACGGCGAGGGCCGGGCGGCCGGCCCGGGCGGCGAGACCCAGGCCCGCGGCTGTCAGCGCGCCCGCCGCCGTCAGGGCCGCACCGGGTGCGATGCGGCCCGAGGGGATCGGGCGGTGCGGGCGGTCGACGGCGTCCTCGTCACGGTCGGCCCAGTCGTTGAGCGCCATGCCCGCCTCGTACAGGCAGAGCGACGCGCCGACGGCGAGCGCGGTGCCGCGGTCGGGGCAGCGGCCCGACGCCGCCGCCCCGGCGAGTGCGTCGCCGGGAACGGTGAACAGCGCCGAGACCCGCAGCAGTTCGGCCCAGGCCCGTACCGTCACCGCTCCCCCCGCAGTGTGTCGGCGAAGGCGAGCAGTGCTGTGTACTGCTCAAAGAGCGCCGCCGGGCCTCCGTCCGGGTCCTTGAAGTAGAAGCCGAGCTGGGGCAGGGGTCCGGCCAGCCCCCTCTCATGGGCGCGGGCCACCAGTCTGGCGAGGTCCAGGACCAGGGGTGCGGCCAGTGCGGAGTCGCAGCCCTGCCAGGTCGTCTGGAGGACCATGCGCGCCCCGAGGAATCCGTCGAACGCGATGTGGTCCCAGGCCGTCTTCCAGTCCCCGAGGGCCGGTACGTCGTCGATGTGGACCTCGCCCTCGGGGGCGGTACCGAGCGTGTCGGCGAGGACGCGTTCCTTGCCGGCGTTCTTGGCCGCGGCCGCGCCCGGGTCGGCCAGTGCCGCGCCGTCCCCGCCGCCCAGCAGGTTGGTGCCCGACCAGGCCCGTACGGGCAGGGCGCGTTGCACGAACATCGGGGCGAGTACGGAGCGGAGCAGGGTCTGGCCGGTCTTGCCGTCGCGGCCCGCGTGAGGAAGTCCGCTGCCCGCGACGGCGTCCCGCAGGGCGGGGGTGCGCAGTCCGGTGGACGGGGTGAAGTTGATGTACGGGCAGCCGGCCCGGAGTGCTGCCGCGGCGTACAGCGAGCTGGCGGGGAGCCGCTGCTCGCCGGGGGCCGGGACGGGTTCCGTGGAGGCGACGTTGATCACGACGGTGCGGGCCAGGCCGTTGCGGTGCCCGAAGTCCGCGAGATCGGCGGCGAAGGCGGTGATCAGCTCCTCGTCGCCGCGGGTGTCACCGGGCAGGGGCCCGCCGGGACGTATCTCCACGTCGGCGGCGGCGAGTTCGGAGTGTACGGCCGACGGCAGACCGTGCGGCAGCACTCCCCCGGCGGCCAGCGCCTCGGCCCGTTTGGGCAGGGGGCAGCCGGCGGTGTCGTGGCCGCCGAAGACGAGCGAGGCGAGGGCGGGCAGCCCGCTGTCGGCGAACGGCGGTGTCTCGGTGACCATGCCTGCCGCCGGGTGGAGCCCCGCTGCGACCGCCGCGCACCCCGCTGTCGCGGTGGTGGCGACGGAGCCGCGTGCTCCGATGAACCAGACTCCGGTACGAACGGCGGGTGCTGACACGGGCTGCCTCCCTTACTGGGGGTCCTGGCTGGGCAGAGCAAGTGGCGCTGTACGACGAGAGAACGGGGTCGGGTGGTGACGGCGGGCGGGACGGGATTCCTGCCCCGCCCGCCGTCGGCCGGAACGACCGCTCTAGGCGGAGGGCAGTTCCTTCAACTCGATGTTGCGGAAGGACACATGGTCATCGGCGCTGTGGTTCTGGAGGCCGATGTAGCCGTTCTTCAGACTCCGTACCGGATCGGTGTTGGTGAAGTCGTTGATCTTCACTCCGTTGAGGAAGACCTGGAGACGTTCGCCCTGGACCTTGATCTCGTAGCTGTTCCACTGGCCGGGCGGTCGCAGGACCTGGTCACGGGCCTTGATGTTCGCCGCCTTGAAGGTGTAGATCGAGCCCGTGGTGCGGTCGGGCGCGTCGGTGGCGTCGATCTGGACCTCGTAGCCGTTGTTCACCGCGGACCAGGGGTCGTCGGACTCGGGGAAGCCGACGAAGACACCGGAGTTGTCGTCGCCCTCCATCTTCCAGTCGAGCTTGAGCGAGTACGCGCCGAGCTCCTTGGCCTGGTAGGTGAGCAGGCCCATGCCGCCCTGGGAGCGGAGTTCACCGTCGACGACGTCGAACTTTCCGGGCCCGGCCTGCTTCCAGCCTTCGAGCGTCTTGCCGTTGAAGATCGGCCGGTATCCGGTGCCGGGCTTGCAGTCGGCCTTCACCTGGCCGGCCGCGTACCGCAGGCCGCCGAGGAGAAGCTGGCGGAAGTCCGATTCGGCGTAGGACTCCTTGGTGTGGCCGAGGCCGGTGTAGAAGGAGCGGCCGCCCTGGTAGGTCTGGCACCAGGTGATCGGGTGGTCGCCCTTCATGGTGCCGCCGGTGTAGGTGGTCTCGTCGAGGGTGGCGAGCACCTTCACCTGGTCACGCGGGTTGGTGCGGTAGTTGTACAGCTCGTCGGTCCGCTCCCAGGCGTCGTCGAGGTGCGCGGTGGCGGGGTGCTTGTGGTCCTCGACGCGGACGGTGACGGGCTGGATGGCGGGGTGTCCGGAGAAGTACGCGCCGACGAGTCCGCCGTAGAAGGGCCAGTCGTACTCGGTGTCCGCCGCCGCGTGGACGCCGAGGTAGCCGCCGCCGGTGGTGATGTAGTTCTCGAACGCCTTCTGCTGATCGGCGTTGAGCACGTCACCGGTGGTCGAGAGGAAGACGACGGCGTCGTACCGGGCCAGGTTGCTGGTCGTGAACTGGCCGGCCTCCTCGGTCGCGTCGACGGTGATGTTGCTGCCCTGGCCGAGTTCCTTCAGCGCGGCGATGCCCTCGGGAATCGCGTCGTGCCGGAAGCCGGCCGTCTTCGAGAAGACCAGGACCCGCTTGGCGGTCCGGTCGGGCGGGCTGTCGGAGAGCTCGAAGTCATCGATGTCGTACAACGCCCCGGCTCCTCCCTTGAAGACGAGGAAGAGTTCGGTGGCCTTCTTGGGAACACCGCGCAGCGGTACGTCGATGTCCTGGAAGGTCTCCCAGCCGCCGGTCACCGGCACCGGTGCGGAGCCGAGGATCTTGCCGGTGGCCGATCCCGACCGTACTTCGAGGAAGCCGCCCGCGCCGCCGGAGGAGATCCGGGCGGTGAGCTTGGTCGTTCCGTCGAGGATGTACGGCTTGAACGAGATCCAGTCGTCGTTGTCGATGTCGCCGACCGTCTTACCGCCGTGTGCGGCGGCCTTGTCGTACAGCTTCACGCCGGACGACGAGGTGAAGTGCTCGGCCTGCCGGTGGCGGGGCTGGAGCTGTGACTGGTCGTGGCCGGACAGGGCCGCCTGACCGCCGCCCCCGCCGTCCGTGTAGGAGGCGTCGATGACACCGAAGATGTTGGCGTTCGGGTCGTGCCCGCCGTCCATGGTGGTGTTGATCGTGCCGGAGCACCCGTTGACGGTGGTGATGGGGTGTCCGTGGCTGTCGTGGCCGAGGACGAAGCGGACCTCGACCTTGGAGCAGTCGATGGTGCCGTCCTCGGGATCGGTGACCGTCACCTTGAACGGCACCTTGTCACCGAATTCGAACAGCTGCCCGTCGCCGGGGAGTTCCAGGTTCACCGTGGGTGCCGTGTTGCCCACGGTCACGTGGACGCTGGCCGAGCCGGTGCGCCCGTCGGGGTCCGTGGCGGTCACCGTGGCGGTGTAGGTGCCGTTCTTCTTGTACGTGTACGTGGGGTCGGCGGCCGTGGAGGTTCCGCCGTCGCCGAAGTCCCAGGCAAAGGTCAGCGCGTCGCCGTCACCGTCCGTGGTGCCCGCGGAGGAGAACTTCACCTTGAGCGGTGCGGTGCCGGAGGTCTTGTTCGCCGACGCCTCGGCGACGGGCGAGCGTCCGCCGGTGGCGTTCTCGATGCGGTAGAGCGCGGAGTTCTCGTCGCCGCCGAACCAGGAGAGGCCGTAGTCCAGGACGTACAGCGCCCCGTCGGGGCCGAACGCCATGTCCATCACCTGGGTTCCGGACCAGGGGATGTCGTTGATGGACCGGACGGTGCCGTCGCTGTCCTGCTCGATGCGCTTGATCCACTGTCGGCCGAACTCACCTGCGAAGAAGTCACCGTCGTACGCCTCGGGGAACTTCACCGGCGAGTCGAGATCGGCGTCGTAGTGGTAGACGGGTCCGCCCATCGGGGACTCCGAGCCGGTGCCGAACTCGGGCACGGAACCGCCGTCGTACGGAATCCAGGCGGGTTGCGCCGCCGGCAGGTCGACCAGGCCCGTGTTGTGCGGCGAGGTGTTCTTCGGGGCCGCGCAGTCGAAGGCCGCTCCGGACGTCTGCGTCGCGAAGTCGTAGTCGATGAACGGGTCGTTGGCGCCGGTGCAGAAGGGCCAGCCGAAGTTGCCCGGCTCCGTCACCCGGGCGAACTCGACCTGTCCGGCCGGTCCGCGCTTGGGATCGGCCGCCCCCGCGTCCGGTCCGTAGTCACCGACGTACAGGATGCCGGTGGCCTTGTCGACGCTGAAGCGGAACGGGTTGCGGAAGCCCATCGCGTAGATCTCGGGGCGGGTCTTGTCCGTACCCGGCGCGAAGAGGTTGCCCTCCGGAACGGTGTACGAGCCGTCGTCGGCGACCTTGATCCTCAGGATCTTGCCGCGCAGGTCGTTGGTGTTGCCCGAAGTGCGCCGGGCGTCGAACGCCGGGTTGCGGTCGGGGCGCTCGTCGATGGGGGTGTAGCCGTCGGAGGCGAACGGGTTGGAGTCGTCACCGGTCGACAGGTACAGGTTGCCCTGGGCGTCGAAGTCGATGTCCCCGCCGACGTGGCAGCACATGCCGCGCGACGTCTTGATGTCGAGGACCTTCTTCTCACTGCTCAGGTCGAGGGTGCCGTCCTCGTCGAGGACGAAGCGGGAGAGCCGGTTCACTCCGTCGAACTTGGCGAAGTCGGCGGCGGTCCCGGTCTCGGGGGCGTCGCCCGCCGGGGTGTCCAGCGGGGGCGCGTAGTAGAGGTAGATCGCCCGGTTCTCGGTGAACTCCGGGTCGATGCCGACGCCCTGGAGGCCCTCCTCGTCGTGCGAGTAGACGGGGAGGACGCCGGACACCCTGGTGTTGCCCGCGCTGTCGGTGATCCGCAGCTCGCCGCTGCGCGAGGTGTGGAGCACGCTCCGGTCGGGGAGCACGGCCAGCGACATGGGCTCGCCGGTCTCGGCCGCGCCCTTGGCGAGGGTGACCTGCTGGAACTCCTCGGCCGCCACGTCGGCGGCGGCCGGCGAGGACGGTCCCGCCGCGGCCGCTCCGGGCGAGGAGCCCAGAGCGAGAGTGGCCGCTGCGAGCAGGCCGCCGGTGAGGAGCGCGAGAGATTTACGTACGCGGAGTCGGGAACTGCTCCCGTATCCGCTCCTGCTTCTGGTTCGGTGCACGAGTGTCCTCCGGAAAGTGCCGGTGGTACGGGCGGGTGCTGCCGTGACGTTCTGCGCGGGGACTGCCGCGCAGGTCATACGGGACCTGAGAGGCGCCGGTGACCCGGGTTATGTCATGTACACGATTTGGACGGTAGACCGGTTCGTCCAGGACGGAAAGCCCTTACGCAGCGGTCATGTTGACCTTTTTCCCGCGTCAGGACAAAGCGGGGTGAGGGCAGGGGTGAGCGCGGGGCGGCGGGCTCCCTGCCCACCCCGCCCCGGCCCGGCGGCACCGCCCCTCAGACGGCGCCGCCCCTCGGGCGACCCGTCAGTCGCCGCCCCCGAACGCCGCGTCGAACGACGCGGACGGCGGGTCGAAGTCGTACCGCTTCAACGTGGCAAGCGCCTCGGGCGCACCTGCCAGCCGGTCCATCCCCGCGTCCTCCCACTCCACGGAGACCGGGCCCTCGTACTCGATGGACCGGAGCATCCGGAAGACGTCCTCCCACGGCACGTCGCCGTGTCCGGCGGAGACGAAGTCCCAGCCGCGCCGCGGGTCGCCCCACGGCAGATGGGAGCCGAGGCGGCCGTTGCGGCCGTCCAGGCGTTTCCGGGCCTCCTTGCAGTCCACGTGGTAGATCCGGTCGCGGAAGTCGTACAGGAAGCCCACCGGGTCGAGGTCCTGCCAGACGAAGTGGCTGGGGTCGAAGTTCAGCCCGAAGGCGGCCCGGTGTCCGACGGCTTCCAGTGCGCGGTGCGTGGTCCAGTAGTCGTACGCGATCTCGCTGGGATGCACCTCGTGGGCGAACCGCACCCCCTCCGCGTCGAAGACGTCCAGGATCGGGTTCCAACGCTCGGCGAAGTCCTCGTAGCCCCGTTCGATCATGTGCGGCGGGACGGGCGGGAACATGGCGACCAGGTGCCAGATCGAGGAGCCGGTGAAGCCGATCACGGTGCGCACCCCGAAGGCGGCAGCCGCGCGGGCGGTGTTCTTGATCTCCTCGGCGGCCCGGCGGCGCACCCCTTCGGGTTCACCGTCGCCCCAGATCCGGGCCGGCAGGATCCCCTGGTGCCGCTCGTCGATCGGGTTGTCGCAGACGGCCTGGCCGACGAGGTGGTTGGAGATCGCCCAGCACTTCAGTCCGTACTTGTCGAGCAGTTGCCGGCGCCCGTCCAGATAGCCGGGGTCGGTCAGGGCCTTGTCGACCTCGAAGTGGTCGCCCCAGCAGGCGAGTTCGAGCCCGTCGTATCCGAAGTCCCGGGCGAGCCGGCAGACCTCCTCCAGCGGCAGATCGGCCCACTGGCCGGTGAAGAGTGTGAAGGGACGGGGCATGCGCAGGACCTCCTAGACAACTACGGGGGTGTGTACGGAGTTCTTCTCGGCGCTCTCCTCCACTGCTGCGAGCACCCGCTGCACCTGTAGTCCGTCGGCGAACGACGGCGTGGGCGCGCTCCCTTCGGCGATCGTCCGCACCAGGTCACGGGCCTGGTGGATGAAGGTGTGCTCGTAGCCCAGGGCGTGGCCCGGCGGCCACCACGCCTCCAGGTACGGGTGCGCGGGTTCGGTGACGAGGATGCGCCGGAACCCCGCCGTGGCGGCCGGTTCGGTGTGGTCGTGGAAGGAGAGTTCGTTGAGCCGTTCCAGATCGAAGGCGAGCGAGCCCAGCTCCCCGTTGATCTCCAGCCGCAGCGCGTTCTTCCGTCCGGCGGCCATGCGGGTCGCCTCGAACGAGGCGAGCGCACCGGAGGCGAGCCGACCGGTGAACAGGGCCGCGTCGTCGACGGTCACCGCTCCCCGTACGGCCGCGTCCGCGGTGCCGGAGAGCCCGGCCGACGCACCGGCGAGCAGGGGCCGTTCGCGTACGAACGTCTCGCTGACCGCCGAGACCCCGGTCAGGAGCTCGCCCGCCAGGTACTGGGCCAGGTCGACGATGTGCGCCCCCAGGTCGCCGAGCGCTCCCGAGCCGGCCTGTTCCCGCTTCAGCCGCCAGGTGAGGGGTGATTCGGGATCGACGAGCCAGTCCTGGAGATAGGTGGCGCGCACGTGCCGCAGGGTGCCGATCCGTCCCTCGGCGATCAGCTGCCGGGCGTAGGCGATCGCGGGCACCCTGCGGTAGTTGAAGCCCACCATCGCCACCTGGCCGCGTGCCGCGGCGCGCTCCGCGGCCTCGACCATGGCCTCGGCCTCGGCGACGGTGTTGGCGAGCGGCTTCTCGCAGAGCACGTGTTTGCCCGCCTCCAGGGCGGCGATGGCGATCTCGGCATGGCTGTCGCCGGGCGTGCAGATGTCGACGAGCTGCACGTCGTCCCGGGCGATGAGGGCCCGCCAGTCGGTCTCGGCCGCCGCCCAGCCGTGGCGGGCCGCCGCCGCGTCGACCGCCGTCCGGTCGCGTCCGCAGATCGCGGCGAGAGCCGGTCTCATCGGCAGCTCGAAGACGTGTCCCGCGGTGCGCCACCCCTGCGAGTGGGCGGCGCCCATGAACGCGTATCCGACCATGCCGACTCCGAGCGTCGGCGCGCTCGTCGTCGGCGGCTGCGTCGGCGGCGCTGCGGCCTCCTGATCCGTCTCTTCCCTACCAGCCATCCGGGCTTCCTCCTCGTCGGTCGTTCGGTGAGTGCGGCAGGAGGGTCAGCACCCTCCTACGGGGCGGATCAGCTGAAGCCCGTCGGCAGGTACTGGTCGACGTTCTCCTTGGTGACGACGGCCGAGTAGAGGGTGAGACCGGTCGGGATCTCCAGTTCGGCCAGGCCGCTCACGCCCTTGCCCTGCGCGAGGGCGCGGGCGAGGTCGATGGCGGACGCGGCCATCGTCGGCGGGTAGAGAACAGTGGCCTTCAGCACGCTGTTGTCGGCCTTGATGGCGTCCATCGCGGACTTGGCCCCGGCGCCGCCGACCATCAGGAACTCGTCGCGGCCCGCCTGCTGGATGGCGCGCAGCGCGCCCACACCCTGGTCGTCGTCGTGGTTCCACAGGGCGTCGATCTTCTTCTGCGCCTGGAGGAGCTGGGCCATCTTCGCCTGGCCGGACTCGACGGTGAAGTCGGCTGCCTGACGGGCCACCAGTTCGATGTTGGAGTAGTTCTTCAGAGCGTCGGCGAAGCCCTGGCTGCGCTGCTTGGTGAGTTCCAGGTTGTCGATGCCGGCCAGCTCGACGACCTTCGCGCCCGTCTTGCCCTTGAGCTGTTCGCCGATGTACGTGCCGGCGTTGAGGCCCATGCCGTAGTTGTCGCCGCCGACCCAGCAGCGGTAGGCCTGCGGCGAGGCGAAGATCCGGTCCAGGTTGACGACGGGAATGCCCGCCCTCATCGCCTCCAGTCCGACCTGGGTGAGCGCCTTCCCGTCGGCGGGGAGGATGACGAGGACGTCGACCTTCTTGTTGATGAGGGTCTTGACCTGCCCGATCTGGGCGGCGGTGTCGTTGGAGCCCTCGGTGCTCTCCAGGGTCACCTCGGAGTACTTCGCGGCCCGCGACTTGGCGTTCTCGTTGATGGCGTTGAGCCAGCCGTGGTCGGCTTGCGGGCCCGCGAAGCCGATGGTGACGGGCTTGCCGGGCTTGTCGTCGGAGGCGGGCTGATTGCTCGGCGCGGTCTCCGACTTCTTGGGCTCGTTGCTGGTGCAGGCGGTGAGGAGGGCGCCCGCGGAGACGGCTGCGGTGCCGAAGAGCAGTCCTCTGCGGCTGGTTTCTGGCATGGCTGTCAAACCCTTCATCCGGTGCGTGACGTGTCACAGGTGGCGAACGGGGCGGTGGGTGGGCGGGAGGTGCCGAGCGGCCGGGTGTGCGCCGGGGCTCAGGTCTCCCCGTGCGCCGAGGTGCGGCGCTGGACCAGGACGGCGGCGACGATGATCGCGCCCTTGGCGATCTGCTGGACATCGCTCTGCAGATTGTTGAGCGCGAAGATGTTGGTGATGGTGGTGAAGACGAGGACACCGAGTACGGAGCCGACGATGGTGCCGCGTCCGCCGCTGAGCAGGGTGCCGCCGATGATCGCTGCCGCGATGGCGTCGAGCTCGTACAGATTGCCGTTGGTGTTCTGTCCCGAGCCGGACAGGATGATCAGCATGAAGGCGGCGATGCCGCAGCACAGTCCGGAGAGCAGATAGAGGTAGAGCCGCTGCCGTCGTACGTCGATACCGGCCAGCCTGGCCGCTTCCGCGTTGCCGCCGACCGCGACCGTACGCCGTCCGAAGGTCGTACGGTTCAGCACCAGCCAGCCGATGACGGTCACCGCGGCGAACATCATGACCAGGGGCGGGATGCCGAGGACGTACGAGTCGGGCAGCCCCAGGTCGAGGACCGACTTGACGGTGACGATCTGCGTCTTGCCGTCGGTGATCTGGAGGGCGAGCCCGCGGGCGGAGGCGAGCATGGCCAGCGTGGCGATGAACGGCACCATCCGGCCGTACGCGACGAGCACGCCGTTCACCAGGCCGGCGCCGAGTCCGACGATCATCGCGGTGAGCAGGATCCCCGCGAAGCCGTACTCCTGGGTGGCGAGCGTGGTCGCCCAGACGGAGGCGAGCGCGACCATCGCCCCGACCGACAGGTCGATGCCGCCGCTGGTGATGACGAAGGTCATCCCGACCGTGACGACCCCGATGACGGACGACTGGGTCAGGATCAGCTGAAGGTTTCCGGTGTCCAGGAAGGCGTCGGGCTCGGTGAACCCGCCGACGGCGATCAGTACGGCGAGGACGCCGAGGAGCGAGAGGTTGCGGACGTCCACGCGCAGTCCGAAGGTGCGCGAGGGTCCGTCGTTCTTGCGGGGTTCACGGGGTTCGGCGACCGGGGCGGGGACGGCCCCCTTGTCCGGCCCGCCCTGCTGCGCCGAGGAGACGGGCTGCGTCATGACGTCGGGCTCCCTTCCATCACTAGGTCGAGTACGCGGTGCTCGTCGAGCTCCCGGGCGTCCGCCGCGTGCACGACGCGGCCCTCGCGGAGCACCAGCACCCGGTCGGCGAGGCCCAGCACTTCGGGCACCTCGCTGGAGACGAGCAGTACGGCGAGGCCTTCGTCGGCCAGCCGGCGGATCACGGCGTAGAGCTCCGCGCGGGCGCCGACGTCGACGCCGCGGGTCGGTTCGTCGAGCAGCAGGACCCGGCAGCCGCGCAGCAGCCAGCGGGCCAGGACGGCCTTCTGCTGGTTGCCGCCGGAGAGCGTACGCACGGGGGTGTCCGGATTGTCGGGGCGCAGGGAGAGTTCACGGGTGGCGGCGCGGGCCGCGCGGCGCTCGGCCCCGTGGTCCATCCAGCCCGCCCGGGAGAAGCGGGACATCGTGGAGACGGAGACGTTGCGGGTGACGGATTCGAGCATCAGCAGCGCCTGCGCCTTGCGTTCCTCGGGGGCGAGGCCGATGCCCGCGGCGACGGCCGCGCGGACGCTCCCGGGCCGGAGTTGCCTGCCCGCCACGGTGACCCGTCCGGCGGTCGGTTTGCGGGCGCCGTAGACGGTCTCCAGGATCTCGGAGCGTCCCGAACCGACGAGTCCGGCCAGGCCGACGATCTCGCCGGGCCTCAGTTCCAGGTCCACCGGGGCGAATTCGCCCTTTCTGGTCAGCCCTTCGACCTTCAGCACCGGCTCCGCCCGCCCGGCCGTCCCCGCGCTGTTCGCGGGGCGCGGCGGAAAGACGTATTCGACGTTGCGGCCGGTCATCAGGGCGACGATGTCGCGGGTCGGTGTGGACTCGGCGGGCAGCCCCACGGCGACGGCGCGGCCGTCCTTGAGCACCGTCACCCGGTCACCGATCCGGCGGATCTCCTCCAGCCGGTGCGAGATGTAGACGACGGCGACTCCGTCGGCGGTGAGCGCGGCGACGATCCGGAAGAGGTTGTCCACCTCGTCGGGGTCGAGTGCGGCGGACGGCTCGTCCATCACGATGAGCCGCACGTCGTGGGAGAGCGCCCGCGCCATGGAGACGATCTGCTGCTGGGCGGCGGACAGCTCACCGACCGGCCGGGCCGGGTCGATCTCCGGGTGGCCGAGGCGTTTGAGCAGTGCGGCGGCGGCCGTACGGCCCTGGCGGGTGCGGACGACGAAGCGGGCGGTGGTGGGTTCATGGCCGAGGAAGACGTTCTCGGCGACCGACAGCCCTTCGACGAGGTCGAGTTCCTGGTAGATGGTGGCGATGCCCAGGCGCATCGCGGCGATCGGCGACTTGAGGGCGGCCGGTCGGCCGCGCCAGGTGATCTCGCCGCCGTCGGGCTGATGGGCTCCGGCGAGCACCTTGATGAGGGTGGACTTGCCGGCGCCGTTCTGCCCGAGGAGGCAGTGGACTTCGCCGGCCTGGACCTCCAGGTCCACGCCGTCGAGGGCACGCACTCCGGGGAACGATTTGGTGATGCCGGACATGGTGAGCAGGGGTGGTTCTGGTGCCATGACGATTCCCCTCGGCGGGTGCGGGCCGGTGAGCGGGCAGGGCTGTACCAGGTGCGGTGGTGCGGGTGTGGGCGGCACACGTGCGGGTGGTGCGGGTGATCCCGGCAGGTACCGGTATGTGCCGGAGGGTGTGGTGTGCCGTACGGGTGGCTCAGGTGGTGTGGTGTCGTGTGCCGGTGGCGCCGGTGGGTGCCGGGGGTGTGGTGTGCCGCACCGGTGGTTCCGGTGGTGTTGCGTCGCGAACCGGGGGTGTGGTGTGCCGTACCGGTGGTCTCGGTGCTTCCGGTGGTTCTGCCGCCCGCCGGTGGTTCCGGTGGGTGCCGTGTGCTGCCGGTCCGGGTGTCAGGCCGGTGAGAACAGGTGGTCGCTGATGAGCCGGGCCGCGCCGATCACTCCGGCGGCCGGTCCCAACTCGCCCAGCACGATGGGAAGGTTTCCGGTGGCCAGCGGCAGCGACTGCCGGTAGACCTGGGTCCGGACACTGGCGAGGAGCGTGTGGCCGAGGCCGGTCACACCGCCGCCGATCACCACCAGTCCGGGATTGAAGAAGCTGACGAGTCCCGCGATGACCTGGCCGACCCGGTTGCCGCCTTCGCGGATCAGGTCGAGCGAGGTGGCGTCACCGGCGGCCGCGGCGGCGGCCACGTCGGCGGCGGTGAGCTTTCCGGCCGCCTCCAGCCGGCCCGCGAGTTCCGTCGACTGCCCGGCCCGCGCCGCGTCCTCGGCGTCACGGGCGAGCGCGGCACCGCTGAAGTGGGCTTCCAGGCAGCCCCGGTTGCCACAGGCACAGGGGCGTCCTTCGGGTTCGACCTGGATGTGGCCGATGTCCCCGGCACTGCCGGTCGTCCCCCGGTGCACGCCGCCACCGACGACGATGCCGCAGCCGATGCCGGTACCGATCTTGACGCAGAGGAAGTCGCCCACGGAGCGTGCGACGCCCGCGTGCTGCTCCCCCATCGCCATCAGGTTCACATCGTTGTCGACCATGACGGGACAGCCCAGTTCCTGGCTGAGCGCCTCCCGGACCGGGAAGCCGTCCCAGCCCGGCATGATCGGCGGTGCGACCGGTATGCCTTCGGGGAAGCGGACCGGTCCGGGTACGCCGACGCCCGCGCCGTCGAAGCCCTCGGCGAGCCCGGAGGCCCGGAGCTTGGCCGCCATGGACAGCACCTGCTCGAAGATGGCGACGGGCCCTTCGCGTACGTCCATGGGGTGGTTGAGGTGGCCAAGGACCTCCAACTCCGCGTTGGTGACGGCCACATCGACAGATGTGGCACCGATGTCGACGCCGAGGAAACGCAGTTGCGGGGCGAGCCGGATGTTGTGCGAGCGACGCCCGCCGCGGGAGGCGGCGAGTCCGTCGGCCACGACAAGTCCGGTCTCCAGCAGCCGGTCGACCTCGACGGCGAGCTTGGAGCGGGAGAGATCGACCTCGTCCCCCAGCTGTGCCCGGGAGTTGGGCCCTCCGTCGCGCAACAGCCGCAGCAGTCGCGCCTGATGCGCATTCGCGGGTCGTGCCGTCATACGTCTCACGCGCCCCTCCCCGCCACATCGGCCTCTCCGTCGGGCTTTCGAGTGGAACGTAGCAGCGGTTGCCGGGAGTGGGAAGAAGTTGCGCAGGAATCTGTCGCAACTTTCTCCACACCGAGGACAAAGCCGTCCGGCCACATCACCGGCCGGTGATCGGCCGGCACCCTCGGAACGCCCCGCCGAGGCGCACAGCACCCCCGCGCCGCCGTCTCCGCGCCGCCGTGTCCGCGCGCGGAAGACGGAGAACGGGGAAGGACCGGGGCTCGACGCCCCGGCCCTTCCCCGGCCTTCCCCGTGCACACCGAGCTGCCTGCCCGGCCGCCTCGTCACCCCTGGTCGCGCTCGTGGTACGTCCGTCGCGTGTGTTCCGTGTGCGCCCGCATGATCTCCGTGGCCCGCCGCTCGTCGCGCGAGGAGATCGCGGCGATGAGCGAGCGGTGCTCGATCCAGGACTGGGCGCCGCGCTGACGGGCCACCGGGGTGTAGTACCAGCGGACCCGGCGGTCCACCTGCCCGGCGAGTTCGGACAGGACGACGTTGCCCGCCAACTCCATGACCTTGGCGTGGAAGGCCGCGTTGGTCGCGACCGCCAGGTCCACGTCGTCGTCGGCGACGGCCTGCTCACCCGTGGCGCAGAGCTCCTCCAGGGCGGCGATGCCCTCGGCGCCGGAGCCGGCCGCGGCCAGGCGGGCGGCCTCGGCCTCCAGGAGGGTGCGGACCGAGAGCAGTTGGTCCGCCTCCTCCTCCGTGGGTTCATGGACGAACGCACCCTGGGCGGGCCGGAGATCGACCCAGCCCTCGGTGTTCAGCCGCTGCAACGCCTCGCGCACCGGCTGCCTGGACACCCCGAGATGACCGGCCAGCTCGCTCTCGACGAGGTGCTGACCGGGACGGAGCGCACGTGTCGTTATGAGTTCGAGCAGCGCCTCGTACACACGCTCACGTAGCGGACCGGGCCGTTCCAGCTTCGGCACAGTCCCGTGCGGCAGTCCTGCGGACAACATCGCGGTCCCCCTCCGGGCGACGAGCAATTGGTTATCGTCTACAGTCTACCGATCGCACGGGCCCTTCAGGGACAGCGGATCACCTGGCCCGCGTACGAGAGATTGCCTCCGAAGCCGAAGAGCAGAGCCGGCGCGCCGCTGTGGACCTCGCCGCGTTCCACCAGCTTGGACAGGGCCATGGGAATGGAGGCCGCGGACGTGTTGCCGGACTCCACGACATCGCGGGCGATGACGGCGTTGACAGCACCGATCTTCCTGGCGACGGGTTCGATGATCCGCAGATTGGCCTGATGCAGTACCACCGCGGCCAGGTCCTCGGGAGCGACGCCTGCCTTTTCGCACACCTTGCGCGCGATGGGCGGCAGCTGCGTGGTGGCCCAGCGGTACACGGACTGCCCCTCCTGCGCGAAGCGCGGCGGCGTCCCCTCGATCCGTACCGCGTTCCCCATCTCCGGCACCGAGCCCCACAGAACGGGCCCGATCCCGGGCCGGTCGCCGCCGTCCGGGTCCGCGACGACGACCGCCGCGCCGGCTCCGTCGCCGACGAGCACGCAGGTGCTGCGGTCGGACCAGTCCGCGATGTCCCCCATCTTGTCGGCGCCGATGACGAGGACGCGTTCGGCCGCCCCCGCCCTGATCGCGTGGTCGGCGGTGGCGAGGGCATGGGTGAAGCCGGAGCAGACGACGTTGATGTCCATCACCGCGGGCGAGCCCATGCCCAGCCGGGCGGCGACCCGCGCCGACATGCTCGGCGACCGGTCGATCGCGGTGGAGGTGGCGACCAGTACCAGGTCGATGTCGAGTGGCTGCAGCCCCGCCCCGGCCAGCGCCTTGGCCCCCGCGTGCGCGGCCAGTTCGTCCACCGGCTCGTCAGGACCTCCGACATGACGGGTCTTGATGCCGACGCGACTGGTGATCCACTCGTCACTGGTGTCGACCATGACCGCCAGATCGTCGTTGGTGAGCACCTTGGCGGGCTGGTAGTGGCCGAGCGCCACGACACGTGAGCCGGTCATGTACAGGATCCCCTCGCTACATCGGCAGGAACCATCCAGTCTTGGTCGCTACCGCCCGGTACAGGGGCAGGTGATCCCACAGGAATCACACCCGGACGTTGGAGACTTGACCACAGCCTTGACCACTCACAAGGCATACTGTAGACAATATTCTGTCGACTTGACCCGGACCGAGACCACCGCCCTCTGCGCGTACCGCGGCGTGGGCCGCAACGTCACACCCCACGTGCAGGACAATGAGACCGCCAAGGTCACTTCGCCGCACGACCATCCGGTGACCCACGTCAACCTCTGCATCAAGGGCCTGTTCGGCTTCCACCACGTACAGAATCGGGTTTAACCGCTATGGGACGGGTCACCGAGCGCCGCCGCACCATCCGCATCCGGGACGGGGCCGTCTCCACACGCCCCGACACCCTCGTCGCCGAGGAGCCCCTGGAGATCCGGCTGAACGGCAGGCCGCTCGCCATCACGATGCGCACGCCGGGCGACGACTTCGCGCTGGCGGCGGGCTTCCTGGTGAGTGAGGGCGTGATCGGTGGCGGCTCGGACGTGCAGTCGATCGTGTACTGCGCCGGGGCCACCGCTGACGGCGTCAACACGTACAACGTGGTGGATGTGCGGCTCGCCCCCGGTGTCGCGGTCCCTGACGTCACACTCGAACGCCATGTGTACACCACGTCGTCCTGCGGGCTCTGCGGCAAGGCGAGCCTGGACGCGGTACGCACCACGACCCGGCATCCGATCACCGACACTCCCCCGGTCCGGGTCGAGCCGGCCCTGCTCGCCGGTCTCCCCGACCGGCTGCGCGCCGCGCAGCGGGTCTTCGACCGGACCGGGGGCCTGCACGCGGCGGCACTGTTCTCC
This sequence comes from Streptomyces sp. NPDC058051, assembly GCF_042885475.1. Classification (NCBI taxonomy): domain Bacteria; kingdom Bacillati; phylum Actinomycetota; class Actinomycetes; order Kitasatosporales; family Streptomycetaceae; genus Streptomyces; species Streptomyces sp. NPDC058051. The sequence continues at coordinate 73,265 of NZ_JBHVRW010000022.1, forward strand.
GAAGCGGGTGAGCTGCTCGACATCCGGGAGGACGTCGGCCGGCACAACGCGGTCGACAAACTGGTCGGCCGGGCCGTGACCGACGACCGGCTGCCGCTGTCCCGGGTGATTCTGCTGGTGTCCGGGAGGGCCTCGTTCGAGCTGGCCCAGAAGGCGGTGATGGCCGGGATCCCGATGCTCGCCGCGGTCTCGGCGCCGTCGTCCCTCGCCGTCGACCTGGCGGCCGAGTCCGGACTGACCCTGGTCGGCTTTCTCCGGGGCCGCTCCATGAACGTGTACGCGGGCGAGCACCGCATCGCCCTGGAGGCGACGGTCGGCCAGGGCTGAGGCACCCCGCCCGTCTGCACGGGTCAGGGAACCGGCCGGCGGGGAGCGCCCCCTGCCGCCGGCCGGTCCCATCCCCGGGGAGGCGTCCTCAGCTCACCGCGACGCGCTCCCGTGACACCTCCGCACCGTTCTCGCGGCTCTCCTCCTGCGGATCGCGCGCACGGCGCTTGGCGATCACCGCGCACACCATCAGCTGCATCTGATGGAAGAGCATGAGCGGCAGGACGGCGAGGGACGCCTGCGCCCCGAACAGGACACTCGCCATGGGCAACCCGGAGGCCAGGCTCTTCTTCGAGCCGGCGAACTGGATCGCGATCCGGTCCTCCCGGTCGAAGCCGAGTCGCTTCGCCCCGTACCAGCTCAGCGCGAGCATCAGCGCGAGCAGCACCGCCTCGGCACCGAGCAGGGCGCCGAGCCTGGCCGGGGTGACCTGGTGCCAGATGCCCGCGACCATGCCCTCGCTGAACGCCGTGTAGACGACGAGCAGGATCGAGCCGCGGTCGACGTAGCCGAGGACCTTCTTGTGGCGGGTGATGAAGCCGCCGATCCAGCGGCGCAGCAACTGTCCCGCGACGAACGGCAGGAGCAGCTGGACCCCGATCTTCAGCAGCGCGTCGGCCGAGAACCCGCCTCCGTCGTTGCCCAGGAGCGCGGCGGCGAGCAGCGGGGTGAGGAAGATTCCGGCGATCGAGGAGAAGGAGCCCGCGCAGATGGCCGCGGGCACGTTGCCGCGGGCGATCGATGTGAAGGCGATCGACGACTGGATGGTCGACGGGACGAGGCAGAGGAAGAGGAAGCCGCTGTAGAGCTGGGGCGTCAGCACGTACGGCACCAGTCCGTGGCCGGCCAGGCCGAGCAGCGGGAACGCCACGAAAGTGCAGACGAGAACGGTGAGATGGAGCCGCCAGTGCTTGAGGCCGTCGAGCGCCTCGGCGGTGGAGAGGCGGGCGCCGTACAGGAAGAAGAGGAAGGCGACGGCTCCGGTCGACGCGCCGCCCGCCACATCGGCGGCGGTGCCCGACGCGGGCAGTATCGCCGCGAGCACGACCGTGCCGATCAGCGCCAGGATGTACGGGTCGATCGGCAGCCAGGACGGCAACTTCAGCGTGCGGCGGCTCATGTGCTCCACATGTTCTCTTGGTTCGGGTCGTGCCCTCCCCATCCTGCTCCTGATCACCTCGATCGGGAATCCGGCATACCGCTCTCACTGTCATCGCGCTTCGCGATAGCCTGGTGGCATGTACGACCCCGCACAACTGCGTACGTTTCTCGCCGTCGCCCAGACACTGAGCTTCACCCAGGCGGCCCGTCGGCTGGGGGTTCGGCAGTCCACGGTGAGCCAGCATGTGCGACGCCTGGAGGATGCGACGGGGCGCCGGCTGTTCACCCGGGACACGCACCGGGTCGATCTCACCGTGGACGGCGAGGCGATGCTCGGTTTCGCCCGGACGATACTGGAGGCCCACGAGCGCGCCTCGGCCTTCTTCACCGGCACCCGGCTCCGCGGGCGGCTGCGGTTCGGGGCCTCCGAGGACTTCGTGCTGACCCGGCTGCCGGAGATCCTGGAGTCCTTCCGCCGCGACCATCCGGAGGTCGAGTTGGAGCTGACGGTGGAGCTCTCCGGGACGCTGCACCAGCGGCTGGCGGCGGGCCGGCTCGATCTGGTGCTCGCCAAGCGGCGCGTCGGGGACACGCACGGAGAGCTGGTCTGGCAGGACGCGCTGACCTGGATCGGCGCGCCGCGGCTGCGCATCGACCCGGACCGCCCGATTCCGCTCGTGCTCTTCCCGCCACCGGGCATCACCCGGGCCCGCGCCCTGGAGGTCCTGGAGGAACACGGGCGGCCCTGGCGGGTCGCCTGTACGAGCACCAGCCTCAGCGGACTGATCGCGGCGGCCCGTGCGGGCCTGGGCGTCATGGCGCACAGCCGGGGTCTGATCCCGCCCGGTCTGGTCCCGGTGCCGGCGAGAGCGGGCCTGCCGGAGCTCGGCGACGTGGACTTCGTCCTGCTGCACGGCCGCCGACGGGACGGGGCACAGGACACCGCGGCGGCCCTGGCGGCGGCGATCCTGGCGGGTGGCGACCGGCTGATCCGGGGTGGCGGCGCACTCGGTTCGATCGGCGGCCGGGACGGCACGTGACCGTGCGTCCGCGCGGGCGGAACAGCGGTCAGCCGCGCCTTCGCGTCCGCGCGGGCGGGACGGCGGACAGCCGCGCCTTCGCGCCCGCGCGGGCGGAACGGCGGGGCGGCAGCCTCTTCGCGGCCGTCCCGCCAGGTCCCCCACCTGCGTGGCGAGCCCCCGCGTCCGCCGGGAGCGGGAGTGACAGCTGCGTACAGATTCGGTGGAGATTCCGGCGCCGGCCTCTTACTCCGTGGTCCCAGCCGCGCCCGAGCCTTGCCCATCTGGCCGGATTTCGGTGGCTGAGCTGTGCATGTGCCACGTTGTCCGCTGTGACGGGGGCCCTCCCGCCGCGCTGCCCGGTGGGGTAGCGTCACGGCGCTGTGCGGAGCGCCACGAGGAGCAGGTCATTGCGCGAGTTCACTGTCCCACCCATGGCGGCCGCGCCCCTCGTGGGCGGGCTGGCCGATGTGGTGTTCGACCATGCCGAGGAAGATCCGCGCCGGGTCGTGTTCGGCCGAAAAGACGCGAGCGGGCAGTGGCAGGACGTCACTGCGGCGACCTTCCGCGACGAGGTGCTGGCGCTCGCCAAGGGGCTGATCGCACACGGCGTCAGATTCGGCGACCGCGTGGCGTTGATGGCGCGTACATGCTACGAGTGGTCGCTCTTCGACTTCGCGCTGTGGACGGTCGGCGCCCAGTCCGTGCCGGTCTATCCGACGTCCTCGGCGGAACAGGTCCTCTGGATGCTGCACGATGCCGAGGTGTCCGCCATCGTGGTGGAGCACGAGGACCACGCGATGACGGTCGCGTCGGTGATCGACCGGCTGCCGCAGCTCAAGCGGCTCTGGCAGCTGGACGCGGACGCGGTGACCGAGCTGGTCGAGGCGGGCATCCCTGTCGAGGACGAGGTGGTGCACCGCCACCGGCGCGCGGTGACGCCTGATTCGGTGGCGACCGTTATTTACACCTCGGGGACGACGGGACGTCCCAAGGGCTGTGTGATCACGCACGCCAACTTCATGTTCGAGACGGACACCATGACCTCCCGCTGGGAGGCGCTCTTCCGCTCCAGGTCGGGCGACCGGGCCGCGACCCTGCTCTTCCTCCCCCTGGCGCATGTCTTCGGCCGGATGGTCGAGGTCGCCGCGGTCCGCCGCCAGGTGAAACTGGCGCATCAGCCGGAGCTGTCGGCGAAGGCGCTGATGCCGGACCTGCTGTCGTTCCGGCCGACGTTCATCCTGGCGGTGCCGTACATCTTCGAGAAGGTCTTCCACGCCGCCCGGCGCAAGGCCGAGGCGGAGGGCCGGGTCGGCCCGTTCGACAAGGCCGTGGACATCGCGGTGAAGTACGCCGAGGCGATGGAGGCCCGGTCGTTCGGTACGGGGCCCGGGCCGACGGCCGGGCTGCGGATGCAGCACCAGTTCTTCGACAAGGCCGTGTACAGGAAGGTGCGCGAGGCCATGGGCGGCCGGATCCGGTACGCCATGTCCGGCGGTTCGGGGATGGACCGGCAGCTCGGACTGTTCTTCGCGGGCGCGGGCGTCACGGTCTACGAGGGGTACGGACTGACCGAGTCGACCGCGGCGGCCACCGCCAATCCGCCCGAGCGCACCCGGTACGGCACGGTCGGTCAGCCGATCCCCGGGACCACCGTGCACATCGCCGAGGACGGCGAGGTGTGGGTGCACGGCGACCATGTGTTCGCGGGCTATCTCGGCAACCCGAAGGCCACCGACGCGGTGCTGCACGAGGGCTGGCTGGCCACCGGGGACCTGGGGGCGCTCGACGAGGACGGCTATCTGACGATCACCGGGCGGAAGAAGGAGATCCTGGTGACCTCGGGCGGCAAGAGCGTGTCACCGGCCGGTCTGGAGGAACGGGTACGGGCGCATCCGCTGGTCGCCCAGTGCATCGTGGTCGGGAACGACCGGCCCTACATCGCGGCGCTGGTCACGGTCGACCAGGAGTCGGTGGACCACTGGCTCGCCATGCGGGGCCGGTCGCCGATGAGACCGGAGGACATGGTGCGGGATCCGGACCTGGAGTTGGAGGTGCGCCGGGCGGTGGTGGCCGCCAACACAGCGGTGTCCCAGGCCGAGTCGATCCGTACGTTCCGGATTCTGGCGCATCCCTTCAGCGAGGAGCACGGTCTGCTCACACCGTCCCTGAAGCTGAAGCGCAAGGCGATCGAGACGGCGTACGCGGCGGAGGTCGACGCGCTGTACGGCTGAGGCGGCTCCGTGCCGGGGCGTCACGCGGCGCCCGTCCGCCCGGGCCGGACCGCTGAGGGCCGACCGCGGCCGACCGGGGGCCGCGAAACACCGGGCCATCGGGGAATGCAGGGGACCGGCTGATCGTTCACCTTGAGAATCCCAACCGACGACGTAAGGATCGACCGCTCGTGAGCAAGGTCCCCTCCCTCACCCTGAACAACGGCGTCGCGATGCCGCAGCTCGGTTTCGGCGTCTGGCAGGTGCCGGACGACGAGGCCGCGAAGGTGGTCGCGACAGCCATCGAGTCCGGGTACCGGAGCATCGACACCGCCGCGATCTACCAGAACGAGAGCGGCACCGGCCGGGCCGTCGCCGCATCAGGCGTCGCCCGCGAGGAACTCTTCGTCACGACGAAGCTGTGGAACCAGGACCAGGGCTACGACTCGACCCTGCGCGCCTTCGACGCCTCGCTCGACAAGCTCGGCCTGGACTATGTCGATCTGTATCTGATCCACTGGCCGGTACCGGCCAAGAACGCCTACGTCGACACGTACAAGGCCCTTGAGAAGATCTACTCCGACGGCCGCGCGAAGGCCATCGGTGTCTCGAACTTCCTGCCCGAGCACCTGGAGCGTCTTCTCGGCGAGACGTCCGTGGTCCCGGTGATCAATCAGATCGAGCTCCACCCCCAGCTCCAGCAGGCCGAATCGCGCGCCTTCCACGCCAAGCACGGCATCGCGACCGAGGCCTGGTCGCCGCTCGGCCAGGGCAAGGGTCTCCTGGAGGTTCCGACGGTCGTCGCGATCGCCCGTAAGCACAACCGCACACCGGCCCAGGTGCTGCTGCGCTGGCACATCCAGACCGGTCATGTGGTGATTCCGAAGTCCGTGACGCCGTCCCGGATCGTGGAGAACCTCGATGTGTTCGGCTTCGAGCTGGACGCCGACGACCTGGCCGCGTTCGCCGCTCTGGACGAGGGCAAGCGTATCGGCCCGAACCCGGGCGAGTTCAACAGCGGCGCCTGAGCGTCGACGCCTCACTCCTGACGTGTACGGGCCGCCGCTCGCCGCCGCACCGGACGGTCGTCGGTCACCCGGGAGGCGAACATGACGGAGGCACCGACTCCCCCGACCAGTGGTCGTGATGGGAGTCGGTGCCCGATGCCCGCATGGGCCAAGCCGTTGCGTTCGGAATCGCTCGCCGGGCCGGTGGACCATCGGGTACTCGGCCCCGAGCCTGGCCGGGCTCCCGGCGTCCGGGACGTGGGCGGCGTCTGCCACGCCGGCGCCACATTCTGTCGCCCCGGTTCACCGGGTCCTGCCCAGGGCTCGGGGGCCGCGTACGCGCGGCCGTTCCAGCCGGGCTGGCAGCGCCTCGCCGTCCGGCTCTGAAATGGCGAGGCCGAAGTGCCCAGACTGGAACCCCGGCCCGATTCCGGCGGGCCGGGGTTCTGCGTCAGGCGAGTGACTCGATCACCAGCCTTGTGAGCGGTGCTCGGTTACCGACCATCGTGATGGTGCTCGGTCACCGGTCGCCGAAGTCGCCGCCACCGAAGTCGCCACCGCCGCCGAAGTCGCCGCCACCGTGGTGACGCTCGATCACGCGGAAGCTGCCCACCACGCCGTTGTGGACCTTCACGCCACCACGGACACGGCCCGGGTGAACGCCATCGCTGGAGCTCCAGGGTCCGACGACCGCGATCGGGGCGCCGTTGTCGCAGGTCGCGCCACGGAAGACCTCGACGGTCCGGCGGCTGTCGTTGCGGATGTTGAGGGTCTTGGAACCGAGACCGCTGACCACGGTCACGCAGCCGCCACCTTCGGCGGTGTAGGTGCGCTCGTTGATGTGGATGCGGCCCTCGAAGTGGCGGCCCCTCTTGTTGCCGCCCCTGTCATTGCCCTTCTCGTAGCCACCCCTGCCCTCGTTGCCCTTGCCCTCTTCGCCCTTGCCGGCGTCGCCGCCGTTGAGAGCCGAAACGGGGGCAGCAGCCTGCTGCTGGACAACGGGGGCTGCCTGGGCCGGCTCCGTGGAGGCGGCCGAGGCGTACGTGATGCCGGTGGCGGCCAGAGCCGCGGCAGCCGCGAGAGCGGCGGTAACGACGGTGGAACGCGTAACCATGTCACTTCTCCTGTCTCAGAGAGATCGGCCGAGCAGCCGACCCGAGATTGAACGTACTGACGCTCCACAAAGCTGTCATATCGGACACGTTGCACGGTTCGGGCCGGGGCGCCGATCGGGGTACACGAGACACCCAAATGCCATTTTCAGATAATCTGACAAGCTGCCAATCGCCCTTATTTATGGGCGCATTGATGTCTCATTAGCCTGTCCAGGCGACTTGCTGATGCTCGCTCACCCCTTGTGGCAGCGTGTCTTCGTTGACACGGCCCGCGCAGGAGTCGTACGCGAGCGGTCTGAGTACTCATCATTCGCCATCTCACCTGCTCTGACCTGCGGTGACATGGAGAGGGACCGCATCGGAGCAATCCGCCGGGCCGCCTCCCGCAGCTTCGGGCACATCCGCATGTTCAGGCGCGCGTCGGCCCGCAGGCGCCAGGCAGCCTCCGGCCGCGGGTCAGCAGCGACGCACTGCTGACCCGCGGCCGGAGACGCACTCGGGTCAGCCCCGCCGGGCCAGGTGCACCGTGCGAGCCGTGAGCAGGAAGACATCGGGGCGGTTCCGCAGTCCGGCCGGGTCCTCGGGGTCGAGCAGCCGGTCCAGCACGGCGATGTCCTCGGCCGACAGGGAATCCACGAACATCTCGCGCCGACGGGCGAACTCGGCGATGACATGGTCTCGGGCGGGCTCGTCGAGCGGTGCCGGAAGGTCGAGCAGGAAGCTGCGGGTGCCCTGCGGCTCCAGGCCCACGGCGGCGAACAACGCGCTCCAGTCCTCGGTCTCCCGCTTGGCACCGGGCAGTGACGTCCGCATCTCGTCGAACCAGTCCGCGGTGATCGCGTCGATCCTGGCCTCCAGACCCGGCCGCCCCATGCCGATGTCGCGCGGAAGCTGACGGGGCGGCAGACCTCCCTCAAGCAGGGCGAGGGTTCCGCCGGGGCGCAGCAGTGCGGCGAGTCCGGCGAGGGCGGCGCGCTGGTCCCCCATGTGATGCAGGGCGTTGCCCACCCAGATCAGATCCGCCTCCCCCAGCTCGGCGAGGCCGCCGGGGATCTCTGCCTGCTGGATGCGGACCCGTTCTCCGAGACCGAGCCGCCGCGCGCGTGCCCGGGTGCGTTCCAGGAGGGCCGGGGTGCCGTCGACAGCGACGACTTCCGCCTCGGGGAACACCTCGGCGAGCAGGCAGGCGATCACGCCGGGTCCACTGCCGATGTCGAGGATTCTGCGCACCTCCGGGGCCGTGGGCAGGCCGGCGATCCAGCGGGCCGCCTCCTCGTACTGCGGTCGGCTGAGCTCGGCGTTCTGCTCCAGCATCGGGCCCATGACATCCCAGTCGAATTCGGTGGTGTCGTGAGCGTGTCCCGGGGTACCGCCGTGGCGATGAGTGTGGGTGGCGTCGTGTCGATGGCCGTCGGTGGTGTCGTGCTGATGACCGTGGTCGGTGTGCTGGCTCATGGGACAGCCTCATCACACAGCCGCACCTGTGGCAAGAATCATTGCCGTTTCGGCAAGCCGCCGCCTGAAACACCGGTCGATGCTGCTCCGTCCCAGTCTCTCGTGCGCAGCGCCGGCAGCCGGTACCGCGGCCTGTCGGGCACGTCGAGTCTCCGCGGCGGCCTCGGCCCCGGGCACACCGCCGCGGGGGCGTCGTGGGCAGCTGCCTCTGTGTCGCAGTTCAGCATCCGGCCAACTCCAGGCCCCCCTGGCCGAATGGACACCTGCATATTGCCGGTACGGCGCGGGGCCCATAACGTGCGTTTATGGAGCTGGAGTTGCGCCATCTGCGTACCGTACGTGCCATCGCCGACACCGGCAGTCTGACCAAGGCCGCAGCCGCCCTCGGGCTCGCCCAGCCCGCGCTCAGCGCGCAGTTGCGACGCATCGAGAAGGCTCTGGGCGGCCCGCTCTTCGAGCGGGACCACACGGGCTCCCGCCCCACGCTCCTCGGCGAGCTGGTACTGGAAAGGGCCCGGGTGGTGCTGCCCGCCGTGAGCGAGCTCCAGGAGGAGGCGGTGCGGTTCGCCAACGCCTGGGGGGCGATGCAGCGCTTCCGGCTGGGCGGCACGCACGGCCCGCTGCTGGGCGGACTCGTCGACCGGCTGGTCACCGCGCATCCCTCGGCACCCGTATCGACATACACCTCCTGGTCGGTCGCCGAGATCGCCGCCCAACTCATCGACGGGCGACTCGACTTCGCACTCATCGGAACCTGCGGGGAGAGCGCGCCACCGGCGAACGACCGGCTGACGTGGCAGGTGATCGGGGTTGATCCGGTCTTCGTGATGCTGCCGGAATCCCATCCGCTCGCCGGTGAACAGGAGCTCGGTCTCTCCGCGCTGGCGGACGAGTGCTGGGCCGATGTGCCCGGCGACGGCTGCTTCGCGGACTGCTTCGTCAGCGCCTGCGCACGGGCCGGGTTCACTCCCGTGTCGGTGTACGAGACCGACACGACATCCGTCGTCCACCTCGTCCAGGTGGGGCGCGCGGTCGGACTGTGCCGGGCGACGTTTCCGCCGACGCCGGGAGTGGTGACACGACCGCTCGCCGACTCACCGCTGAGCTGGCGCCACCTGCTGGGCTGGCACCCACGCTCGGCGGCGGCCGCTGCGGCGTCGGGAGCCGTGAGCGGCCACACCCGGGCGGCGTACGCGGAGGCGGTGGAGCGCAACGAGGGCTTCACGCGATGGCTCGCCGCGCATCCACGGTTCGGAGCCGCGATCTGATCTCTCGTCGGTCACCCGCGATTCCGCGCGCCCTCGCTCCCGCCCCGCGCCACGACGGCCGCGCACCCGTGCCGCGCACCCGGGCGGCGCGTCCCGGTGCGACGGGTGCACGGCCCGGGCGCACCGGATGCCCGAGCCGGTGTCCGGTGACGCGCCGGCCCTTCCGGTCACCTCACGCCGTGGCCGGGGGCGATCGCGACCACGCGCGCGGCCAGGTTCAGGTCGTTCTCGGTGACCACGCCACCGGCGTCATGGGTGTTCACGGACAGGGTGACGGTGTTGTATCCGAGGGTCAGATCGGAGTGGTGGTTCAGTTCGTCCTGGATCTGGGCCACATGCACGGTCAGCCCGACAGCGGCGAAGTGTGTGTGGAGCCGATAGGTGCAGGCGATCCTGTCCCCCTCCAGCGACCAGCCGGGCAGGTCGCCCAGACGGTCCTCGATCTCCTTCTGCGACAGTGGTGCGGCGGGCATGCTACGACTCCCTCACGAACGTTCGGTGCCGGTCGGCGGTGCGGGTGACGTTACGGTCTGGGTATGACAACTGTCGCGCTTGACACGGGGGTAGGACCGCTCCTGCGCAGCTGGCGGGAGCAGCGCAGGATCAGCCAGCTGGAGCTGGCGCTGCGCGCGGATTCCTCGGCCCGGCACATCTCCTTCATCGAGACGGGCCGTTCCCGCCCCAGTGAGGACATGATCCTGCGGCTGGCCGAACAGCTCGACATCCCGGTCAGGGACCGCAACGCCCTGCTGGTGGTCGCCGGTTACGCACCACGCTACGCACAGACCGCCCTCGACGACCCGTCGCTGGGCGCGCTGCGCGAGGGGATGGAGCGGCTGCTCCAGGGATACGAGCCCTACCCGGCGCTCGTCGTCGACGGCATGTACGACGTGGTGGCGGCCAATCGGGGTATCGCGATGCTGCTGGAGGGGGTGGCCGGGCATCTGCTGACGCCGCCGCTGAACGCGATGCGGCTCACTCTCCACCCGGAGGGTCTGGCCCCGCGCATCCGCAATCTTCGGGAGTGGCGGGCCGATCTGCTGGCGCAGATGGAGCGCCAGATCGCGCTGGCCCGGTCGGCGGGGTTGCGCAAGCTCTACGAGGAGGTCGCGGGCTATCCGGCGCCGAAGGGCACGGGCACGACCGAGGACGAGGATGCCGGGGCCGGGGATGCCGAGCCTGCGGAGAGCGGCAGGCGTGGCGGAGGCCCGGGCCGGGAGAAGCCGGGGGCCGGCCCGGCGTCCTCCCCGCCCTTCGCGCTGCCCCTGCGCATCGAGCACGGTGGGCGGGTGCTCTCGTTCGTCTCGTCCATCGCGACGTTCAACACACCGATGGATGTGACGGTGGCCGAGCTGGCCATCGAGACGTTCCTGCCCGCAGACCACGCCACCGCCGACCATCTGCGCTCGCTCATTTCCTGACGATCGGACGGGCCCAGGGCGCGTCGGCGCGTGCCAGGACGATCGCGGCCGCGGTCACGAAGCCCAGGATCAGCACGGCGAGCAGCAGGGGGAGTCCGGGGTGCCCGTGCAGTGCGGCCAGGGCTCCGACGAACGCGCCGGTGACCATGGCGGCGGCCGAGAGCACCCGTCGTCCGGCCTTGCTGCCGCCTCCGCCGGCGAACCGGCTGTCGGAGAGGATGCCGGTGATGGTCAGGGTCAGCACGGTGGTGGTCAGGTCGGGGACGGCAAGCGCCCGGGAAACGGCGTTCTGCACGCCGAGGCCGAGTCCGAGCAGGGAGATGAGCGCGAATCGGGCCCCGCCGTCGAACGGATGGCCCGACACCAGGGCGACGATCAGGGCGGCCAGTGCGCAGGTGGTCTCGACGAGGAGCGCGTAGAGCAGCATCCGGCCGCGATGCGTCGCGGTGCGGTGCACGATCAGCCCGCAGAGCAGTGCTCCGACCGCGAACGCGGCGAGCGCGACGAGCGAGGCGACGAGTGAGAATCCGGGGGCTCCGGCGATCGCGAAGCCGGAGAAGACCACATTGCCGGTCATGTTGGCGACGAAGACCCGGCCGAGTTCCAGATAGCTGACGGCGTCGACCAGTCCGGTGACGACGGTCAGGGCGAGCATCAGGGGCGGCAGCGGTCCATGGCGGTCGTTCAGGTCCGGTACGAGGGTGGACCACGCCTCACGCAGCACGACGGGCATGGGCACGGGGCACGCTCCGATCACGGGGGTGGATGGTCGGAATTGTGCCGCCCGGAGGGTGCCGGGCACCACGACCGACGCACATCGCCCGACCGGGTCGGGGCTGGGGTTCCCGGAGGCGGGCGAGGTGCGTCCCGGATCGGCTGAGAGCCTGTCGGGTGACCTCTGATCGGAAGTCACCCGACGGGCTCTGAGCGGCTACACACGTGCTCCGTTGTCGAACGGATCCCGGCGCACCGCCCTGTGCCCGGCCCTGCGTCCGGGAGCCCGCTTCCGGGCCGGCGGCGGGACCTTGCTGCTCCGCTCCAGAAGGAGCGCGGCCGGTACGGCGGTCAGCACCGAGGAGTACGTGCCGACGCAGATGCCGATCAGCAGCGCGAGCGCGAAGTCGGCGAGGGAGTCGCCGCCCAGGACGGCGAGTGCGGCCAGGATGAACAGGGCGCCCATCCCGGTGTTGACCGTGCGCGGGACGGTCTGGAGAACGGCACGGTCGGCAATCACGGCAAGGGGCAGGCGACGGGCCTTCGCCCACAGTTCCCGCACCCGGTCGAAGACGACCACCGAGTCGTTGACGGAGTATCCGATGACGGTGAGGAGTGCGGCCAGGAAGATGCCGTCGACGGTGCGCCCGAGCCAGGCGAAGGCGCCGACCAGGATGATGACGTCGTGGACCAGTGCCGCGACCGACGCCACGGCGAACGTCCAGCGGAACCGGATCGCCAGATAGCCCAGCTGGACGACGACGGCGATGGCGAGCGCGATCAGGGCGTTGCGCCGGAGCTCGTCGCCGAGGCTCGGGCCGATGAGTTCGTCGCGGACCTTGGTGGCGCTGCCTCCCTCCTCCGCGAGGGCGGCACGCAGGGCGTGTTCGCCGTCGTTGTCGAGCGCGCCGATACGTACGGAGAGGTCCCCCGCACCCGCAGTGGTGACCTCCGCGTCACCGAACCCCGCGTCGGCGAGGACGGTTCGGGCCCGTTCGACGTCGACGGGCCGGCTGGTCGCGTACTCGACGAGCCGTCCGCCGGTGAATTCGACGCCCAGGTTGACGCCCCGCACGACGATGCCGAGGACGGCGACGGCGACCAGCGCGGTGGAGACCAGCAGCCAGCGGCGCGGGGAACTCATCAGCCGGGGATCGCGTCGGGTGAGCCAGGTGCGGACCCGGCCGAGGGTGCCGATGCCGTTGACGCCCCGGTGGCCGCTGACGAACCGGGAGCGCGCGGCAATCTCGGTGAGCGCGCGGGCGATGACGAGCGCGGAGAACATCGAGGCGAGCACACCGATCGCGAGGGTGACGCCGAACCCCTTCACCGGTCCGGAGCCGAGGAAGAAGAGCAGCCCGGCCGCGATCAGTGTCGTGACGTTGGAGTCGGCGACGGCGCTCCAGGCTCCCCGGAATCCGGCGGTCAGCGAGAAGCGCAGCGAGCGGCCCGGATGCTGCGCGTGTTCCTCTCGGGCCCGTTCGAAGACCAGCACGTTGGCGTCGACCGCCATCCCGATGGCCAGGACGAATCCGGCGAGGCCGGGCAGGGTGAGGGTGACGCCGAGGGCGACCAGGGCCGCGTAGGAGATCACTCCGTAGGCGGCCAGTGCGGCGGCGGCGAGTGCGCCGAAGAGCCGGTAGACGACGGTGATGAAGAGTGCGGTGGCCGCGGCGCCGATGAGGGCGGCCCGTGCGCCGGCATCGATGGCGGCGGCGCCCAGGGTCGGGCCGACGGTCCGCTGTTCGACGATCTCGACCGGGAGCGGCAGGGCTCCGCCCTTGATGAGAAGGGCCAGTTCCCGGGCCTCGTCGGCGCTGAAGGAGCCGGTGATCTGGGTCGATCCGGACGGCAGACCCGCGTCGCAGCCGACGGACGGCGCGACCTCCGGCGAGGAGATGATCCGCTGGTCGAGGACGATGGCGACGCGGCGCCGTTCGTCCTGGACCGGATGGCAGGCGGCTTCGCCGGTCAGCCGGGTCCAGTCCCGTCCCGCCTTCTTGTGGAAATCGAGGGAGACGGTCCAGCCGGTGCCCTGTTGGGCGTCGAACACGGCGGTGGCGTCCTTGACACCCGCTCCGGAGAGCCGGGCCGGGCCGAGGTCGAGGGAGCGGCCCCGCTCGTCCGGGAGTGCCGGCCCGTCCCCGGCGTCCTCCGTGCCGTCGGTCTGCGCGGCGGGGCCCTGAACGGCGTGGAAGGTGAGCTGAGCGGTTCTGCCGATGACTTCGGCGGCCTTGCGCGGGTCCTGGACGTCAGGGAGTTCGACGATGATCCGGTCCTCGCCGGAGCGGGTCAGGGCGGGTTCGGTGACGCCGAGGGAGTCGATGCGCTGACGCAGCACCTCAAGAGTGCGGTCGGTGCTCTCCCGGTCCGCTCGCGCGGTGTCGGAGTCCTTGGCCTGGAGCACCATTCTGGTACCGCCCTGAAGGTCGAGGCCGAGTCGGGGTGACATGGTCAGCGTGATGAGCACGGAGACGAGCAGAACGGCCGCAGCCAGAACCGCTCGCACCGTGGTGGCGCGAGTCATGGTTTTCCTCCGAGGGGGCGCCGGGCGCCCTCACCTCGGCGAGGACGTTCCGGCAGGTCTGTGGGACGGAGCCGGTGGCAGGACCGGCGGCCGGTGGACGGCCGTCCTCGGAGGACCCCGCACGGCGGGGAGTGCCCGGCGGAAGCGGTCGGTGGCGCGAGCGGGTGCGGTGGGGGCAGCCCGGAGAGCGCGGTGCGGTGCGCGGACGCCCGGGGCGCTGGGCAGCACGAAATGGGGGCCGGGCGGCGGGAGAGGCTGCGGGACGCGGGCGTGGTCGGTGCCGGCCCTGGGCTGGGGTGCGGGCGGCGGCGCCGCCCGGTGGCGGTCGGCCGCCGTGACTGTGCGGGTGCGCCGGAGGTCGTGGACGGTGCCCGTGCGGGCGGTCCGGTCGGTGTGCGGGCTGGGACGGTGGGCTCCGGGTGCGTACGCGACGGAGGGCGGCGCCCCGGCGAACGGCTGTGCGGGACGTACGGATCCGGCGGCTGCCGGAACACCGCCGACGACAGTGAGTACGGCGAGAAGAACGGCGACGAGAACCCGCCGGGCCGCCTCGGCGCGCCCGCGGTGTGCCGAGGCATCGTGCCGACGGTGCGCCACGGCATCCTGCGAAGTACCGTGCAGACGGCGCTCCAGGGCGTCCTGCTGAACACCCTGCCGGAGGCGGCGCGCCGGGGCGTCCGGGCAAGCACCGTGCCGACGGCGGGGCGCCGGGGCGTCCGGCCGTGCCCCTGGGGGCGCGTTCCCCGGGGGCGGTCCCGGGAGGGGAGTCACCTCGTTCGGCCGGACAGGGCCGGCGCCACACCGGCGTGGCGGAGCACGGAGTCGAGTATCAGGCCCGCACCGCGTACGGCCGTGGTCGCCGGGTCCTCGCAGAGGCGGACCGGAACACCGACGCGTGCCGCGATCCGGTCGGTGATGTCGCGGCGGGCGGCACCGCCCCCGGCGAGCAACGGGCCCCTGCGCAGCGCTCCCAGGACGGCGCCGTGCCGGTCCTGCCTCCACATCTCGTCGACCATGTCCACGACGGCGCGGACGACGGCGGTGGGCGGCTCGGAGGGATCGAGATCGGTCAGGCCCGTCTCGGCCTGGCGGGCATCGCGGACCAGTCCGTCGACGAGGAGGGTCGTCTCGGTCAGTTCGGCGCCGATGTCGACGACGAGCAGGGGGCCGCCGTCCTGAGGACCGGCATACGCGGCGGCGGCCCTCGCGCTGTCCAGGGCGATGACGCTCGTCGGCCCGAGTGCGGTGATCAGTTCTCGTGCCGTGGCGCGGTGGCCCGGCCCGGCGAGGACGGGATGGCTGAGGACGATCACGGCATCGGTGCGGTCCGTGCCCAGTGCCCTGTCGGCGATGCGGCCGAGCAGCCGGCCGCAGGATTCGGGGTCGACGATCCGCCCCCGCCGTACCGGGCTGCCGTGCCCCGGCCCGGAACCGAAGGCGCCGAGGCCGGCGAAGTCGTCGGCATCGGCGATGACGCCGTGTCCGGGCATCCAGGCGCGGGGCCGGGAGCTGCCGAGGTCGAGGGCGAGGCCGCGGGTGACGCCCCGGTACTGCCGGAGGACGGACCGGGCGATGCGCGGACCGTCGTGCAGCGAACGCATCGCTCCTCCCCCCGGCCTGCCGACGCGGCCGTACACCCACCCATTGACCCGCTGATAGCGAGGCATGGCCGAGCCCTCACTATGCAATAGGGAGGCAAAGAAAGCCACTCCCCGGCACAATGCAAGGGTCGGAGGGCGGTGACGGATTCCACCCCGCCCGTCACATCCCGCCCGTCACACCTGGGACGGCAGGAATCCGGCGATCAGTTCGGCGAACTCGTCGGGCGCGGCGATCCGGACACCGAGGTCCTCGGCCTTGGTCCGCTTCGATCCGGCCTTCTCCCCGGCGACCAGAAGTGTGGTGCGCTTGGAGACGCTGGACGAGGACTTCCCGCCGGCTCGCTCGATCAGCTCGTTCATCTCGTTCCGGGACAGCTTCTCCAGCACGCCGGTCATGGCTCCGGTGACCACCACGGTCATCCCCTCCAGCGGCAGACCCTCGGCCGGCTCACCCTCCTCGGCGGCAGCCGCTTCCGTGCCTTCGTCGCCCGGCTCCGGCGGCGGCACCGCACCGGGCTCGGTCATGTTGACCCCGGCGGCCACCAGCTTCTCGATGAGCGGGGCCAGCTCCACCAGCTCCGCGACGACACCCGCCGCCTTCTCCTTGCCGATGCCGTCGACCCGCTGGAGCTCCTCGGCGTCGGCGGCCCTGATCCGGTCCATGTCCGCGAAGTACCGGGCGATCCGCCGTGACATGGAGCGCCCGGTGCCGCGTACTCCCAGGGCGCAGAAGACCCGGGAGAGTGGCTGGGCCCGTGCCGTTTCGATGGCGGCCAGGAGGTTGTCGGTACTGGTCTCGCCCATCCGGTCCAGGCCGAGCAGCTGCTCCCGGTCGAGGGTGAAGAGGTCGGCGAAGTCGGCCACCAGGCCGGCGTCGACGAGCTGGACGACCCGAGTGGCGCCGAGGCCCTCGATGTCGAGCTGATCGCGGCCCGCCGCGTACGAGACGGAGGCGACGAGGCGGCAGTCGCGGCCCCGGACGCAGCGCCAGCGCTGCTCACTGGTGTCGATCTCGGATCCGCACTGCGGACATGTCTCGGGGAAGACTATGGGCTGCTCGTCCCCCGTCCGCAGATGGGCTACGGGCGCCTCGATACGGGGGATGATGTCGCCCGCCTTGTACACCATCACGCGGTCGCCCAGGCGCAGATCGCGGCGGGTGATGTCGGCCGGGTTGTGCAGGGTGGCGTAGCTGACGGTGGAGCCGTCGATCTCGACCGGCTCCAGCACGGCGCGCGGCGCGATGATGCCGGTCCTGCCCACGTTCCACTCGACGCCGAGCAGCCGGGTGACCTTTTCGACGGCCGGGAGCTTGTAGGCGATGGCCCAGCGCGGCGCCCTGGTCCCGGAACCGGCCTCGCGCTGGTCGGCCGCGAGATCCGCCTTGATCACGATGCCGTCGATGCCGAACGGCAACGAGGCACGCAGGGCCGCCACTTCCTCGACCCGGGCCTGCACCTCCTCGACGGCGGTGAGGGTGCGCGGCGCCACGGCCGTGTCCGCGGCGGTGTGCACACCGAGACCCGCGACGTACTCCAGCACCTCGCTGTGCGGCAGTTCGGCGAGAGTGTCGGTCAGCTGTCCGGACTCGGGCAGCGGGAGGGCGCCGTAGGCGAAGAAGGTCATCTCCACCGTGTACGCGCGGTCCTTGGCGCGGAGGGTGCCCGCCGCTCCGTTCCTCGGGTTGGCGAAGGGGGTGCCGCCGTGCTCGGTGCGCACGGCGTTGGCCTGCTCGAACTGCTCGGTGGTCATGAGGATCTCGCCGCGTACCTCGATCGTCACCGGCTCGGCGAGCCGCTGCGGCAGGCCCACGACGGTGCCGATCGCATGCGAGACGTCCTCGCCCGCGGTGCCGTCGCCCCGGGTGATCAGCTGTTCCAGACGGCCCGCGCGGTAACGGGCGGCGACAGCCAGGCCGTCGAGCTTCGGCTCCACGCTCCACGCGGCGACGGGCCGGCCGATCCGGCGCTCCAGCGACGCCGTCCAGGTGACGAACTGTTCGGCCGAGAAGACGTTGTCCAGGGACAGCATCGGCACCGTGTGCGGCACGTCCCCGCTCGCGGCGCCGCCCGCGACCTTTCCGGTGGGGGACGCCTCCAGCACCTCCTGCGGGTGCTGGAGTTCATAGGCGGCGATCCCCCGCACGAGGCGGTCGTACGCGTCGTCGTCGAGCGTGCTCTCGCCCGTGGCGTAGTACGCGGCAGCAGCCTCCGACGCTTCTTCGACCGCGGCGGCGTAGGCGGCAGTATCGGCGAGCACAACAGCTGAGTTCGTCATGACCCCCATCCTGCCGCCCCCCACTGACAATGCCCCTGAGCAGCGACAACGCCCCTCAGCTCGCCGCCCGAACCGTGCCGTCCGCCTCGTCGGCGCCGCCCGGCTCCGCGCCCACCGCGTCCCGGGGAGCCAGCGGGATCTGCGGCCCGGAGCACTCCCGCAGCCAGCGCCGCAGCACCTGGTGCACCTGCTCGGCTCCCGCCAGCTCCGTACCCTCCGCCACCGGTGCCGACAGATCCGTCGGCCACAGCAGGAACGGCCGGGACTGCTCGCCGCCCAGGCCGCCGTGCGAGCCGATCTGCTCCTCGAAGGCGTGCACCCGGCCCGTGGCCACGTCGTGCATCGAGTTGACCATGATGTCGGCGGCGTGCGGGAAGGTGTCGGTGCGGCGCACCGCGGCTGCCGCGCCCGGCCCGAAGGGGGCCAGCGGCCCCTGCCCGTCCTGCAGTTCCGACACCGGGACCTCGGCGCCGTCGCGGCCCAGCACCAGGGATCCGTGCCGCTCGCTGCGGACCAGCAGGAAGCCGATGCCGGGATGGTTGGCGAGGGTGCCGAGCAGTGCGGGACGGCTCCGGTCCAGCTGTTCGCGCGAGGCGCGTCCCTCGATGTCGGGGAAGGAGATCAGTCCGAGGTTGCCGGAGGCGAGGACGACCGGGTCGGACGGCTTGGTGCGGTATTCCGCCTCCCCCTCCTCGACCGGCCCGCGGTGCAGGGCGATCCGTACCGCGTCACGCGCCTCGGAACCGCTGCGGGTGCGCTGCGCCCGACGGGACACGGGCAGCCCGCAGCCCGCCCGCACCAGGTCCTTGAGCGTCAGCCCGTACGCCCCCGCGAAGGTCTCCCCGGGACTCTGTCCGTGGTCGGAGAGCAGCACGATCCGGTACCGGCGCGGGGTGTGTTCGGCGACCTTGGCTATCAGGGCGAGCGAGCGGTCCAGTCGCGCGAGCACCTTCTGCGCGTCACGGCTGTTCGGGCCGGAGTGGTGTGCCACCTCGTCGTACGCGACCAGGTCGGCGTAGACGGCGGTGCGGCCGGCGAACATGTCGCCGATGACGGCGGACACCACCACATCGCGTTCGACGACGGTCGCGAACGCCCGGATGAAGGGGTAGAGCCCGCCGCGCTTGATCCGGGGCGTGTCCTTCCGGATCCGCGCCGCGGTCGACTGTCCGATCTCGCGGCAGACCTCGGCGGCGAACGACAGCGCGGTGCGGACGGCGTTGGCCGGATCGGAGAAGTAGGCGAAGTATCCGGCACGGGAGCGGCGGCCCTTGCCGAGGCGTGCGGCCATGGACAGGACGAGGGCCAGTTGGTCGGCACCGCCGCTGAAGAGGTTGCCGCGGCTGGCGCCGTCGAGTGTGAGCAGCCCGTTGTCGTGGGTGCGTGCGATGGCCCGGCGCTGGAGCTCGATGGCGCTCGCGGGCCGGCTGGAGACCATGACGTCGCCGGTCTCCTTCTCGTACCAGCGGAAGGCCGGGACGTCGTGGTTGCTGCCGTGCAGGATGCCGAGCTGACTGGCGCCGGTCTGGCTGGACCAGTCGGTGCGCCACGGGATGATCCGGTGCCTCTTCTCGTCGGCGATCCGGTCGGCGACGGTCGGCATCAGGCCGGATCCGGCGGCCCGGGCGAGCACGTCATGGCCGACACCGTCGAGCTGGATGAAGACGATGCCCGGGGGGCCGTTGCGCCCGTTGTCCACGCCGCTGCGCCGTCGGCGGCGGTCGGCGAGCCGTGAGAGCCGGCGCCGGTAGGCGTTGTCGTCGCGGACGGCGAGGGCCGTGGAGGTCGCGGAGGCCACGGCGGACATCACGGCGGCGACGACGACGGCGGTCTCCGGGGCGGCGGCGCCCCGCCCGTCCGGGATGAGCCGCAGGGCGACCAGCAGCAGCGATCCGTTCAGGAAGAAGACGAGCATTCCGAGGACGAGTGCGGGCACGATGAGCAGGGCCCGTACCAGAACCGGCCAGACCAGTGCGGAGAGCAGGCCGAACGCTCCGGCGCCCCACGCCGCGGTGAACGCGGTCTTCGTGATGCTGTCGCCGTCGTCCGACTGGAGCTGGAAGTCCGGCAGTATCCCGGCGAGCGCCAGCATCGTGAGCGTCGAGACCGCCCACACCACCACCACTCGCATCAGGGCGCTGCCGGCTGTTCGCCATCGCCCGTCGTCCACGCCGTTCCACCTCACGTCCGGACCCCGCCGTTCCGGGCCCTGTCCCCCAGCTTTTCACAGCGCCGGTCGCCGTCCGCCGACGGCTGCGGGCGGGAGACCGGTCAGCAGCCGTCGTATCCGGCGGTCGGCATGGAGAGCCTGCGGTGCACACTCGCCTTCGTACGGGCGTTGTACGGCGGCTCCTCCAGGCCCGCGATCTCCAGCCGTACACCGCGCCGGTCGCACTCCGCGGCGAACTCCTGCACCGAGGTGAGGGCCCGCGCCAGCACCCGGTCGTTGGCGGCGACGAAGAGGTGGACATCGCCGCTCTCGACATCCGTCCACAGGGCGTGGTGGTCGGGGCGCAGTCCGTAGAGGCGCAGCTGCCGGGTGACGACGTATCCCTTGTCGGCGGCCCAGCGGGCGCACATGTCGTGCTGGCCGCGGGTGTCCACGAGGAAGGGGTCGCTGTCGAGCTCTTCGAGAGGCGTGAGGCTGGCGATGGCCGTCACGCGTACGTCCGTCGCGTCCCCCATGAGCGTTCCCCCCGTGCTAGGCGTACGGGCGACCCTACCCCTCCGTCCCGCGCGCAAGAAGGCGCGTGTCGGGGCAGGAGGAGTGCGGAATACGTGCACGAACGCGTGTGCGCCCCCCGCTCCGGGACGGAACCGGGGCGGGGGGCACACGCACAGGGGGCATGCGCGCGCGCAGGGGACATACGCGGGTCAGAGCGAGGTCATGACGTGCTTGATGCGGGTGTAGTCCTCGAAGCCGTACGCGGAGAGGTCCTTGCCGTAGCCGGACTTCTTGAATCCGCCGTGCGGCATCTCGGCGACGAGTGCCATGTGGGTGTTGATCCAGACGCAGCCGAAGTCGAGGTTCTTGGACATCCGCATGGCGCGGGAGTGGTCCTTGGTCCACACCGAGGAGGCGAGCGCGTAGTCGACGCCGTTGGCGTAGGCGACGGCCTGGGCCTCGTCCGTGAACTTCTGGACGGTGATGACCGGGCCGAAGACCTCGTTCTGGACGATCTCGTCGTCCTGCTTCAGGCCGGAGACGACGGTCGGGGCGTAGAAGTAGCCCTTCTCGCCGACCCGGTGGCCGCCCGCCTCGACCTCGGCGTGTGCGGGCAGCCGGTCGATGAAGCCGCTGACCTGCTTGAGCTGGTTGGCGTTGTTGAGCGGGCCGTACAGCACGTCCTCGTCGTCCGGCAGGCCCGTCTTCGTGTCGGCGGCGGCCTTGGCGAGGGCGGCGACGAACTCGTCGTGGACGGACTCGTGGACCAGGACCCGGGTCGCGGCCGTACAGTCCTGCCCCGCGTTGAAGAAGCCGCCGATGATCAGGTCCTCGACCGCCTTCCCCAGGTCGGCGTCCTCGAAGATCACCGCCGGGGCCTTGCCGCCGAGCTCCAGGTGGACGCGCTTGACGTCCTTGGCAGCACTCTGCGCGACCTGGATGCCGGCCCGTACCGAGCCGGTGATGGAGGCCATCGCGGGCGTCGGGTGTTCGACCATCGCGCGGCCGGTCTCCCGGTCTCCGCAGACGACGTTGAAGATGCCGCGGGGCAGTTCCATCTCCTCCAGTACGCCGCCGATGATCTCGGCGAGGAGGACGGTGGAGGCCGGCGTGGTGTCGGACGGCTTGAGGACGACGGCGTTGCCCGCGGCGAGCGCCGGGGCGAACTTCCACACGGCCATCATCATCGGGTAGTTCCACGGCGCGACCTGCGCGCAGACGCCCACCGGCTCGCGCCGGATGATCGAGGTCAGGCCCTCCATGTACTCGCCGGCCGAGCGGCCTTCGAGCATCCGCGCCGCACCGGCGAAGAACCGGATCTGGTCGATCGCCGGGGCCAGTTCCTCACTGCGGGTGAGGTGGAGGGGTTTTCCGGTGTCACGGCTCTCGGTGGCCACCAGGTCGTCGGCCCGCGCCTCCATCGCATCGGCGATCTTGAGCAGGGCCAGCTGCCGTGCGGAAGGGGTGGAGTCCCGCCAGACGGGAAACGCCGCAGCGGCGGCGGCCATCGCGGCGTCGACGTCCGCCTCGCCGGAGAGCGGGGAGGTCGCATAGACCTCGCCCGTGCTGGGGTCCACGACGTCGAGGGTGCGGCCGTCGGCGGCGTCCACGAAGACGCCGTCGATGTAGTTGCGGAACGTGGTGCTCATGGAACCGGTCTTTCTCGGGGCGGTGCGGAGGTGGTGCGGGTGGGAACGCGACCGCCCGACCGCGCACGGTCGGGCGGTCGTACGTGGTCAGGCGGCCGTACGGGCGGACAGGTGCTCGTGGACCGCCGGCCAGCTGCCGTCGGCGGCGCGGGCGAACACGATCGTCTCCCGCTCGTGGACGGTCTCCTCGCCGGCCCGGGTGGCGACCGTGGTCTCCACGTCATGGCTGAAGACGGCCGTGGTTCCGTAGTGCTGGATCAGCTGTCCGGTGGAGGTGCAGCGCACGACGCGGAAATCGTCCTGTGCCACCCACTCCTGCCACAGCGCCCGGTACTCGGCGGTGGAGGCGAGCCGCTGCGGGGTGGAGTGGAAGACGAACGTGGCGTCCGGCGCGAAGGCGCCGAAGTAGTCGTCGAGGCGGCCCTCGCCGAACGCGGCGATCAGCGCGTCGGCGGCGGCCCGGACCTCGTGGACGTCCTGGACGTCGTGGGCGGGGGTGGTGCTCATGTACAGCTCCTGGTCACGGGGCGGGTCGGGCGTCGGGGCCGGAGGTCAGACCGCGGCGGTCGCCCGCGCGGCGGTCTCCTCGTCCGGATCGCCGACGATGGGCTGCACCGGCATGTCCGACGCCCTGACGATTCGGGGGCCGTCCGGGCCGTAGACCCCGCGCGGCTCGGGGAACAGCGTGAGCAGGCCGAGGTAGAGCACGGCCGCGAGGGCGAGGCCGACCGGCAGGGAGATGTCCGTGCCGTTCGCGAGGTCGCCGAGCGGGCCGACGAACTGGCCGGGCAGGTTGGTGAACATCAGCGCCACACCGGCGGACACGAACCAGGTGGTCATCCCTCGCCAGTTCCAGCCGTGGTTGAACCAGTAGCGGCCACCGGTCTGGCGGCGGTTGAAGACCTGGAGCGCGTCCGCGTCGTACCAGCCGCGCCGGGTCACGTAGCCGAGGGTCATCACGATCATCCAGGGGGCGGTGCAGGTGATGATCAGCGTCGCGAAGGTGGAGATGGACTGTGCGAGGTTGAGCGCGAAGCGCCCGATGAAGATGAAGGCGATCGACAGCGCGCCGACGAAGAACGTCGCCTGCACCCGGCTGAAGCGGGTGAACACACTGGAGACGTCGAGGCCGGTGCCGTACAGCGCGGTCGTACCGGTGGACAGGCCGCCGATCAGGGCGATCAGGCAGAGCGGCAGGAAGTACCAGCCGGGCGAGACGGCGAGCAGTCCACCGACGTAGTTGGGCGCGGCCGGGTCGACGTACTTGGCGGCCTTGGACGCGATGATCGACGCGGTGGCCAGTCCGAAGACGAACGGCAGCAGTGTGGCGATCTGGGCGAGGAACGCGGCGCCCATCACCCGGCGACGGGGCGTCGTCGCCGGAATGTAGCGGGACCAGTCGCCGAGGAACGCGCCGAAGGAGACCGGGTTGGACAGCACGATCAGCGCGGCGCCGATGAACGACGGCCAGAACAGCGGGTCGGAGGTCGAGGCGAAGGCGCCCGCGTACCCGGCGTCGAAGTCTCCGGCGAAGGCGAAGACCCCGAGGACGAAGAGCGCCGATGCGGCGATCACCGCGATCTTGTTGACCATCAGCATGAAGCGGAAGCCGTAGATGCAGACCGCCAGGACGAGCCCGGCGAAGAGCGCGTAAGCGATGCCGTACGTCACATCGGACTCCGGCAGTCCGGCGAGCCGGTGAGCACCGCCGACGAGCGCGTCACCCGAGGACCACACCGAGATCGAGAAGAACGCGACCGCGGTGAGCAGCGAGAGGAACGAACCGACGATCCGGCCGTGCACTCCCAGGTGGGCGGAGGAGGAGACGGCGTTGTTGGTGCCGTTGGTGGGGCCGAACAGGGCCATCGGGGCGAGCAGCAGCGCACCGGCGACGAGGCCGAGCACGGTGGCCGCGAGCCCCTGCCAGAAGGAGAGTCCGAACAGGATGGGGAAGGCGCCCAGCACGCACGTCGCGAACGTGTTGGCGCCGCCGAAGGCCAGGCGGAAGAGATCGATCGGACGGGCGGTGCGGTCGGCGTCGGGAATCCGCTCGACACCATTGGTCTCGATCTCGGTGATCGAAGCTGTCACGGGCGCTCCACCTCTGGTTCACGGGGACGGTCCCGTTCATGGGGACGGTCCCACAGTCTGTGGCCCCGGACGGCGGTCGACAATTGTGTACATCACAGAGCACTACGCTGTTGTGTGTGGCCAGCGACAAACTCACCGTTGAGGACCTGCTCTCCTTCCCCGCTCTGCAGCTCTCCGTCAAGGCGGGCAGCAGCGGCCTGGGACGCTCTGTCTCCTGGGCGCACGCCAGCGAACTCGCCGATCCGACTCCCTGGCTGCTGGGCTCCGAGTTGATCATGACGACGGGCCTGGCGGTCCCGCGTACCGCTGCCGGACAGCGCGCCTATCTGGAGCGGCTCGACGACGCCGGTGTCTCCGCGCTCGCCCTGTCCGCGCAGCTGCACACGCCTCCTCTGCACGACGCGTTCTTCCGGGCCGCCGAGGAGCGCGGCTTCCCGGTCCTGGAGGTCCCGCTCGCCGTCCCGTTCATCGCGGTCTCCCAGGAGGTGGCCGCCTCGGTCCAGGAGGATGCCAGGCACCGGCTCGGCGCCCAGCTCCAGGTCTTCGGCTCGTTGCGCTGGCTGGTCGCCGAGGATCTGGACACGCCGACACTGCTGCGCCGCCTGGAGCGCCTCTCCGGTTACGACGTGTTTCTGTGCACGCCCCAGGGGCGCACGCTGCTGCCCGGCGTGCCGGTGCCGGAGCCGGGCGTGCTGCCCGACTCCGTGGAGGCTCCGCCGACCGTGCCCGGCGGCTTCGTCCTGCCCGTTCCGGCGCCCGGTGGTCCGGCGGGCTTCCTC
Source organism: Streptomyces sp. NPDC058051 (assembly GCF_042885475.1). Classification (NCBI taxonomy): domain Bacteria; kingdom Bacillati; phylum Actinomycetota; class Actinomycetes; order Kitasatosporales; family Streptomycetaceae; genus Streptomyces; species Streptomyces sp. NPDC058051. The sequence continues at coordinate 98,494 of NZ_JBHVRW010000022.1, forward strand.
GTCGCGTACGAGCGGGAGGGCGCGCGGCCGGCCGGTCTGGCCGTCGTCCAGCACATCGCCACGGTCGCGGCACTGCGGGTCGCGATGGTGCGCAACGAGCGCGAGACGCTGCGCCGGGAGGGCGCGGAGACGCTGGCCGAGCTCCTGCAGGAGGTGCTGGATCCGGAGGCGGCCCGGCGCCGGCTGGCCCGGCATGCGATCGAGGGCGACACCGTGCTGATCGTGGTGCGGCAGGCCACCGACGAGGCACTGCTGCGCTGCCTTCAGGACCATCCGCATCTGCTGCTCACCTGGGGTACCGACCGCTATGTCCTGGGGGCGCCGCGGCTGGCCGAGGAGATCGGTGAGCTCCCGGGCGTGGCGGCCGGGATGAGCCGCCCGTTCCGGCCCGGTGACGCGCTGCGGGTGGCCCAGCGCGAGGCGCTCTGGGCGGTCTCGAAGGCCGTCGAGTCGGGCCGTTCCGTGGTCCGCTACGGCGACGACTCCCTGGGCCGCTGGCTGCCCGACGAGCCCGCCGTACTGGCCGCGCTGGTCGAGCACGTGCTGGGCGAGGTCCTGCGCTACGACCGGGCCCACGACTCGCAGCTGCTCGTCTCGGTCCGTACCTGGATGGAACGGGACCGCCGCACGGAGACGGCGGCGGCCGCGCTGCACATCCACGCCAACACCCTGGCCTACCGGCTGCGCCGGTTCGGCGCGCTGACCGGCCGTGACATGGCGTCCACCGGGGCCCTGGCTGAGGTCTGGCTGGCCATCCAGGCGGCGGGGGCGCTGGGCCTCACGGACTGAGAGCGACCGGACGGAGCACGGGACAGCCCTTAGGCTCGACGCAGGGCCGGAAACGCCGGAAACAAGGAACCCGGGAACGAGGAGGCGCCGCGTGCCGGTGGAAGTCACTTGGTGGGGCCATGCCACCTGCACGATCGAGGACTCCGGAATCCGGGTGCTGACCGATCCGCTCTTCGTACGGCGTTTCGCGCACCTGCGCCGCCGCCGGGGCGAGCTGCCCGGTCCGGCGGCCTCGGTCGCCGATGTGGTGCTCGTCTCACATCTGCACTCCGATCATCTGCACCTGCCGTCACTGGCCCGGCTCGCGCGCGGCAGCCGGCTGATCGTGCCGGTGGGTGCGGTGCGCTCGGTACCGGGGCTGCGCATGCTGCGCTCGGTGCGTGAGCTGCGGATCACGGAGGTGGCGCCGGGCGACGAGGTCAGGATCGGCGAGGTGCGGGTACGGGCCGTTCCCGCCCTGCACGACGGCAGACGTCTGCCGGTGGGACCGCACCGCTCCCCCGCGCTGGGCTACGTGGTCGAGGGCGAGGCGCGGACGTATTTCGCCGGGGACACCGGACTCTTCGACGACATGGCCCGGGTGGTGGGTCCGGTGGATGTGGCGCTGCTGCCGGTGGGCGGCTGGGGTCCGTATCTGGGGCACAGTCATCTGGACGCGGGCCGGGCGGCCCAGGCGCTGGTCAGGCTGGCGCCGCGGTCGGCCGTTCCGGTGCACTACGGCACGTACTGGCCGATCGGCATGGACGGCGTCAGGCCGCACGAGTTCCACGCCCCCGGTGACGAGTTCGTCCGCAAGGCCGCGCTCCTGGCGCCGGAGGTGGCGGTGCACCGGCTGTCCCACGGCGAACAGGTGCGGCCGGAGGCCGCCAGGTGATACAGGAGGTCGTGAGGCAGCTGCCCCCGGAGTCGACGCAGCAGGCTGTCGGATACCCGTCCCTGTTCCTGCTGGTGGCGCTGGGCTCACTGGTGCCCGTGGTTCCGACGGGTGCGCTGGTGAGTTCGGCGGCGGTCGTGGCATTGCACCAGTCGTCGCCCTTCTCGCTGCTGATCGTTTTCGCGGTGGCGTCGGCCGCGGCGTTCCTCGGCGACATCTGCCTGTACTGGCTGGGTCAGCGCGGGGTGCGGTCGAAGAACGGTTCGAAGTGGCTGCGGGCGATCAGCGACCGGGCCGCTCCGGAGCGGCTGGCACAGGCGCGGCAGAAGCTGGAGGAGCACGGCGCGATGGTGCTCGTGCTGTCGAGACTGGTACCGGCGGGGCGGATTCCGGTGATGCTGGCCTGTCTGCTGGGCACGATGCCGTTGCGCCGGTTCGCCCGTGGGGATGTGCCGGCGTGTCTGGCCTGGGCGGCGACGTACCAGTTGATCGGCGTTCTGGGCGGGTCGCTCTTCCCCGAGCCGTGGCAGGGGGTGGTCGCGGCGGTGGGCCTGACCCTGCTGGTCAGCGGGTCGCCCGCGGTGTTGCGCAGGATGCGGGCGCGGTTCAGCCAGTGAGGGTGCGGGGTTCCCGCTCAACCACGCGGGAGCCGCCGATCGGCAGGTCCCAGAGCCGTTCACGCGGGTGCCCGGCCCGTTGCCAGGCGGTACGCAGCCGGGCCAGCGGTTCGAGCACGGGCTCCGCCGAGAGCAGGAAGGTGGCCCAGTGCATCGGCGCCATCGCGCGGGCACCGAGGTCCTCGTACGCCCGCACGGCCTCCTCAGGATCGATGTGTACGTCACCGAGCCACCAGCGCGGTTCGTAGGCCCCGATCGGCAGCAGGGTCAGATCGATGCCGGGGTACCGTCGGCCGATCTCTCCGAGCCAGTGCCCGTACCCGGTGTCCCCGGCGAAGTGGATCCGCTGCCCGTCGTCGCCGGCGGCGCCGATGATCCAGCCGCCCCACAGGGAGTGGCAGGTGTCGGCGAGGGTCCGCTCGGACCAGTGGTGGGCGGGCACGAAGTCGAAGCGGACGCCGTTCAGCTCTGCCGACTCCCACCAGTCCAGTTCGGTGACGCGGGTGAAGTGGCGACGGCGGAACCAGCGTCCGAGCCCGGCGGGGACGAACATCGGGGTGTCGCGCGGCAGTCTGCGCAGGGTGGGGGCGTCGAGATGGTCGTAGTGGTTGTGGCTGATGACGACGGCGTCGACGGCCGGCAGGTCCTCCCAGCGGACGCCGACCGGGGTGATCCTGGCCGGTGTGCCGAAGATGCGCCGGGACCAGACAGGGTCGGTGAGAACGGTCAGCCCGCCGGTGCGCACGATCCAGCTGGCGTGTCCGGCCCAGGTCACGGATGTGGTGCCCGGCGGGGTGTCGGGCAGCGGTTCGGGGGCGTACGGGAGCCGGTGGATGCCGCGCAGCCCCTCGGCGTCGGGCCGCAGGGCACGCTCGCGCGCCGGGCGAGACATGCCCGTGACTCCGGGCAGGGGCGCGGTGAGCCGGTCGGCGAAGGTCGTGGGCCAGAGCCGCGGTTCACCGAGCCGACGCGGTTCGACGACCTCACCGCGCAGGGCCTGCTGCGGATCGTGGTGCGAAGGCGCGGTCCCGGCGCGGGGGCGATCGGTCTGTTCCGTCATCGGGGCACTCCCGTCTCGGAGATCGACACCGGAGTGGTCCGGGGTCAGCGCAGTTCGTCGAGGGCTGCACCGAAAATGCTCAGGGCTCGGGCCACATGCGGCAATTCCAAGGGCTCCACCGCGGTGAGCGACTCCATCTGCTGGTCCGGGGTCGATCCGAGGAGCGATCCGGTGCCCAGTCGTACGCGCAGCGCCCCCAGTTCGTCGCCGAACCGATGACCGCCCGGCACCGGTGCGCCGAGACGCTCCGTCAGGTACTCCTCCAGTTCCAGGGAGTCCGTGACACCCCGGCTCGCGAGGCGGGCCCTGAGCGGCCCGAGGTCGGCGTAGAGGTGGCGGCCGGCCTGCGGGGGCCTGGCCAGCGCACCCGCTGCGAGGACCGCGCGGTGGGCCGCCGCCGCTACCTGTGCCTGGAGCGCGGCGGCCTGCCGGACCCGTTCCGTGACGGATGCCGGTTCGCGCAGCACGTGGGCGGCGGCCATCGCGACCGGACCCGCGACATGCGCGCCGAGCGCGGTGAGGATGTCGAGCGTACGGGCATGACGCACCGCCGCCCGCTCGGTGTCCGGGAACCGGGCGACCGCGACCGGCCAGGCGGACGGGATCAGCGCACCGGCGAGATCGCAGAGGACCGTGACGTCGTCGGGGCACATTTCGGCCGGGCTGAGCAGGACCGTGTCGTGCGGCCGGTGCAGGGTGTCGCGCCAGGTCTCGTCGCTGATGATGTGCAGCCCCTCGGCGACCGCGGCCTCGCACGCCTCACGGACCAGTTCCGGCGGGGCGACGGTGGCGGTCGGATCGTCGACGACGGACAGCAGCAGCAACCGGGGCCTGCCTCCCTCGGCACGCACCCTGCGCACGGTCTCCAGCAGGGCGTACGGGTCGGGCACGCCGCCGCACTCGGCCGGGGTCGGCACCTGGTACGCGGGCCTGCCGAGCAAGCGCGCCTGCGGGATCCAGGTCGCCGTGCAGGGGCGCGGCATGAGCACGTCGCCGCCGTGCGCGGCGATGAGTGCGAGGAGGAGCGGGGAGGCGCCCGGGGCGGCGGCGACGTCCTCCGGGCTGCCGTGCAGTCCGCGCCGCTCCCAGTAGGAAGTCGCGGCGTCGCGCAGGGCGGTGCCGCCGCCGGTCGGTTCGGGTTCGCCGCGGGCGGCCGCGGCGGCGAGTACCTCGGCCAGCTCGGGCAGGACGGGCAGGCCGGGGTCGGGGGCGGGCGGACCGTACCGGACGGGGCCGCGGTCCTCCCGCACGGAACCGGCAGCGTGCGCACCCCGTCGCTTGCGCCCCGCCCGCCCGGTCTGCTCCCGCGCCATCCGGGCCTCCTTCGCCGCCGCCCCGTCACGCTGTGCCCTCGTCGCGCCCTCAGGCCCCTTTATACGAGGGTTCGTCCGGCTGCGCCCGCTCGGCGGAGCCGCGAGGGGCGCTCCGTCACCCGGCCGTGGCCGGGTGACGCGGGCTCAGCCCGCGAAGGCCGGCTGGGGCAGTCCCTGTCCCGCGTCCGGGATCACCAGGAGCGAACCGGACAGCGGGTGGGGTGCGGCGAGCTCCGTGCGGGCCGAGGTGATGTAGAGATCGCGCAGGTCCGCACCGCCGAAGGCGCAGGCCGTCGGGCGCTGCACGGGAAGTGCGACGACCCGGTCCAGTGCGCCGTCGGCTGTGTAGCGGCGCACCGCGCCACCGTCCCAGAGAGCGACCCAGACGGCTCCCTCGGCGTCGACCGTCAGCCCGTCGGGGAAACCCGCGCCCTCTTCGACGGTGGCGAACGGGCGTCGGTTCACGGCGTCCGGACCGTCGACGTCGAAGACGTCGATACGGCGCGTGGGCGTGTCGATGAAGTACATCAACCGCTTGTCCGGGCTCCATCCGATGCCGTTGCTGCAGGCCACGACGGGCAGCACCGTGGTCACCGCACCGTCGGCCGCGAAGCGGGCGAGGTTGCCGCCCGTCGCGTCACCGTCGTAGCGCATGGTGCCGGCCCACAGCGCCCCGTCCGGAGCGACCGCCGCGTCGTTGCCCCGGCGCCCGGGCACGGGGTCGTGGACCAGCCAGCGGAACGCGCCGTCGGGGCCGTACAGCCCGACGCCGTCGCGCAGATTGACGACGAGCCCGCCGCCGGCCCGCGGCTTGGCGGCGCCGACATGCTGTTCGGTGGCCATCACCGTCCGGCGGCCACTCACCGGATCGTAGGTGTGGACGCGGGCGGAGACGATGTCCACCCAGATCAGCCGGCTGGTGACGGGATCCCAGGTCGGGCCCTCGCCGAGCTCGGCCTGCTCCGGTACTGCCACCTCCAGGTGCGTGGTGGTCACTTCTGCCCCTCGTGATGTCCGGGTCGACCGGCGGATGCGGCTGCGAGACCCGCCGGCTCGTCCTCGCGCTCCTCGGTCCAGCGGATCACGGATACGGAGTCGGAGAATGCGGCGACGACACTGCCCCTGGCCGGAATTACGGACCCAGCGTAATCACGTGGCACGTACCGCGACAACGTCGGCCCCGAGGACGAGGCCGTCCCCGTGGCCGTCCACGGGGAATGCCCGGCGCCCGACCAGCCGGAAGCCGGGCGGCCGAGGGGGAGCTGAATGAGTGGCCCGGACGCGGGACGGGTGCCGCGTACATCACCGAAGGGCTCGGCGCGGACCCCCGGCCGTACATTTTCCGGCGTGAGGAGGGCTGCTGCCCGAAGAGCTCCCGACCCCTGCCGGAGCTCCGGACAGATCGGGATCCCCGGTGCGTTGCGCTCTCCCCGGCCGACGCCCGACGCGGCTCCGTTCTTCCCGGCCGACCCCGGCACCGGTCCGCTCCGCTCCCCGGTCGGTGGCCGATGCTGGTATGGCGTGACCGGGCAGGGGTATGCGCTGTCCCATGTCCGCACCACGTCGTACCCCGTTCACCGGTCCCTCGTCCGCCAAACCGCACAGTCGGCTGCAACGCCTCGACGTCGCTCTCTTCCGCGGCCTGGCTCACCGGAACTGGCCGGGCGCCGAGCCGGTGCTGCCGCGGCTCAGCCGCAGCGCCGATCACGGGCTGCTGTGGGTCGGGGCCGCCGCCGGCCTGGCCGCGCTCGGCGGCAGCGCCCGGGCCCGGCGGGCCGCGCTGCGCGGCATCGCGTCGCTGGGCGTGGCGTCTGCCTTCATCAACACCATCGGCAAGGGCGCGGTCCGCAGGGAGCGCCCGGTACTGGACACCGTTCCGATGATCCGGCGGCTCAAGCGCCAGCCGTTCACCACCTCCTTCCCTTCCGGGCACGCCGCGTCGGCTGCGGCCTTCGCCACGGGGGTGGCTCTCGAATCGAAGGGCTGGGGCGCGGCCGTCGCACCGCTCGCCCTGTCCGTCGCCGCCTCCCGCGTCTACACCGGCGTCCACTATCCGAGTGACGTGCTGACCGGTGCGGCACTCGGCGTGGGGGCGGCGTTCGCCCTGCGGGGCGTCATACCGACCCGTGGGCAGCTCCCGGCACCGGGGCGACGGCCCGGCAGTGCGCCGGCCCTGCCGGACGGCGAGGGGCTGGTGGTCGTCGTCAACAGCGAATCGGGCACGGCGACCGCGACAGCCTCGCTGATCCACGGCGCGCTGCCGCGGGCCGAAGTGGTGGAGTGCGCCCCCGAGGAGCTCGCGACCGAGCTGAAGAAGGCGGCGGAACGGGGCCGGGTGCTGGGTACATGCGGCGGGGACGGCACGGTCAACCGGGCCGCGGCCGTCGCCGCGGCGCACGGCCTGCCGCTCGCCGTCTTCCCCGGCGGGACGCTGAACCACTTCGCGTACGACCTCGGCATCGAGACCGTGGACGACACCTGTGCCGCGCTGGCATCGGGCGATGCGATACGGGTCGACCTCGGCCGCTTCCGCCCCGGCCCCGAGGGGCCCGGGGGCCCGGACGGCCACTTCCTCAACGCCTGGAGTCTGGGCGTCTATCCGGAACTGGTACGGACCCGTGAGCACTGGGCACCCCGGATCGGAAGCTGGCCCGCGGGCCTGGTGGCGGCCTGGGAGGCGCTGCGCGGCGAGCGCCCGCTGGAGGCCGAGGTGGAGGGGCGGCGGCGTCCGCTGTGGCTTTTCTTCGCGGGCAACGGACTGTTCCAGCCGGTGGGTCCGGCGCCCGGCCGACGGCACGATCTCGCGGACGGCCTGCTGGATCTGCGCGTGGTGCACGGCGGGCGCAGCCCGGGCGCGCGGCTGCTCCTGGCCGCCGTCGCGGGGCCGCTGACCCGCTCCCCCGTACATGCGGCGGCGCGGCGCCGCGCGGTCCGCATCTCCGGGCTGAAGCCCGGCACCCCCTATGCGTACGACGGCGAAGTGGCTTACAGCCAGGGCGAGTTGCTTATCGACAAAATCCCTGAGGCGCTGACGGTGTACTGCCCGATGGCGGGCTGACGGAACGTCCGGCGGCCCGCAGGACAACGGGCAGGCAAGGGGTGGCCGACTGCGTGTCGACCACCCCTTCCGCGTACCGACCACATCCATGCCGTCCACATGACAAGACGCCGGTCTCATTATTCGACATCCGGGCGTACGGTGGCCGTACCGAACAGCACGATCAACACGACCAGCAGGTTCGGTCCGACCAGCAGGTTCGGTCCGACCAGCAGGTTCGATCCGATCGGCGCGTTCGGTCCGAACGGTGCATGCGGTGCGGCGCTCTGATCAGCACGTCCGGTCCGAGAAGCAGGTCCGGTCAGCACGTTCGGCGCCCGCCCGCGACCGTTCGTCCCCCGTCAGCACGTCCGGCCCCATCAGCGAGAGGATCCACGGCCATGCCGAAGGAGACCGCCGTCTACACCCACGGCCACCACGAGTCGGTGCTGCGCTCGCACCGCTGGCGCACCGCCGCCAATTCCGCGGCGTACCTGATCGACGAACTCCGCCCGGGCATGAGCGTGCTGGATGTCGGATGCGGGCCCGGCACCATCACCGCGGATCTGGCCGCGCTGGTCGCCCCCGGCCGGGTGACCGCCGCCGACACCACGCGGGAGATCCTGGACCGGGCAGCCGAGGTCGCGGGCGAACGCGGCCTGGAAAACGTCGAGTTCACCATCGCCGATGTCCACGCACTGGACTTCCCCGACGACTCCTTCGACGTCGTCCATGCCCACCAGGTGCTTCAGCACGTGGGTGACCCGGTGCAGGCGCTGCGCGAGATGCGGCGCGTCTGCCGCCCCGGCGGGATCGTCGCGGCCCGGGACAGCGACTACGCGGCGATGGCCTGGTACCCCGAGGTGCCGGGCATGGGCGCCTGGCAGGAGCTGTACCACCGGGTCGCCCGCGCCAACGGCGGCGAGCCGGACGCCGGACGCCGACTGCTCTCCTGGGCGCTGCAGGCCGGCTTCACCGACGTCACCCCGACCGCCGGCAACTGGTGCTTCGCCACCCCGGAGAGCCGCGCCTGGTGGAGCGGCCTGTGGGCGGACCGCACGGTCGGCTCGGTGTACGCGGAACAGGCCGTGGACGGCGGTCACGCGGGCACCGAGGAGCTGACCGCGATCGCCGCGGCGTGGCGCGAGTGGGGCGCACGGGACAACGCCTGGTTCATGGTCCCGCACGGTGAGGTGCTCTGCCGGGCCTGAGAGCCGCCAACTACCCTTGTCCGCATGGACATTCTGGGAACCACGTTGCGCATCTGCGTCGACGACCTCGATTCCGCGGTGGCCTTCTACGAGGACCTCACGGCCAGTTCCGCACTGCGCTTCGAGCGCGGCGGGGTCTCGGTCGCCGCGATCAGCTGCTTTCTGCTGATGAGCGGTCCGGAGTCGGAACTGGAGATCCTGCGCAGGGTGACGGCGACGATCGCGGTGAAGGATGTCGACGAAGCCCACGCCTCGCTCACCCGCGTCGGCGCCCGGGTCCTGGCGGGCCCGGTGCCGACGCCGGTGGGCCGCAATCTGATCGCGGTGCATCCGGACGGCTCGGTCTTCGAGTACGTGGACCGGAAGACGGCCGCCTGACCCGCGGCCCCAGGCCCGCACCGGCGGAGAGGGGCGCGGGCCGGACGGCCGCCACCGTCACGTCCGTGGACGCATGCGGTAGTTGTACGAGTCCGGCAGCGGCTCGTCGGTGAGCTCGGCCCACACCTCGTCCAGGATCTCCGCGCCCTCGCGGAGATCGGCGACCTCGAAGCCCTCGTCGAACACGGCCCGGGCACCGGCCCGGTCGCCTTCGGCGATCAGCAGCCGGGCCTCCAGCAGGCGGAAGCGGCCGCGCTGTCGGACCGCCGGCCCCAATGCGGCCCATACAGTCCGGGCTGCTCCGGGGCGTCCCGCCGTCAGCAGCGCCTCCATCGCCTCACGACCGAGCGCCGCCGTGGCGGACGTCCAGATGTCTCCGTCGTCGCGACGTTCCGCGCACAGGTCGTCGAACGCGTCGGTGTAGAGGTCGGCGGCCCGGTCGCGCTGACCGCTCTCCCCGGCGGCGACGGCGAGGCAGCGCAGCAGCGGCCAGCGGGACGGGGCGAGGGTCAGTCCGCGCTCCCAGCTGCGGACCGCCTGGGCGCGGTCCCCGGCGTGCCACTGGGCGATTCCGAGGTGATACTCCGTGAGGGGTTCGGCGGGGGCGGTCTCCAGCATGTCGCGCCAGTGCGGGGAGACCAGGGAGGGTCCGGGCGGGGCAACCCTGCGCGGTTCGGGGAAGGCTCCCTGGTCGAGCAGCTCCAGCCAGGGCACCTGCTGTTCGCCGAGGGTCGACTCGGCGAACGGTGTGCCGGGAAGCCGGTACGCGCCGCGCCTGACTTCGAGCGCACCCCAGCCGGAACCGGTGGCGAGCGACTCTCCGGGTTCGGTGTCGGCGTGCGGGCGCCAGGCCGCGTACGCCGCGTCGACACCGGCGCGCGGCAGCGCCGCGTCGAGGCGTCGCTCGGCCTCGGCCCGGGCCGCGCCCCAGTCGTCGCCGTGCACGGCGCCGGGGTCGGCACTCAGCGGACCGTACGACTCCAGCCAGCTGAACTCGGCGCCGGGTTCCAGCGGGATGTGTTCCAGTTGGGTACGGGCGAGTCCGGCCTGGATCTCGGCGTAGCCGACGGTGCCGGGCTCCGTGAGCCACTCCTGCCAGCGCCGCCCGCCCGGGCCGCTGCCCCACAGGAACAGCTTGCGGCCGCGCAGCAGATCGGTCGACGTCTGGACAAGTCCGTGACCGTCCTCGTCGAGGGAGGCGATCCAGCGGCGGGCGCCGTCGGGCACCTCGTAGAAGTAGTCGGCGGGGAAGTCGCTGCGCAACGGGTACGTGCGGTCGACCGAAGCGGTCTCGGGGACCGGTACGCGGGTCAGACTCCGCTCGTAGCCGAAGTGCCAGGCCTCGTCGGCCGGGGCGAGGACGCGGGTGCGTTCGCCTTCGGGCACGGCGATGTTGGACCACCAGTAGACGGGGACGGTGTGCTCGTGCGGATTGCGTATCCGTATGCCGACATGCAGGAAGTCGGAGTCCTCGGGCAGCCACAGGTCCACCTGGAAGGGCAGGTCGCGCAGCCGCTCCCACTCCCAGAGGCGGACCATTTCACCGCCGTCGGGGGCGGCCACCCGTGCGGCGTGCACCGGCGCGCAGGACAGCGTGGTGTGTCCCGTGGCGCCGATGTTCCATTCGATGCCGCCGGAGAACCAGGCGCCGTTGAGTGCGAAGTCGGCGGGCTGCAGGACCGGGTTGGTGTAGAGGAGTTCACGGCCGGTCGGCTTGTGATGGAGCGAGTGGATACGTCCGCCGAGTCCGGGCAGGACGGTGGCCCGCAGTCGGTCGTTCTCGATGACGATCGCGTCCACTGCGGTGCGGGTGCGTCGACGCCCGTAACCGTCGAGGATGCGGACCGGGAGCACCGTGGCCAGTGGTGCGTAGCCGATCTGGCGTGCCATGTCACGTGGCAGCCCGGCCCGGTCGCGGTCGTCGACGACGTGCGTCTCGTCGAGCGGACGCAGTGCGGGCAGCGGGTTCTCCGGGCCCAGTGGTGCGGTCGGCAGATTCAGTACGGTACGTCGTACGGTCGTGGCCAAGGCAACCTCGCTCCCTCGCACGGGCCGCCGCAGGTCCGGGCGCCCCCCTCCGTCGACCATGGAACACGCTGGACAGCGGCCCGACCAGGGGCACTGCCGTCAGACTTCGGCAAAAGGCCGAAAGATCGCCAGGAAACAGCACGGGGATGCCGCCCCCCGATAATTCGGATGCGTTCCGCCCTCGCCTCCGTACCCTTGGCCCTCTGCGGTTCACGAGCGGAACCACGAGCGGAATACGGAGCGGGACACACGATGAGCACGCAGCACACCTACCGAGTGATCGTGCGCGGCACCTGGGACGGCCTGACGGACGAAGCACGCGCCCGGCTCCTCGCGGAGGTGGACGAGCACGGCCTGAGCGCGATGCAGTTCACCGAGGAGGGCTCGCTCACGTACGACCGTGTGCTCAAGCACTTCAGCTTCCGGTTCGTGGTCGTGTCGGACGCCGAGGACGGCGAGGAGATGGCATCCGCGATCGCCGAGGACCGGGCCGTGACGCTGCTGCGGGAGCGTGGATACGGCCATGGTGAACTGCGGTCCACGGCAACGGACATGGACACCATGAAGATCAACTACAAGGGGCGGCGGGGGCCGGGGGCGGGGTGACGGCCGGGCGGACACCGCCCTGTCCACGCTGACCACGTGCCGGCCCTCTACGACCTGGAACGGATCACCGGCTCCTGATGAGCCGCTGAGATCCGCGTGCAGGGTGACCGGCGACCTCCAGAGCTCAGGCTCCCGCATGGATGTACGCGGCCCACTCGTACGGCCGGTCCGGCGCGAGGTCTCGCAGTTCCCTGACCGCGTGGTGGAGTGCGTGAGCAGCCGTCGGCCCGTCGGCTGGTGCCCGGTTGTAGAAGGCGCGCAGGAACGCGCCGATCCGAGTGCTCTCCACCTCCCACAGAGTGCCGACGACCTCCGGGTATCCGGCCAGCAGAAACGCACTGGAGACATGCACGGCCTCATCCGTGAGCCGTGTTGAGGTACGTGCCGTGCCGCAGGCTGTGAGCACGGCGAGGCGGGTGGATTCGGGCCGGATCCGGCAGATGTCCACCACCGACAGCGCCTCCCCGGTCGGCAATTGGATCCAGCTGCCGGACGGTTCGTCGGGCGAGCTGTGGGCGTGGCAGCCGAACTGTACCCACTGCGAGCTCTCCAGGGCCGTGAGGACGTCCGTGCGGGTGGCGGCGTCCCCGACGAGCAGGTTCGGGTGGGCGAGCGCGTCCGCCGTGAGATGTGCGGCAGCCACGGCGCCCGGCAGCACCTCGTCCGATTCCGAGACGATCAGCGCATGCTCCGCCCCGGAGCCCTGCCGCCCGGCGGCCCGGGAACGCGCGTGGGCCAGGGTCTGGAACCCTGGGATGTAGGAGGACACCACCGTGTCGAGCGCGCTGCCGCAGCGACCGTTCTCGCAGTCCCCGGACAGGCACTGGGCCGCGTGCAACGGGAGCGACGTGAACGGCCCGGTCGGCACCCACCAGATCCTGGGCGGGGCGGCGTCGGGTCGCACGCACCCGTCGCGACGCAGGTGGTCGAGTACGGGTTCCACCACGGCGTGCCAGGTCCATCCGAGCAGGCGGTGGATCGTGTCCCGGGCCGCGATCAGCTGGGACGGCGGCGGCCGCCGGCTGCCGCGGGCGTAGATCGACTCGATGGCCTCACCGAACTGTCGCGCCGCGTCGGTGACCTCCTGCGCCGTGGCGTCGAGAAGAAGCGCGGTCGCCCCCTCGGGGGTGACGACGAAGGCGATGCTCGACAGGTTCAGCGCGTGGTTCAGGACGACGACCGGCCCCTCGGACGCGAGCCGGCGCAAGCGATCCGGCGGGAGTGGTGCGAGGAAGTCCTCGAACTCCGGTTCCGTCCGGATCCGCTCGATGAGCCGGTCCAGTTCCTCCGAGGCCCGTCGGGCAGTCAGCCGGGCCCGGCCGGAACCGCTGCCGACGCCCTCCTCCAACTGCCCGGTCAACTGCGTGAACCGGGAGGCGAGATCGGGATGTGCCTCGGCCAGAGCGCCGAGATCTGTACGGGATTCGAGCCGGCGGGCGAGCAGGAGGCCGCGGCCGCGTTCGTGCAGGGCGACGGCTGCCTCGATCCGGGGGCCGCGGACGGCACAGATGGGGTCCACGGCCAAAGGCCCCGACGTGAGGGCGTCGCCGTCGCCCCTGCTCTCACCGTCGTCCACGACGCCGCGACCGGCGCGCTCCACCGCCGCCTGGAGTCGCCCTCGCAGCGCTTCCAGGTGCGATCGATTGCGGTGATACAGGAGGTTGACCGCGATCATCGCGGTGAGTCCGCGCACATCGCCGTCGAAACCGAGCAGGCCGTGTTCGGCGGCGAGCCGCGGACCGCCCCGGTCGGTCACCCGCTCCAGCAGACTCACGGTCTCCGCTCCCAGCGACAGGGCGAGATCGACGTCCGACCTGCTCGTGTCGGTGCAGTTCACCGCGGCCGCGATGCCGGCGTGGGCGCGTATCCAGACCGAGTGGAGCGGACTGCGCAGCGTGGCGATGTGCTGCTCCAGCCGGTCCTCGGCACGGAAAGAGCCCAGCAGGGGGGACATCATGTCCTCCACCATGTCGAACAGCGTCCCGGAGCGTTCCCGGCCGGCCTCCGGTACCGATGGGAGATGACCGACGTCGATCGGGTCGCCGGGTTCGATGCGGTGCAGGGCGCTCAGCAGCCGCATCAGCGCGATCATGTTCGCGTCCATGTCGTCCGTGATCGTCCCGATGACGGTGTCGGCCTCGTCAATGAGCCGGGTGCCCTGGTCCGAGCCGCTGGAGCGCAGTGTCATGGATCGCTGGAGCAGCGCTCTGACCAGCGTCATTCCCGCAAACCCCCTGCGCCACCCCGGAGGGGCCGCAAGGAAGGTCCGGCGGCACCCCTCGACCTCCTCGTCCGTGGTGTCGGTCGCCGGGCCGCCGCCGGGGCCGACCAGGCCGATCAGGTCCCTCAGGCTCTCGGCGTGGATACGTTGCTCGCCCACACCGGGTTCCTGGCAGGCGTCCGCCCGCTCGCCCAGCTCAACGAGGCTCGGTAGCAGCCGCCGGGCACGCTCCAGCTGCTCCCGGTCGTGGGTGAGGACATAGGCGGAGACTCCGTCCAGCACCGTGAAGTAGGTGGCCCGGAAGGATTCCTCGACGCTCGCCGGCTCACTGTCCCGTCCGGAATCCGCCATGTCCTCCTGGACGGCCGCCGCTTCCATGACGCGGTCCGGATCTCCGGTCACCACGCCCAGCAGCATGAGCAGTTCGCGCAGCCGGGTGGCCACCGCGGCAGAGGGTCGCTCCGACTGCTCGTACACCTGCCGCAACAGTCCGACCGCCTCAGCGAGGGTCTGCGCGTCCACGTCGCCCAGGCTGCCCGTGCCCAGGGTCGCGCTCAGCAGCTCGGCCCCGGCATCGCGCAGGTCCTCGTCCCAGCCCAGCCGGTCGAGGGCGATCCGGAGGTTCTGGACCATCGAGTCCACGGCAGGCTGTTCGCCGTCGTCCTGGCCCACGAGGTTGACCATGGCCCTGATTCCTGCAAGGTCGCCCCCGATCTCCTGCCTCATCGAAGCCGCAGCGTCCGCGAGCGACCCGGCCAGCACGCGCAGCGCCTCGCAGCCCATGAGGTCCAGCGCGTGCGCCGTCTCGGCGGACCACACCGGTTCGGTGAGTGTGCACAGCGCGCCCAGTGCCGCCTCGTCCACATGCCCGGCCCGGAGCCAGGAGAGGGGTTCGAAGCCCGCCGGTGCGCAGGCGGCCGTCTCCCCGGTGACCGCGGTGGCCAGCGCACCCAACTGCCCGGCCGCCTGCGGGGAGCTCTCCGCCATGGCCTCGGCCTGGCGCCGGGCAGCGGCGGCCAGGACGACGCCGTAGACGGGGCGTGCCGCGTCGTCCGGTGCGAGCGAGTCGAAGGCCCGGCGGTATCGGCCGGTCCGTTCCGGCGGCCGGTCCGTGGGGTCGTCCGCCGCCAATTCAACGAGGCAGTCCGCGAAGGCGATGGCCGCCCGCAGGTCGGCGGGGAGGCCGGGCAGGCCATGGCCGAGGGCCAGTTCCTGCGCCAGACCCAGGATCCGGTCGAGCAGTGCGTTCATCTCACCGGCCCGGTGACCGTCCTGCCTGCGCTGCAGGCCGAAGTACCGCAGGACCGCCACCTCGATCTGTTCCGGCACCTGGGCGGCGGGCCGGGAAGCGTCCTCGGTGCCCTGCCCCAGTCGGTCGAGGATGTCGTGCAGTGTGGCAGCGAGCGCACCGCGGGCAGGGTGGTCCGGCGGCAGCGTGGCGAGCGCGGCCCGTACACGGACGGCCGCACAGGCCAGGGTGGGCAGTTCGCCGTCATCGACGGCTGCCGCGGAGAGCAGCAGGCCGGTCCCGGCGTGCAACTCGGCAGGGTCATGGTGGGCGGCGCGCCACAGTTCCCTCAACTGCGTGACGCGTTCGACCGTTTCGGGCAGCGGTGTGATGGCGCAGGTGTTCAGCAGTTCCTCGACCCTGTCCGGCGCCGGCTCGCCCAGCAGCACCGCGGCCTGGACGACCACGTCGAGCATCAGCGGCAGCAGGCTGCCCTGGCGGGGGTGTTCGGCCGGCACAAGGACGCATGCCTTGGCCGCGGTCCGTGCCGCCGCCGTGAGCGAATCGGGCTCGGCCAGCGCCTCGAAACGCTGCATGCGTACGGCGATGAGTGCCGTTGAGACGTCACCGTAGCCCTCGTGGTCGGGGGGCATGGCGAAGAACGCGTCGAGCAGCCAGGCGAGTGCCTGATCGAACAGGGCCGTGGCCGCGGCTGCGTCGCCGTGCTCCATCGTCCGCACGGCCAGCGCACCGCAGGCGGACCCCATGACGCAGGCGAAACCCGACAGGCGCACGAGCGCGTCGGCCTCCAACTCCTCTACTCCCGGGGGTAGATCCGGCAGTACGTCCGGATCGGGCAGCAGCGGACGAAGGACGTTGCGCAGGGCGAGGGCGAGTACCGCTTCCTCGTCGGCCGCCGGATTCCGGTCACCGGCGCTCGCGCGGTACCAGTACGTCCAGCAGACGAGCAGAAGGGGCCCGAACCGGACCTCGACGTCCGGTGCGGGTGCCGCCTCGGCGAGAAGTCCGAGCGCGTCGGTCTCGGCGCTCTCGCTCAAAAGCGCTTCGAGGTCCTGTGTCTTATCGGCCTCGGCAAGCCGGGCGGCCACGCGACGTGTCAACTCGCCGTCAGACATGGCGCGTATCATACTCTGACGGATCTTCAGAAGACTCGACATTCTGATGGCGGTTCGAGAGCAAGGGGCCGCGGCGCACTTACGGGGGAGCGTGGCAGGTGAGCAAACTGGAGCGCCAACGGCGTGAGGCCTACAGGGACGCGGTCGAGTACCTATGTGCCCAGTTCGCTTCCCTGAACGAACAGCTCGGCGGCCCGGAATGGACACGGGCGGTCGAGACGATCACCTCCGGTGAACCGTACACAGAGAGGTGGTACACGGCCGTCCGGCTCCTGCACGAGGCCGTCGAGGACGCGGGTGTCCCGGGCGGGCTCGGCCTGACCACACCCATGGGCGTCCAGCAGTGGCCGGCCGCCCAGCGCCGCACCACCGGCTGGGTGTGTCCCAACAGTTCCTGCTCACGCGTGCAGCGCTCCGCGGGCGGCCCGGAGCAGCTGCCCGCCCCGGAATGCGCTCTGCTCGGACGGGCGATGCGCTTCGTGGCGGACTGAGCGGCATGGGCCTGCTGCTCGCACTCCAGAGCCGGATACCGGACCGCTGGTTCCTCAGACGCCTGCTGCCGTCGGCCCTTTTCGTCGCGATCGCGTTCCTCGTCGGCGGGCTCGGCCAGTCCCGCTGGTACGACGCCGAGCTCGCCGCCCGTCGGCTGGAGCAGTACCTCGGCGCGGAGGGCGGCACCTCGGCGCACACCACCACGACGGCGCTGCTGCTCTACGCGATCGCGGTGGCCGCGGGCGCGTTCGCCGTCCCCATGGCGGCGCAGGCCGTGAGCGTGCTCGCCGCCGGTGCGTGGCCGTGGTGGCTCGCGCCCCTGAGCGAGCGAGTCCGGGAACTGCGTGTGCGGCGCTGGCGGTCGCCGGACGAGCTGCGTGACGACGCCCTTCGCAGCCGCGGCCGCGGGGAAGTGCTGCGCGCCGCCAGGCTGGAGGCGCGCGCGGCGGCGGCCCCGCAGTCCAGCCCGAAGACCCCCACGTGGACGGGGGACCGGCTGCGGTCCACAGGGGACCGGGTACGCGAGGTGCGCGGCCTCGACATCGAGACGTCGTGGGTCGCCCTGTTGCTGGACCTGCCGGACACCGCCCGCGCCGCCGTCGTCGAAGCACGCGACGGCTACGACGGCGCATGCGAGGCGATCGTCTGGAGCGTCGCCTACCTGGCTCTCGGAATGTGCTGGTGGCCGGCCGCGGTCGCGGGCGCCATGGCGTGGCTGGCCGCCTGGCGGTGGTTGCGGCACGCGGGCGACGTACTGGGGAGCACCACGGAGGCCGTCCTGTGCGCTCCCGCCGCCTGAGAGCCTGTCGGGTGACCTCTGGTCGAAGGTCACCCGACAGGCCCTGAGCAGGTCCTGAAGGTCACCCGACAGGCCCTGAGCAGGTCCTGTTACGGCGACTGCGCAGCCGTCGGCGCTCGTTTCGCCCCGGCGCCGGGGGGCCGATTCCGCCGTGCGCCGCGAGCGGTCAGCCGCTGTCGCAGACGATCGGCTGCGTCCGTGGCCCTGAGGCCGTCGGTGTCAGCCACGCCACGCAGACGGCCGTGGCCGTGTGCCCGTCCTCGGTGATGCGCACCGCATACCGCACCGGACCCGGCTGGGCGTCGGCTTCGGCAGTCAGCTGCCGGCCGGCGGAAACGGTGGCCCCCGCAGAGACCCGGCGCGGCGGAGCCCCGGCAGAAGCGGCCCGCCAGCCGGGCGGCAGCACCGGCGGGCGGACATCGACGGCCATCGCCCGGTTCACCGTACTGGTGAGCAGCAGGCCGGGCCCGCTGGGGCGCAGCCGGAGCAGCTGGTTGGAGGGCGACCAGACACGCAGCGTTCCGACGTCCACTCCCCTGGGTTCGTCACCCCCGGGGACGACGATCCTGATCGCCGTCGCGGTCACCCCCACGGTGATCTCGTCCTGGGCCACACCCGGGGCGATACTGGTGACATCGTGCTCGACGGTCCGCGCCACCCACCCGCCCGCACCGTTCGGCGTCCGGATCTGCAGCCTGTCGGTGGGCGGCCCGCCGAGGGCCCAGCCGGTGAGCACCAGCTCGACCCGTGAGATCGGGACCGGTACGCCGAAGTCGACCTCCAGCCAGTCCGACGCCCCTCGAACGCCCGCACTGGGGCTGCCTGCTGTCGACCAGAAGCCGTGGATCCCCATCCGCGGTCCGTCCGGCGACGTGCCGTCGGCCGAGTAGCTCGCTTTGAACTCGGGCCATGAAATGCCCTGGTGAAAGGTCGTCAGATCGCGGTCGTGCGTGAAGGCGGGCAGCGGGTGGGCCCACCGGTCGAAGGCGCCCGGCAGGCCGAAGAGCGAGGTGCCCGGAAGGGCCGCGGTCAGCAGCAGCACGAACATCAACGGAAGAGACACGAAGCCGACGAAGTGGGAGAGCAGCAGCGTGTGTTGTGCGGGTCCGGGCCGGGCCGCCCTGTGGCGGTGCCCGCGAACCGGCCACGGCACGCGCAGCGGTGGGACGACCCGGCGCCGCCGGGGAGCCGCCGGAATACCGGCCGTCCACAGCAGCAGTCCGCCGAGATCCGTATCCCCGTCCGCTCCCGCCTCGTCGGCCAGAAAGCGTACGGGAACGCCGGACTCCCCCACCACACGTACCAGGTTTCCGGCCCCCGCGGTCACCAGCCACTGCCGGACGGCGTCGTCGCCGTTCGCGAGCCCGGCGCCGGCCGAGGTGCGGCGGAGCGCGGCGGTCTTCGTCATGACGACGGCGATCCGCCGCGGGCGGTGGTCCGCAGGAAGGGACGCGACGTTGCGCAGCACGCGTTCGGCGGTTTCGACGGGTTCCTGCGCGGCCCGCGGCACCGAGGAGATCCGCTCCCGGTCCTCGGTGGTCGACGCGCGCCGCACGGCGGTGAGCGCCGGCCCGTCGAGCACCAGCAGCAGGCCGTCGGCGTGGCGCAGACCGTCCACGGTGTCGAGCTCCGCCTGTTCGGCGAAGGCAGGCCCCGGCGGATCGAGCAGGACAAGGGAGCGGCGTCCGCCGCGCAGCCCGAACAGGCCGGTCGCGGCGGCACCCGGCACCCCACCGCCGACGCTACCGCGCAGCGACCGTACCCGCCGGGCCAGTTGCGTGAGCCCGCTGCGGACGACGACACTGCGCCCGGAGCCGGGCGCCCCCGCGATGAGGACCAGATGGGTTCGGCAGTCGCCCCGCAGCATCGCACGGGAGCAGTGCGGGCACCGGGCGTCCAGCCGCCGTACGCCGGACACGATGGCCGCGGGCAGCCGGATCCCGCAGCGGCAGATTCGGTGCAGGGCGCCGTTCCGGTCGGGTTCGAGCCGCCGGTGCTGCGCGCCGCAGCCGGGGCAGAGCCTGATGGGCAGGGCCACGACCCGCCCGCAGTCGGGGTGCGGGCACACGGTGGTGGCGCCCGTCAGCCGGCGGCCGGCCCGGTCGACCGCCCGGCAGAGCTCACAGAACAGCCGGAATGCGGCCGTCAGCACGGCCCAGACCAGGAGGCGGAGCAGCAGCGCCGGCAGGAACAGAACGGCCGTTGCCAGGATGACCGCCAAGGTCCAGCAGCCGCGGTAGGCACATCCGAGGAGGCCGAGACACAGATCTCCGAGGGCCTCGACGCGTCTGCGGGGGCGGTCCTTCGCTGTGAACAGTTCGTAGTCGCGCGTGAGCGCGCTCGCCACTTCCTGGGCGTACGCCTCCCGTACGTCCCGGCACAGGGCCCGGAACACCCGCGGGCCGGCCCGGTGCAGATACGGGGCCCTGACCGGCTCGGTGCCCGTGGCCGTCGCGCCGGGCGAACCGTCGCCGGACAGCCGCCGCACAGCACGGAGATGACGCCAGATCAGTCGCGGCAGCACTCCGCAGGCGTAGTAGAAAGCGAGACCTACGGCCGAGAGCAGGAGGAACGTGATGCCGCCTGCGACGACGGCGAAAGGAATGATCAGCACCCCGAGGGCGATCTCGGCCCACTCACGCGCCTTCTGGGCCCTCGGACGCAGCCACGCTGCTGTCTCGCGTACGCGCTTCGGCAGCTCGGGCCTCCTCACCGTCCGTGTACCGCGCGATCGAGAAGGCCGAAACGGTGCAGCAGCCACAGCAGCGGGTCCTCGACCCGGTGCGGCCGCGGTCCACCGGGCGGCGCCGCATCGCCACGCGGTGCGGCGCCCAACGCCGAGAAGGCGAAGAGCTGGTGGTCCGCGCAGGCCTCACGCAGCCGCTGGTCGATGCCGTCGCTCTGCCACAGCGCCAGCAGCGCCCGCAGCTCCGTGTCCACCGCCGAACGGTCGACGGCATCGAACCCGGGACCGGGAGAACGCCGCCGGTGCAAGGGCGAGTTGGGCGGTAGCTGCGGGGAGACCAGATCGAGTTTCGCCACCGCGACGGCGACCGGAATGCCGATCCGGCCACGGTCCAAGGACCTGGCTTTGACCGTCCGCAGCCGGTCGAGCACGCGATCCACCACCTGAGCGGAGCTTGCTGTCAGCGCCCGCCGCCCCGGCCGGGGCACGGCGCCGGTCAGGTCCCGAGGGTCGAGCAGGAGCACGATCGCGTCCGCCCCGGCCAGTCTCCGCAACTCGCCCTCGGCCGGCTCCCCGCCCGCGAACTGCCTGCCGGACGTGTCCAGCAGCACGAGCGACAGGGCCTGCTCGCGCCGACCGGTGCGCCGGCTCAGCCGGTGGACGAGCGGGCCCCCGGGCGGGAGGGTTGCGGGAAGCAGGCGCGCGTCCTCGTAGAGGGGCTGCTCGTACCGCCGGTGGACATCGGTGGCCGTTCGGTCGTCGCGGGGCATCAGCGCCACGCCCAGCTCCTCGCCGAGGCGGTGCCGCAGCTCGTGCAGCGCGACGGCGGTGAAGGTACTGCGTCCGCTGCCCGCCGGGCCGGCCAGGACGACCACCCGGCTGCGGTCCCGCAAGTAGCCCTCCGGCAGCCGCTCGTCGCACCGCCCGCAGTGCGGGCGTGAGGTCGTACGGCCGCAGGTGCCGCAGAGGGCGGCCGACAGGAGCGGATCGGCGGCGGACCGGCGGAGGTCGCCGCCGCAGCCCCCGCGGACGCACCGGAAGCCGATGTCGGCGCGAGTGATCCGCCGCAGGCACGACGGGCACGCCCAGGTGTCCGCGCCGCGGTTCAGGAATGCCATCTGCTGCGCTCCGCCCGTCCGGCCCCGATCCGTAGTCGCCTCGTGGGGGGATCGACGAGGACGGCCTCCTCGCCGACGGCGAAGCAGCGCAGCCAGGGGGTATGCCCCCGAGGCAGCCGGGCCGTGAGTACGACCGGGCGTCCGGGGCCCACTTCCACGGCGTCGAGTTCGGCGAGCGTCTCGCCGTCGCCCGCGGCGAGCGGCCAGGAAGGGCCCTGCGAGCCGACCAACAGCAGCCCCGGCACGCGTACGAGGGCCGCGGATGTGAAGACCGCCCGCACCGACGACCGTCCCGGCAGCCCTCGGCGGGTGAGCGTGTAACCGATCTCCAATCGCGCGGGCAGTTCCAGCCGCACCGGTGCGCCCACCGCGCGTAGGCCCTGCATCCTGCCGACGGGACGCACTTCGATCTCGACGGCTGCGCCGTCGGAGACCGGGAGCCGGGCCCCGCCCCGGTGCAGGTAGCCGAGGCGGGTGACGGCGCGTCGGCGCGATGTGCCGTCGGCGGTGATCCACGTCAGCTCCACCTCGCTCGGTCCGTCCGGCGGCCAGCCGAAGGTGACCACGGCCTCCCCCGGTCCCCTGACCGCCGCCACGTCGCTCAGCTCCGGGATCGCCACCACCAGCTCGCGGGCACCGGCCACGGCCCGGTCGCCCGCGACCGTGGCCGCCAGCACCACGCTGCTGTGCTGCGGCGGCCGGAAGCGCAGACCGCCGCTGAACGGACGGGCGCTGAGCCTGACGCCCTGGGCATCGAGCTCCGGGGGGCGCAGGCGCCGCCCCACGGGCCACGGCGGAGGGCCGTCGAAGGCGTAGAGCCGGACCTCACCCTGTGGTGGGTCGAACCGGGCCTCGAACAGCGCACGCTCCTCGGGCACGGGAATGATTTTGAGGTTGGTGACCGGCACGGGCGGGCTGAACGGGGTCGCCGTCAGCCACCTGCCCTCGGAGGCCGACACGGTGCCGTCGTCCTCGCGGTAGAGCGTCTGGACCAGGTAGCGGTGCGCGACGTCGTTGGGCAGTTCCCGATCGGTGAAACCGTTGCGGCGGGCGGCCACCGGCCGGTCCCGCCCGATGCCGGGCCGCTGGGCCACACGCACGGACTCCGCTTCGGCCGGTAGCTGCCAGCGGGCAGTCACCACACCGTCCTCCGCCTCCAGTACGGCTTCCCGGACCTCTGGCCGGTACCGCAGCGGGCCGCAGACGGCGAGCTCCGACAGCGGACCGTCCGTCTCGACCGCGCGCCGGACTGCGACGCCGTAGTGGACGGGCACGTTCACCGGGGCGTCGGTGTCCAACAGGCGGCACCCGCCCTCCGTGGGTGGTGCCAGCACCGCCCCGTCCGTCGCAGAGCGCGGTGCGCGTCCCACCCGGCGCACCACCACGTACGTCGGCTCACCTGCGGTCGACGGGGTGGGATTCCAGGCGACCAGCACACCCTCGGGGTCCGCCGTCGCCGACACCCGGGGGACCGGCAGCACGGGGAGCGAGCGCCGTACTTCGTCGATCCGATGCAGGTCTCTGACCATGGCCTCGGCCTGGTCCAGCAGGGTCCAGGCAAGGTCGGGCGCGTCGGTCGAGCGAATGGAGGCGTGGGTGCTCAGCTGCCATGCCTCGGCCAGTGTGGCGCGCACCTGTGCGGCCAGCGCCACCGCCTCCTGCGGCAGGGCCTCCGCAGGGAGCCGGTCCAGGACCGTCGCAGCCTCAGAGAGCAACCCGTCGGCGACGAGCGACCGCAGCCGCGTGGTGACCGGATCGGCGGCTTGCTCGTGCAGGACGGCGAAGACCAGCCGGCGGGCGTCCGGCGGCGCCATCGACAGCTCACCGGTGGCGTACCCGAGCAGGCTGCGCGCCCCCACACGGGCCGCACGTCGCGCCCGCAGCAGCTCGGCCAGCTCGTGGAGCAGGACTGCTTGCAGGCCCTCGGGACCTGCGTCGCCGAGAACCTTGCGCGCGGCGGCGACGACGGCCTGTGCCGCCGTGTGGGCGGCACTGTGCGGCAGGCGGCCCCAGCGCCGGGCAGCTGCCTCCAGCTCGCTTGCCGTGGGGCCGGGGCCGGTGAAGGGCCGCACCGGTTCGGTCCGGCGCTCTCCGGGTCCGTTCGCGTTGAGGAAGTCGGCGAGATGACGCAGCCGCAGCACGGCAAGGTGCCGTGTACAGCGGGCGTAGGCGGGATGCGGCAGCTCGCGGGGAAGCGGGTCGGGGGCGGCGACGACTATGGACAGGGTTGCCAGGGCGGTGTCCACCCGCGCCGCGTCCGCCCCGTGGACGACACCGGCCTGTCGCCGCGTCTCGTCGGTGATCAGCCCGAGTCCCTCCGCGGCCTCGGTGAGGGTCGCGGCCAGCTCCCCCTTCGCGGCGGCCGACCGCCGGTCCTGCTCGGCGAGGGCCGCGTGCAGGGGAGCCAGATCACCGCCCTGTGCCGCGTCGAACAACGCCTGGTGGACCAGATGGCCCGCTTCCAGCTCCTCGATCACCGCCCGGTACGTGAGCCGGGTGCGCTGGCGCCGCCAGCACGCCCGTACCGCCTGCACCGTCTCGATGACCGCCGGGGCGGAGAGGCGCTGCGGGAGCTGATAGCGGAACCGCAGGTCCTCCCGGACCGGCAGGCCCGCGTCGAGCACCTCGCGCCGGTAGCTCGGTTCGTCGAATGCCATGATCCGTCCGCGCCCGACAGCCGTCAGGCGATCCGTTCTTGGCTCAGAGCGGTACGGGCCTCGTCCACATCGTTCTGGGTCATGCCGCCGATCTGCACGGACAGTTGGAGGCGCTTGCCCGTCTCGCGTTCCGTGGCGACCACTTCGAGCAGACCCGAGGTGTTGAGTGCGAACTCGCAGGCGAACGGCCACCGGGCGGGCTTGCCCGGCGGGATGTCCAGATCTCCCTCGGCGACCACGGTGTTGTGGTCGAGCTGCTCGGACTCGACGGCACCGGCCTGTTCCATCACTTGGATGTGCACGCGTCGCTGGTTGTCCGAGACGGTGTAGAAGTCCTCGCTCACCGCGGCCGGCAGGCTGTCGTTCGCGTGGACGAGGTGCGCGACGTAGGCGCGGTCGGTCTCGACGTCCAGCACGCGGATGCCGTAGCCGCGCGAGGCGACGGTCGAGACCTTGTACGCCTGCCGCGTGATCCGGCCGGTGTCGGGAACGTCAGGGGCATCCGCGGCGCGCAGCTCGCCGGAGCTGATGGCGTACAGGGCTCGATCGAGGGCGTAGAGTGCCGCGCCGCGCGCCACCGTCAGATCGGGGTTGTGCAGGCGTGGTTCGAAGCCGAATCCGTCGTGCAGCCGCTGTGCGACCGCAGGCATCTTGGACGCTCCGCCGACCAGCAGTACCTCATCGAAGTGCGCGATCCCGCGTTCGCGGGCGACCGCGACGGTGCGCCGGGTGATCTCGACCGTCCGGTCGAGCAGGTCGGAGGTGAGTTCCTCCAGCAGCTCGCGGGTCAGTTCGACCTCGGTGACCAGGCCCTGGTGCATGACGCGGACGGTGTACTGCGAGCGGAAGGAGAGCGCCTTCTTCGCCTCCTCGGCGTCCCGGCGCAGCTGGGTCTCCGAGTGCTGGTCCGCCAACGGGTCTTCGGCATCGGGGAACTTGGCCCGGAAGGATTCCACCAGGTGCATCACGATGCGGTCGTCGAAGTCGGATCCGCCGAGCTCCTTGGCACCGTCGGTGCACAGGACCTTCAGGTCCGTGCCGCGCAGGGTCAGCACGGTGGTGTCGAAGGTGCCGCCGCCCAGGTCGTAGACGAGGACGGTCCGGTCGCCCCCCGTGGCAGCGTCGAGCGCCCCGTAATCGAGCGCGGCAGCGATGGGCTCCGCGACGATGTCCAGCACACGCAGGCCGGCGATCTCGCCGGCCTTGCGCGTGGCATCCCGCTCCGCGAGCCCGAAGTAGGCCGGCACGGTGATGACCACGTCCCGGACCTCGGCGCCACCGCTGACCCGGGCGTCGTCGGCAAGTTTCCGCACGATACGCGCAGAGATCTCCTCGGGCGTGAAGGGCCGGCCGTGGAATGTGCGCACCACGGACTCCCCCATGTCCCGTTTGATCAGCTGGACGACGTGCTCCGGGTCCAGCACGGCCGCGTCCTTGGCACTCTGGCCGACGACGGTCTGGTCCTCGTTCTCGAAATACACCACCGAGGGAGTGGTGTCCGAACCCTCCAGATTTCGTAGCACCGTGGGCCGGCCGACATCGTCGACGCAGGCGACGCAGGAGTACGTTGTGCCGAGATCGATTCCGTAGACAGCCATATGTGGATCCTTACCTGTCGCGGCCTGCTGGAACGGGGCGGAAGGTTGGCCCGTCAGGGCTCCCAATGAGTGACGACGACCTCGGACTTGCGCACCACGCGGTCGCCCTGCTCGAAGCCCGCCGAGACAGCCCGGCCGACCGTGCGGTCCTGTTCGGGCGACGCGGCGGGAACCCGTCCGACCGGGCGGTGCCGCCCCACGTCGTACGGCTCCCCCACCTGGGCCGCATACCGGTCGACGCCGGTGGCCGCCAGAACGTCCGCGGTCTCGTCCGCGAGCGCACGCAGCAGGGTACGCAACTCCTCGACGCTCAGAGGGGCGTCGACCAGCTCCGCCTGCCGCTGGATCTGGTCATGCAGGCGGATCAGTGGGCGGCGTACGACGTCGAGGGCCTGCTCGACCTCCCCGCGGCGCAGCTGCTCCAATTCCGTGTGCAGGCGCGTGATGACGCCCTCCCGCAGTTCGGCGAGCTCCTGCTCCCGCGCGAGCGCTGCCATGAACTCCTGTGCCATCTCGGGCAGTTCATGGGCCGGCTCGGCTGCGCCCGCTTCGGTTGATGCCTCGGACATCGTTACCCCCTTCCCACCGAAAGGTACTTTCGACAGTAGCTGCTGGAGTGCGGCCAGATGGCCGCGTTCCGCAGATCGCTGCCCGTAGGCCGGTCCAGTATCGGCATATGGCCGAGAGCAGGCGGTCTTGTCGGCCACGCATGGGTGGGCGCGGACTTGACGGACATATGTATGCGCCCGCTTCCCGCCCGCAGAGTGCACACTTCCGCGGCGCAAACCCGGACCCCCCACGACCGCACTCGAAACCCGCCGGCGGGCGCGACCGAGGGTCACCCGACAGGCTCCGCCGAGTGGTCGTCGCGCGCCCGGCCTGCGGTGGTCCGCTCAGCCGAGGTCCACCTCCGGCTCGTACATGTCCAGCCACATCGCGAGGTCCAGGGTGCGTTCCAGGCCGCGGCGGGACGCGGAGGTGATCCGGGGCGCGTCGTGGTCGGCGACCCGTTGCAGCCGGGTGCGGTCGATGAGGTCGAAGACCCGGTGGTCCGGGCGGGCGAGCAGATCGTGGGCGTGTTCCTGGAGGGCGACGGCGTACTTGGGGTCCTGGGTCGACGGATAGGGGCTCTTGGTCCGCTCGTACACGGACTGGGGGAGCAGATCCGCGGTGGCCTCGCGGAGCAGGCTCTTCTCCCTGCCGTCGAAGGATTTCAGGGCCCAGGGGGCGTTGTAGACGTACTCGACGAGCCGGTGGTCGCAGAACGGCACCCGGACCTCCAGGCCGACGGCCATGCTGGCGCGGTCCTTGCGGTCGAGCAGGATGCGCACGAACCGGGTCAGGTGGAGGTGGCAGATCCGGCGCATGCGGTACTCGAAGTCGCTCTCGCCGGTGAGCCGTTCGATGCCGGAGACGGCGGATTCGTAGCTGTCACGGACGTACGACTCCAGGCGGAGGGCCTGGTTCACGTCGTCGCGGAGCATGCCCGCGTCCTCGCCGAAGTGCTCGGCGAACCGCACCAGCCAGGGGAATGTGTCGGCGCTGCGGGCCTCCTCGTCGAAGAACTGGAGGTAGCCGCCGAAGACCTCGTCGGCCGATTCGCCGGACAGTGCGACGGTCGAGTGCTCGCGGATGGCCCGGAAGAGCAGGTAGAGCGAGGCGTCCATGTCGCCGAGGCCCATGGGGATGTCCCGGGCCCGGATCATCCGGGCGCGCACCTCGGGATCGGCGAGGGATTTCGGGTCGAGCACGATGTCACGGTGGAGCGTGCCCGCCAGCTCGGCCACGTCGTGCACGAACGGGGTGTCGGGGGTGGTGCGCAGCTCGTCGGCGACGAAGTTCTCGGTGCGTCCGACGAAGTCGACGGCGAAGGTACGGGCCTTCTCGCCGATCTCGGCGAGCTGCCGGGCCGCGAGCGTGGTGACGGCGGAGGAGTCGAGGCCGCCGGAGAGCAGGATGCAGCGCGGTACGTCGGAGACCAACTGGCGGCGCACGATGTCGTCCAGCAGTGACCGTACGTGGGCGATCGAGGTGTCCCGGTCGTCGGGGTGCGGCCGGGTCCTGAGCTGCCAGTAGACGTGCCGGTGCAGGCCGTTTCGGTCCACGGTGACGACCGTGCCGGGCTCCACCTCGTACATGCCGTCCCATACGGCGTGGCCGGGGTTCTTGACGAGGGTGAAGAGCTCCCTGAGGCCGTCCAGGGTCACCCGGGGCCGGGCCTCCGGATGGGCGAGGATGGCCTTGGGCTCGGAGCCGAAGAGCACTCCGTCGGCCGTCGGCCAGTAGTAGAAGGGTTTGACGCCCATCCGGTCGCGGATCATCACGAGCTTGTCGTGGCGGCTGTCCCAGAGAGCGAAGGCGTACATGCCGTTGAGCCGTTCGGCGACGGACTCGCCCCACTCCAGATAGCCGTGCAACACGACCTCGGTGTCCGAATCGGTGACGAATCGGTGCCCACGTGCCACCAGTTCGGTGCGGAGTTCGGTGAAGTTGTACGCCTCACCGGAGTAGACGAGCGCGACGTCCCCCTCGGGGGTGCCGACGCTCATGGGCTGGCGTCCGCCGGGCAGGTCGATGATCGCGAGCCGCCGGTGTCCGAGCCCCGCGTGAGCGGCGATCCAGGTTCCCCGGTCGTCGGGGCCCCGGCAGGCCATGGTCTCCGTCATCGCGTCCAGCGTCGCGGCCTCCTCGGCCGACCTCAGATCGCGGTCGAAGGAGACCCGGCCGACGATGCCACACATAAGCGTCCTCCCGATCCGGTCCCGGCCGGAACTGGGGTCGTACGCACGGTGCCGACCCGTGGGCGGCATGCCGAGGACGACAGCCCGGCAGAACCAGTTGTATTGAGCAGCTATGTAATGAGCCTCTGCCTGGGATTGCGTACGGTCAACACGGTCGTTACATGGAGGCGGCCCGGCTCCTCATACTTTCGGCCGCGACTTTTCCCTTCCTATACAGGGCGCCGCACTCCGCAACCCGTACGGCAAGGGGCCCCTGGGCGGGGGAAGGAGTCCGAATCGGCCACGGGCAAAGACTTGCTCAATCCGGGATGGGCCAGTGAGGTGCACCCTGCGGTCGACAAGGTGGCCCCGTAGCTCATGACGGGCAGGCGCGCCTGCCCGTCGTCGTTTCGCAGCGCGTGGGGGGACATGGGGACATGCGCAGCGCCTGGAAGACGGAGGCAGGCGGCGACATCGTCCCCCCGGTCAGGAAGCGCCGGTCAGGAAGCGCCGGTCAGGAGGCGCCGGTCAGGGAGATCGTTCCCGGGGCATAGGGAGTGATCTCGATCTCGGTGATGAGTCCGGAGGTGATCCGGAAGCGGATGAGCGCGTACCCGTGTCCGCCGGGCGCGATGACGGCTCCGGGGCGACCCGCGACGAGAACGGGGGCGGTGGCAGCGATCCGGCCGATGAAGGTCTTCGTCTCCTCGGCAACGGCCGTGGCGCCGCGGACTTCCGTGTGCGCGCCGACGGGAAGGAGCCGAGGGTCGGTGGTGCGGACGGCGCCGGGAGCCATCAGAGTGACGAGACGTGTGAGGTCGCCTCCGCGAGCGGCCGACAGGAATGCCTCGATGATCTCGAAGTGCCGAGCGTCAGCGGTCTCGGCCGGCCGAGCGGCTCGGAGCCGGGTGCGTGCGCGGCTGGCCAGCTTCTTCGCCGCTGTCTCGTTCGTGTCCAGCACGGCGGCGACCTGGCCGAACGGAACAGCGAAGAGATCGTGGAGTACGTAGGCCACCCGTTGTCCGGGTGACAGCTCGTGGAGGAGCACGATCAGCGCTCTGGAGACCTCTTCGCGACGGAGGAACGCCTCGTCGGCGCTCAGGTGGTCGCCGGGAATGTCTTCGGACAGCAGCGGTAGTTCGCCACGTCGCTCGCGGGTGCGGAGAAGGTCGAGACACAATCGCGCCGTCACGGTGGTGAACCAGCCGTCCGGGTTGGCGACCTCGGCGAGGTCGGCGGACTGCGCTCGCGTCCACGCGGCCTGGACCATGTCCTCCGCGTCGTGATGGGAACCGACGATGCGGTACGCCAGCGACATCAGGCGCGGACGTGCCGCTTCAAATCGTTCAACGAGTTCCATGCAGGGGGTCACCTTTCGTGTGCGCTCAACGTCAGGAGGGGCGAGAGAGACCAGCCACCTGACGAGCACACCCGAAGGAGACACCCATGAGCGTACAGATCGTGCGGTTCAGCACTACCACCGAACAGGCTCCGGAAGCCGAGGATGCCATCAGGGTGCTCTTCGCCGCCGTCGACGAGGCCGCGCCGACCGGCATCGAGTACACCGCGGTGCGGGTGCATGAGGGCCCGGAGTTCCTGCTGATCCTGAATCTGGCCGACGCCGGGGCCAACCCGCTCCTGGAGATCCCGGCGGCCCTCGAATTCAGGACCAAGGTCGTCGCGTGGGCGGGTGCGCCGGTGCCGCCACAGCCGGTCACCGTTCTGGGGCGGTACTCGCGCTGATGGACGCAATGGACGCACTTGAAGGTGGGCTTCTCATCGCGACGGTCGGCTGCGCCCTGGCCAATGCCTTCGAGGTGGCCGCGAAGACCGTCCGGGCGCGGTTCGTCATGCAGAACTCCGCCGAGGTCGGCCTGGCGCCGACATGGATCCCTTGCCTCGCGGTACTTGAGGGTTCCGGTGTCGCAGGCCTGGTCCTCGGGCTCCTCGGCCTTCCGGCCATCGGGCTGGCCGCCGCCGTCGGGCTGGTGCTGTTCTTCGTCGGAGCGGTCTTCGCCCACATCCGGGCCAAGGTGTTCCACAACATCGCCTTCCCCTTGGCCTTCCTGTGCCTGGCCATCGCTGCCGTCGGGCACTTCGGGTGGTCACTCCGCTGACCGCGTCCCGTATCCGCCGCCTCGACGGGCCCCACCGAGGACGACGAGCACACCACCGAACACACATCAGTCACTGCGAACGACGAGGCCACAGCCCCTGAACCGAATCACCGTCAGAGAAAACACGGTGGCGTCACCGGCTGTGGCCCCGGCTCGGCATCTCGGCCGTGATCGCCCACCGCTCGTGGTCGCGCCACGCCCCGTCGATGAAGAGAAAGCCCGGCGAGTAGCCTTCGAGGCGGAATCCGGCCCGCTCGACAAGGGCGCGCGAAGCCTGGTTGGCGGGCTGGATGTTGGCTTCGAGACGGTGCAGGCCGAGCGGGACGGTGACCGGCTTGATGCCCCGGTTGCCCAGCGGGTGCGCGCAGAGCAGGCGGCGGGTGCGCACAGAGCAGGCGGCGGGTGCGTTCAGAGCAGGCGGCGGGTGCGTTCAGACCAGCGCGGGCACCTCTGCGGTGAGTGTGGCGGGACCGCCGTCGGCCGGGGCGTCCAGCACCGCGGGCACACCGAGGGGGATCGTGAGCGCCGTCGGCCCGTGCCCGAAGCCCAGCTCCTCGACGACGGGCACGCCCAGGGGCCCGAGCCGGTCGGCGAGGACCGCCCGCACCTGCTCGTACGGGCCGCAGCCCGCCCAGGAACCGCAGGCCACCCCGGCGATCCCGTCGAGTGCTCCGGCTCTCAGCAGCTGGGTGAGGATGCGGTCGATGCTGTACGGGTCCTCGGTCGTGTCTTCGATGACGAGCAGCCCGCCCCGGGCCGACGTCCGGGCGTGCGGGGTGCCGAGGTCGGCGGCGAGCAGGCTCACGCAGCCGCCGTAGGTGATGCCGCGAGCCCTGCCGGGGACCAGCACCCGCGCGGAGGGAAGGCCGAGGGTCCGTACGGACTCGGGCTCGAACAGGGTGGCCCGCAGGGATTCCTGGGTGTCCGGGTCCTTGAGGAAGGTGTCGGTACCGGCCATCGGGCCGTGCAAGGTGGCCAGACCCATGCGCAGGGCGAACGCCTCGTGGAGCGCGGTGATGTCGCTGTAGCCGATGAACACCTTGGGCCCCGCGGCGCGCATCGCCGCCCAGTCGACCAGGTCGACCATGCGGTGCGCGCCGTACCCGCCGCGGGCACAGATCACCGCGTCGACGGAGGGGTCGCACCAGGCCTCCTGGAGGTCCCGGGCCCGCGCCTCGTCCGAACCGGCGAGAAAGTCCAGGTCCGGGTGCACCTCGCGGGCGTGAGGCGCTTCGACGGGTTCGAGGCCCCAGCCGCGCAGGATGTCGAGCCCCGCCTCCAGGCGGTCGGCGGGAACCGGCCCGCTCGGCGACACGACGGCGACCCTGGCCCCCGGACGCAGCCGGGCGGGGCGGGTCAGGGGGGCGAGGGTCACTTCTTCAGCTCCAGCCGCGGTACGTCGGAACAGTCGATGCCGAACGTCTGCCCGTACAGGGAGAGTTCGGCCTCCAGGGCACGGATCATGGTGTCCGCGCGCCGGAACCCGTGCCCCTCCCCCTCGAAGGTGAGGTACGCGTGCGGGATGCCGCGCCCCTCCACCTTCGCCAGGAACCGCTCGCACTGGACGGGCGGGCAGATCGGGTCGTCGAGCCCCTGGAGCAGGACGAAGGGGGTGGTCAGCCGGTCGACGCGGGTGACCGGTGACCGTTCGAGGTAGCGGTCCGGGACGTCGGCCAGCGGGCCCACCAGGGACTCCAGGTACTGCGACTCGAAGTCGTGGGTCTCGTCCGTGCCCCATCCGGTCAGATCGAGGATGGGGTAGATGATCGTGCCGCAGGCGTAGACATCGGTGCCGGTCAGCGAGGCCGCCGTGGTCCAGCCACCGGCGCTGCCGCCCCGGATGGCGAGCCGGCGCCCGTCCGCCGTCCCTTCGGCGGCCAGGGCCTGGGCGACGGCCGCGCAGTCCTCGACGTCGACGACGCCCCACTGTTCGCGCAGCCGGTTGCGGTAGGCCCTGCCGTAGCCGGTGGAGCCGCCGTAGTTGACCTCGGCGACGCCGATGCCGCGCGAGGTGAAGTAGGCGATCTCCAGGTCCAGGACGAGTGCGGCGTGGCCGGTGGGACCGCCGTGCGCCCAGACCACGTAGGGCGGCAGTTCGCCCTCGGGGCCGGTCCGGTCGGGATTGCGCGGCGGGTAGATGTGGGCGTGGATCTCACGGCCGTCGGGCCCGGTGAAGGTGCGGTCCTCGGGCTGCGGATAGTAGGCGGGATCCACGGCGTCCTCGTGCGGTGTGCCGAGGATCCGGGTGCGGCCGGTCGCGGTGTCGAGCTCGATGACCTCGTAGCCGCTGTACGGGCTCGCGGCGATACCGACGACGCGGCTGCCGTGCGCGGCCAGCGACTCGGCCCATTCGGTCCAGGGCCCGGCGACATCGACGAGGTCGCCGGTCTCCGGGTCGAGGATGCCGAGCGTGGTGGTGCCCCGGCCGTGAACGGTGGCGATCAGGCCGTTCTCCAGCGGCCGGAACCAGCTGAGGCCGATCTTCCAGAGCGGTCCGGCGAACTCCTGCTCCCGGGGGCACAGGGCGACCGTCCCCCGGTGCGGATCGGCGCGATACAGGTTCCACCAGCCGCTGCGGTCACTGGCGAACAGGAGCTGTCCGTCGGCCCCCCATTCGATCTGGGGCACCGATTCCTCCGGCCCGCCGCCGAAACTCCAGGTGTGCTGGAACGTACCGTCGTCGGCGACGTCCGCGAGCATCACCTCGGTGCCGTCCCACGGCATCCTCGGATGGTCCCAGGCGATCCAGGCCGCCCGCCGTCCGTCGGGCGAGAGCTTCGGTCCGGTGACGAACCGGTGGCTGTCGTCGGAGAGTTCGCGTACGGCCGACCGGTCGTCCGCCGCCGAGCCGTCCAGCGGTACGGCGGCGATCACCCGGCGCAGATCGGTGGGCCCTTCACCGGTGAACTCCTCCAGGACACACCACACCTCACCCTGTGCGCCCCGGTCGAGGTGGAGCCGCGGGTCGACCCAGCGCAGCCCGCCGCCGACGGCCGATACCGGGGTGAGCGGCCGGGGTTCGTCCGGCCCGTCGGGGGCGTAGGCGTACAGCCGCTGGTCGGCGAAGTCGACGAAGACGATCAGCGGGCCGCCCTCGGCACGTTCGACGCCGGTCCAGGGCTGTCCGCCGTACTCGATGACCCGGCTCCGTACGTTCCACGGGGCGGGCAGCACGCTGCTGACGGTCCCGTCCGCCCCGCGGCGGACCAGGGCGCGGCGGCCCGCCTCGGCCGGCCGGGGCTCCGTCCACCACACCTCGTCGCCGACCACTCCGACGTGGTCCGGACGGCCGTCGTGCGACGCGGCCAGCCGCGCGTCGATCGGCGACGGCCACGTTCCGTGGGCACCTGTGGATTTCATGATCGATTCCCCCCTGCCGGGTCAGGCCGTGCGCAGATAGTGGTCGAGGACGCGGACGCCGAAGTGCAGTGCCTCGACGGGAACGCGTTCGTCGACGCCGTGGAACAGCGCCTGGTAGTCGAATCCGACGGGCAGCTTCAGCGGTGAGAAGCCGTAGCCGGTGATGCCCAGCCGGGAGAACTGCTTGGCGTCCGTGCCGCCCGACATGCAGTAGGGCACGACGTGGCCGTCCGGGTCGAAGCGTTCGACGGCGGCGCGCAGCTTGGCGAAGGTGGGCGAGTCGACCGGCGCCTGGAGGGGGACCTCGCGGTGGTGGAACTCCCAGTCGACACCGGGTCCGGTCAGCCGGTCGAGTGTGGTGTGGAACTCGTCCTCGCCGCCGGGGACCATCCGGCCGTCGATGAAGGCGGTGGCATGGCCCGGGATGACGTTGACCTTGTACCCGGCCTCCAGCATGGTCGGGTTGGAGCTGTTGCGGACAGTCGGCTCGACCAGGGCGGCGGCCGGTCCGAGCTTGCCGAGCAGTTCGTCGACATCGAAGCCGGGGGCGTCGAGGTCGGGGTGGATGCCGTGCAGTGCGGCGATCTCGGTGAGCGCGGCGCGCACGGTCGGGGTGAGCCGGACCGGCCAGGTGTGTTCGCCGATCCGGGCGACGGCCGCGGCGAGGGCGCTGACCGCGTTGGCCTTGTTGACCTTGGATCCGTGCCCCGCCTTGCCGTGCGCGGTGAGTTTCAGCCAGGCGGTGCCGCGTTCACCGGCCGCGATGGGGTAGAGCGGCATGTCCGGTCCGGCGTGGAAGGTGAAGGCGCCGGATTCGCTGATGCCCTCCGTGCAGCCCTCGAAGAGTTCGGCGTGCCGGTCGGCGAGGAAGCCGGAGCCGTCCTCGGCGCTGGCCTCCTCGTCGGCGGTGTACGCGATCACGATGTCGCGTCGGGGCCGGACGCCGGTCCGGGCCCAGGCACGGACGACGGCCAGGACCATGGCGTCCATGTTCTTCATGTCGATGGCGCCGCGCCCCCAGACGACACCGTCGCGGACCTCCCCGGAGAAGGGGTGCACGGTCCAGTCGCCGGCCTCGGCCGGGACGACGTCGAGATGGCCGTGCACGAGCAGGGCGTCGGCGGACGGGTCGGTGCCCTCGATCCGGGCCACCACGTTGGTCCGTCCCGGTGTGCGTTCCAGCAGGGCGGGTTCCAGTCCGGCGGCGGCCAGCCGCTCGGCCACGTACTCGGCGGCCGGGCGTTCCCGGCAGTCGCCGCCGCCGCGGTTGGTCGTGTCGATCCGGATCAGTTCGGAGGTGAACGTCACCGATTCGTCGAGCGCGCGCTCATCGACGCTCTCCGGGGAGTCGGTCGCCTCAGCCATACTGCTCCTCCACGGCGGACGACGCGATCGTCGTCACCGCCTTGAACGTGCGGATACCTTCGTACATCGTCGCGCTGGTGTAGGCGACGCGGCGTTCGCCACTGGGTGCTACGCCGGGGACCACGGTGGATGCCGCGGCCAGGTGCTCGGCGTCGAACTCCAGCTCGATGGTGAAGGGTCCGCCCTCCACGGGGGTGTGGCGCACGGCGAGCGCGGCCGCCTCCCCGGCCGCCGCGCGGATGTCGGCCGCGGTACGGGCCGGTGTGCGGCACACCG
This sequence comes from Streptomyces sp. NPDC058051, assembly GCF_042885475.1. NCBI lineage: Bacteria > Bacillati > Actinomycetota > Actinomycetes > Kitasatosporales > Streptomycetaceae > Streptomyces > Streptomyces sp. NPDC058051. Next base: position 134,180 of record NZ_JBHVRW010000022.1, read on the forward strand.
CCGCGTAGCGCGAGACATGGTCCTTCACGGCGACCTTGCGGGCACCGGGGGCGTATCCGTCCGCGTCCACGCAGGTGAGGTCGTCGCCGGTGACGAGGACGACGGGGACGCCGTACTCGGCCACGACATGGGCGTTGAGAAGCCCCTCGCCGGCCCGGGTGCCGTTGAGCCAGACCCCGGTGATGGAGTTCGCCAGGTAGGTGTGGGCCAGCACCCCCTCCGTACCGGCGCCGGTGTGGTAGCCGACGAAGGCGATGCCGTCGATGTCGCCGTGCTGGATGCCTTCGACCATGGAGAGGGACTTGTGCCTGCCGGTGAGCATCTGGACCCGGTCGTCGAGTTGCTCCAGGAGGAGGTTGCGCATGGACCAGTGGGCCTCGTTGACGAGCACCTCGTCGGCGCCGCCGTCGTAGAAGCCGAGCGCCGCCGCGTTCACGTCGGAAGTGAACAGGGAACGGCACCGCTCCCACTGGGGGGTGCCCGGCAGCACATCGGCCGGCCAGGTCACACCGGTGGCGCCTTCCATGTCCGCGCTGATCAGGATCTTCATGAGGAGTCCGTCTTCTTACAGGTCGGGGCTGTCTGAGCCGGTTGTCACCCTGTGCCGACTTCGGTTCCTGAAGGGCAGCCGGCAGGCACCGACTCGGCGCCCCCATACAAGCATCTTTGCAGGCCGGACCAAACCCTTGCGCTTCTTCCGTCCCCGGTTCTCCGTCGCGTGGCCGCCGCCGGTGACCACGAACCCCGAAACCCCCGCGAGCCGGTGATTCGCGCCCACAGATGAGGAGCGAGACGGCTTCGTGGCGGCTCCGGCGTTCCTGGTCGCCCGCAGCGGCATGGTGGCGTCAGGCCCGGGATTGACGGTTCGTCGGCACCGCCCCACGGCGGTCATCGGCCGATGGGGCGCCCCGCGCGGCAGCCGGTCGCGGCCTTGCCGGGGCGGGTGGCGGGGAGGACCCGCGCGGGGCCGGACCCGCCGGGCACTCGCTCAGCGCAGGTCGGCCTCCTGCGCGGGGTTGTCCTCAAGGAAGCCGCCCGACTGGTGCTGCCACAGTTTCGCGTAGGCACCGTCCGTCGCGAGCAGTTCCTGGTGCGTGCCCTGCTCGACGATCCGTCCGCGGTCCAGGACGACGAGCCGGTCCATGGCGGCGACCGTGCTCAGCCGGTGTGCGACCACCAGCGTCGTCCGCCCTTCCATGAGCCGCCACAGCGCTTCCTGGACGAGGATCTCGCTCTCGGAGTCCAGTGCGCTGGTCGCCTCGTCGAGCAACAGGATCGGCGCGTCGCGCAGGATGGCCCTGGCGAGGGCGACCCGCTGACGCTGGCCGCCGGAGAGCTTGACACCGCGTTCGCCCACCATGGTGTCGAAGCCGTCCGGCAGGGCGTCGGCGAACTCCGTGACGTGCGCCGCCTCGGCCGCGCGGCGGATCTCGCCCTCGGTGGCGTCCGGCCGGGCGAACGCGATGTTCTCCCGCAGTGTGCGGTGGAACATCGCCGGGTCCTGCGGCACGTAGGCGATCAGGCTGCGCAGGTCGGCCTGGCGCAGTCTGCTGATGTCCTGACCGCCGATCAGGATCCGGCCGGAGTCGATGTCCGTCATCCGCAGCAACAGCCGGGTGAGCGTGGTCTTGCCGCCGCCGGACCGGCCGACGAGGCCGATCCTCGCCCCGCTGCGCACGGCCAGGTCGAGGCCCTCGAAGAGCGGCTTCGCACCCTCGTGGGCGAAGGTCACCTGCTCGAAGCGGATGTCGGCGGCCCGCGACGCCAGTGGCTCCGGCGACGGCGGGTCGAGCACGGTCGGCGGTGCCAGCAGCAGTTCGGTGAACTGCGCGGCCTCCGTCATCGAGCTCTCCAGGCGGCGGTAGATCTGGTTGAACTCGAACATGATCCGTGTCGCGTTGGTGTAGTACGTGAAGGCGACCACGACCGCTTCCACGCCGTGGCTGCCCGCGCCGAGCGTGATGGCGAGCAGCAGGCCCAGCGTGTTGGTCAGCACGGACAGCGGCGCGACCAGCGTGTCGATGCGCAGGTTGCCGTAGTCCCACGACCGCAGCGAGAGCCGCCGCGACTCCGCGACGCGGGACCGGTGCTCGGCGGCCTCGCATTCCTCGGCGGCGAACGCCCGGATCGTGTCCATGTTCGTCAGGCTGTCGGCGACGTGGCCGGACACCCGGGCGATCGCCTCCTCACGCCGGTCGACGAGCGACTGGCGACGGCGGATGAGGGGCGTCACACACAGCGCCGTCAGCGCGATCATCGCCAGGAGCCCGACCACGAGCAGCGGTTCGTAGCGCCACAGCACCACCGACCCGAACAGCAGGGGCACGAAGCTGCCCACGACCGAGAAGGTCAGCGTGTCGATGAACTCCTCGAAGCGGGAGGCGAAGCTCAGGACCCGCTTGGTCAGCGACCCGGCGAAGTTGCTGTGGAAGAACGCGGTGTCCTTGGCGAACAGCTCGTCCATGCCGATCACGTACAGGTGCTCGATGCTGTGGGCGGCGAGACGGTTCAGGCAGTGCAGGCCGATGCGCCACAGCGTCTCCGCGAGCAGCAGGACGCCGGCGAAGCCGAGGACGTACGGCAGAGTCGAGCCGAGGCTGATCCCGCTGTCGCCGGCGATCCGGCCGACGAGCTTCGCGACGATCAGCGGCGCGATGTAGCTGATGCCGATGTTGCCCAGCGCCGGCAGCAGCATCGCGGGCACCGTCAGCCGCCGCAGCCGGGTCAGCTCCCGTCCGTAGTAGCGAAGTGCGAGGAGCACCGAGCCCTTGCCCGGCGCTTTGTGTAATTCAGGCGATCCCATCCCACCCCTATGAGGTAGTGCGGCGGCCCGCCCCATGCGTCTGCGGGAACGAAGCCGTCGCCGTGCTGTCCGCGCCGGGCCCCGGTTCGCTTGCCTGCCCCCGCTTCGAGTCGCTCTGCGGCTCGACGGGACAGGGCGGCAGGACCTCGGGCGCGACTCATGGCGACGTCCGTACCAGTACGGGGAGGCCGGGAACCGCAGTCTCCCGCGAAAGCACCTGCGTCGTCCAAGCGTTTTCCCGCCGGGCGGCCCGCGGACGAACTCGCGCGCGCCCCGTGGTCCGCATCCGCCTGAACATGCAGATTCCAGGCATCTCGCGCACCCTTCCTCGCGTCGACTTGACGCCACCCCGCCACGAAGACCATGATTCCATTAATTGACTAATGGAATCGAGGCTAAGTGCATGGCAGACGCATTCACTCCCGGCAACGCGTCCGGCGCTTGGGCGCTGGAGGCTCGCGGCCTGGGTAAGCGCTACCGTCGCGGCTGGGCGCTGCGCGACTGCTCGTTCCGGCTGCCGGCCGGGCGGATCTGCGGTCTCGTCGGGCCCAACGGGGCGGGCAAGAGCACCCTGTTGGGGCTCGCGACCCAGCAGGTGCAGCCGACAACCGGCGAACTCCGTATCTTCGGTGTGCCGGTGGACGATCCGGCGGCGATGCCGAGATTCGCGTTCCTCGGCCAGGAGAAACCTCTGTTCAAGCGGTTCACCGTGGCGGAGACGCTGCGTCTGGGCCAGGAGCTCAACCCCGGCTGGGACATGGCGGCGGCGGAGCGGATCGTACGGTCGGGCGATGTACCGATGGACGCCCGTGTCGGCACTCTTTCCGGTGGCCAGCGCACCCGCCTGGCGTTCGCGCTCGCCTTCGGCAAGCGGCCCGACCTGCTGCTGCTCGACGAGCCGATGGCCGACCTGGATCCCCTGGCCCGCCACGACATGGGCGCCCTTCTGATGTCGGAGGCCGTGGAGCGCGGCACCACGGTGGTGATGTCCTCGCATCTGCTGTCCGAGCTGGAGGACATGTGCGACTACCTGCTGGTCCTCGCCGACGGCAAGGTCCGGATGGCGGGTGACGCGGACGCGCTCGTCCCCGCCCACGCGCTGGTGACGGGACTTGCCGGGGAGGGGAACCCGGCCGACCTGCTGGCGCCCCACACGGTGATCGAAGTCCGCGTCCAGGGCAGGCAGTTCCATGCGCTGGTACGGCCGAACGGCCCGCTGCCGGGCGACTGGGTGGTGGCCGAACCCAGCTTGGAAGAAGTGCTGCTGGCGCATCTCCGCTCACCCCGAGCGCCTTCGCTGTTCACGCCCGGTGCCGGTATCGAGGCCGAAGGGATCCACACCTCATGAACGCCACCCTGACCGAGACGCCCCGCACCGAGCAGAGGCCCGGGCGCCGTCTGCTGCGCGGGCTGAACTGGCTCGTCGTGCGTCAGCACCGGGCCGCGCTGTCGACCGTACTCGCCGCGACGGTCCTCGGCTCGATCTGGATCGTGTACCAGCGTGACCGGATGCGGCAGCTCCTCGAAGCGGCCGGCTGGCCGGACAAGGAGCTGCCCCAGCCGACGATGGACTCCACGGGCGTCGGCCTCACCCTGACCGCCCTGGGTTCGCTGCCCATCATCCTCGCCGTCTTCCTCGGCGCCCCGATGATCGCGGGCGATCAGGAACACGGCACCGCGCAGCTGGTCTCCACCCAGTCCGTGTCCCGCCGCCGTTGGGTGGCGACCAAGCTCGCCTGGTGCTACGCGGCCGTGATCGTTGCCGGTGCGGTGCTCTCGGCGTTCTTCACCTGGTGGTGGAAGCCCTACCGTTCGGTCTTCCCCAGCCTCTGGTGGGAAGGGTCGATCTTCGACAGCACCGGTCCGGTGCTCCCCGCGCTCTGCCTCTTCCTGACGGCCCTCGGTATCACCGTCGGCGTGCTGATGCGCCGTGTCCTCGCGTCGATGGCGGTCACCTTCGTGCTCGCCGCGTTCGCCGGGGTCGTCTGGGACGAAATGCTCCGGTACCTCGCACCGTCACGCACGTTCACCTACCCGCTCGAAGCCGACATGCCCGCCCGGCTGCACGAGTCGAGCGAGCTGGACCGCTGGATCGGCTCCGCCGACGGCCACCTCTATGGCTGGGGGCTCTGTTCCAAGTACACCGAAGCGGCTTCGGATGCCTGCATCAAGGAGCACGGCATCGTCAACAACGTCTACGAGTACCTCGGTTACGACCAGATGGCGGCCATGCAGTGGACCGGGGCGGGCATCCTGCTCGCGGCCACCGTCGTGCTCACCGCGGTCACCCTGTGGCGGGTCTCCCGGAGCCCGCTTTAAAGCAGAACGCCGCAGTTACGTATCGTTTCGACAGTCCGACAGGAGGTGAAGGCAGTGGTCGTGTTCCGCATCGACAGGCGCAGCGGGGTGGCAACCTACCTCCAGATCGTGCGACAGGTCGAACAGGCGCTTCGGATGGGGGCCCTGGAGGCAGGCGACCGGCTGCCCACGGCCGCGCAGGTCGCGGCGGAGACCAAGGTCAACCCCAACACGACCTTGAAGGCGTACCGCGAGCTGGAGCGCGCGGGCCTCGCCGAGGTCCGGCAGGGAGCGGGCACCTTCATCACCCGTTCCCTCGCCCCGGCCCAGGAGGGCCCCGATTCCCCGTTGCGCTCCGCCCTCGCCCAGTGGCTGGACGAGGCGCGGTGCCAGGGGCTCAGCGGCCAGGAGGTCACCGCACTCTTCCAGTCGGCCTACGCGGCGGTGTACCCGCCGGACACCGACGGGTGAGGAGCGGCACGCGGCCGTCCGGACCGGGCGCCTCGACCTCGGCACGGAGCACGACGAAGTCGCGTTCCGCGCGGTCGGCGCCCCCGGCCGCGAGGCCCGTCGGCCCCCGGTCGCGGCGGCGCCCCCGGCCCGCACGCCCCCAGCACGGCCACGGGGGCGCCGGCCGGCTCAGCCGGTGGCCCGCCCCTTGAGGATCTCCTCGATCCGGGCCAGCTCCTCATCGGCGAACTCCAGGTGACGGACCGTCTCGACGCTGTTCTCCAGCTGGGCGACGCTGCTCGCCCCGACCACCGCGGACGTGATCCGGCCGCCCCGCAGCACCCACGCGAGCGCCAACTGCGCGAGGGACTGCCCGCGCGCGGAGGCCACCTCGTCGAGTGCGCGCAGCCGGTCCACCAGCTCCGGGGTGACCGCGTCGGGCGTCAGGAAGGGGCTGCTGCCCGCAGCGCGCGAGCCTTCCGGGATGCCGCGCAGATAGCGGTCGGAGAGGATGCCCTGCTCCAGCGGCGAGTAGGCGATCGATCCGGTGCCCAGCTCGTCGAGCACCGTGAGCAGGCCGTCCTCGACCCGGCGGTCCAGCATCGAGTAGCGCGGCTGATGGATCAGCAGCGGCGTGCCCCGCTCGTCGAGGATCCGGGCGGCGTCCCGGGTCTGCTCCGCCGAGTAGTTGGAGATGCCGACGTACAGCGCCTTGCCCTGGCGCACCGCCGAGTCGAGCGCGCCCATCGTCTCCTCAAGCGGAGTGTCGGGGTCGGGACGGTGCGAGTAGAAGATGTCGACGTAGTCGAGGCCGAGCCGGGTGAGGCTCTGGTCCAGCGACGAGAGCAGGTTCTTCCTGGATCCCCACTCTCCGTACGGGCCGTCCCACATCCGGTAGCCCGCCTTGGTCGAGATGACCAGCTCGTCCCGGAGCCGGGCGAAGTCCGTCCTCAGCGCACGTCCCATCGCGGACTCCGCGGCGCCGGGCGGTGGTCCGTAGTTGTTGGCGAGGTCGAAGTGCGTGATGCCGAGATCGAAGGCCCGCCGCAGGATCCGCCCCTGGGTCTCCGGCGTCCGGTCGCTGCCGAAGTTGTGCCACAGGCCGAGGGAGAGCGCGGGAAGCAGCAGCCCGCTGCGTCCGACGCGCCGGTAGGGCATGGCCTGGTAGCGGTCGGCGGACGGAAGGTACATGCGGGCTCCACGGAAGAGGTCGGGGTGCGGTGCGCAAGGACCAGGTTGGCCGACGACGATCCAGTAGTCCAACAGAAGATTCTGCTGGGATTCAGCGCTTATATTTCTCAATCATGGAGCTGCGTCAGCTGGAACACTTCGTCGCCGTCGCCGAGGAACAGCACTTCACCCGTGCCGCCGAGCGCCTCGCCGTGTCGCAGTCCGGGCTCTCCGCCTCCGTCCGGGCCCTGGAGCAGGAGCTCAGGACGCCGCTCTTCAGCCGCACCACGCGCAGCGTGCGGCTGACGGAGGCGGGGCGTGCCCTGCTGGTGGAGGCCGAGCGGACGCTGGCGGGGGCACGGGCGGCGAGGGATGCCGTCGACGCGGTTCGGGGCCTGCTGCGCGGCACCCTGTCGGTGGGCGTGGAGCAGTGCGTGCCCGGGGTGCGCCTGCCGCGTCTGCTGGCGGCCTTTCACCGCAAGCATCCGTTGATGGAGATCCGGCTCCGTCAGGAGGGCACCACGAGCCTGGTGGACGGGGTGGCCGGCGGGCGGCTCGATGCCGCCTTCGCCGCGACGGTCGGTTCCCACGAGTGGCGCGGCGGTCTCATCCCGCTGGCGCGCGAACCCATGGTCGTCCTCTGTGCGCCGGGCCACCGGTTCGCGGCGGCGGAGCGCGTCGCGTGGCGTGAGCTGTCCGGGGAGCCCTTCATCGACTTCCACCCGGACTGGGGTCCACGGAGGGCGGCGGACGGGGCATTCGGTCAGGCGGGGGTGCGGCGCACGGTGGGGCTGGAGGTGAATGACGTACACAGCCTGCTGGAGCTGGTGCACGAGGGACTGGGCATCGCGCTGGTGCCGCATCACTTCTCCCGCAAGCCCGAGGCCCGGGGGCTGGTGGCGGTGGGGCTCGAAGGGCCCCGGCAGCCTTGTTACGAGAGCGTCGTCGTGCTCCCGGCGGCCCAGGACATGAGCCCCGGCGCACGGGAACTGATGACACTGCTCCGAAGCGACGGTCCGACCGACGGCACGGCCGCCCCGTGACGGCGGGCGGTGCGCGCGCTGCGGTGCCCGGCGGGAGCGGTGCCTGCGGTCATCCGCCCAGCGCCTTCGCGAACGCTCCCGCCTCCTGCGTGACTCCGCTGCAGGTGTCGTCGGCCTTCGAGGAGTTCCCGTCGGCGCATTCCTGGTCGCGGAAGGTGGCCCACTGGGAGAGCGCGCCGACTCCCCTGCGTTCGGCGAAGGTGCGCAGGGACGCGGCGTCGGCGAGGGTGAACGTCTCCCCGTCCACGTCGTTGACGCCGATCATCACGGTGATGTGCAGCGCCCGCCAGGCCTCGGTGTCCGACAGGCCCAGTACGTCGGTGAGCTGGTCGTGGGTCGCCTCGGCGGCCTGCTGCGCGTAGTCGCTCATGTCGCCGTCGTGTGAGGAGCTGTAGTTCATCGCCATGATGTTCACGGCGGACACGTCGACGCCCCGTGCCACGGCGTCGCTCAGCAGATCGGTACCGGTCGTCTCCAGGCCGTCCGGCATCACGGGCAGCGTGTAGGCGACATCGAGGTCCCGCTCCTTCTGGAGCAGGCGCAGCGCCTGATCGCGGCGGGTGATCGATGCCTGGTCGGTGAGCGCGTCGCCCTCGATGTCGAAGTCGGCCTTGTCCGTGCCGACCACGTCGAGCACCCGCGCGTAGGCGTCGGCCAGTTCCTGGGCGCTGTCGCAGGCGAGGGCGAGTTCGTTGCCCGCGGCCCCTCCGAAGGAGACCCGGACGTCCGCGCCGGTCGCGGTGAGTGCGGCGATACGCGACGTCACCGCCTGGTCGCCGGCCGCCGCGGTGCCGCCCCACAGCGGGGTGCAGTCGTCGCCGTCGGCGACCACGAAGGCGAGGTTGTACGTGTCGGGGGAACCGGCCGAGTCCGTGTCGGCGGCGGTCGTGGCGCTGACGTACGGGGTGTACGCCGTGGTGGCCGCGGAGGCGCTGGGGCCGGGCCCCGCGCCTTCGCCCCGGTCCTGATTCGCCACCGTGCCGGTCGCGCAGCCGGAGCAGACGAGCCCGAGTGCGAGCAGCCCGGCGACGGCCGGAGCGACCCGCCGCCTGCGGCCCGACCTGCCACCGGGCGCACGCTTCGGTGAAATCCGCATGGTGTTTGCACCTGCTCTCGTGAAGGGTTTCCGGACGCGGTAACGAAGAGGAACCGGAACACACCGAAAACCTCTCACATGCCCGTCCCGCTCCCCCTCACAGGAAATTCATGGCCGGAGGCCGAAGAGAGCCGTCGGCCGCGGTCAAGCCGCAGGTGAGCAAGGCCATTTGGCGACGATCGACATGCGTCCGAAGCGACCGCGGCAGCGCTCACCCTCTCAGCTCGTCACAGGTTCGCCGCCCATCCACAGCATCCGGCCAGAAAGGGCCCAGCCTTCGCACATCACCGTTCGCAAGCATGCGCACATGCAATCCGTCACCTCCATCGAGAACGACCCGACGCCACCCGGCCGCCGTCGCAAGCACGCCGGGACGCCCAGGTCCCGTGCCGGGGCAGGAGCCGGGGTCCAGGAGGGGCCCGTGTTCGTGGACAGCACCGGGCGCCGCGCCAGGCTGCTGCGCCGTGCGGGCATCGCACTGGGTGTCGCCTGTGCCGGTTACGCGGCCGTACTCGGGCTCGCCTTCATGGGAGGCATCTCCGTGTCGCCCTCGCAGCTGCTCCCCTTCGACGGCGCGCCCGGCACACAGGGCGGGCCGACCGGGGTCATGCCTCCGGGCGCCGAGGGGGTGCCTCCGAGCGGCCGCCCCGGCGTCGGCACGGGTGGTCCGCCCCCACCCGCCGTCTCCCCCTCCGCCTCCGCCTCCGGGGCGGCCCGGTGAACATGACCCACAACCGTTCCCGGGCCAAGCGACGGCACGCCACGCCGAGCAGGATCGGACGTGTCGGCCGCCAGGCCGCTCCCCGGCCGCGGGTGGTCATCGCCCTTCTGCTGCTGCTCGGACTCGTCTCCGTGATGCTGCTCGACGGCTACCTGCGGGCCGAGGTCGGAAACGACCAGCGGGTCCGCTCGGACGCCAGTTCGAGCAAGGTTCCGCAGAGCGTCCTGAACGGCGGCCCCTTCCTCAGCTTCGAGGGCGGCACGGCGCGCACGCAGTCGGTGCCGGACAAGACCATCGTGCTCACCTTCGACGACGGCCCTGACCCCGAGTGGACACAGCAGGTACTCGACATCCTGGACGACAACGACGTGCCCGGTACGTTCTTCCTGGTCGGCTCGATGATCTCGCGCTACCCGGATGTGGTCCGCCAGATAGTGAACGACGGCAACGAGGTGGGCGTCCACACCTTCACGCACGTCGACCTCTCGTACCAGAGCTCCGCCCGCGTCACGCGGGAGATAGCCCAGACGCAGCTCGCCCTCGCGGGGGCCGCGGGCATCACGACGACGCTGTTCCGCGCCCCGTACTCCTCGACCAACGACGCCATCGACAACTACAGCTGGTCCGTCTACAAGAAGCTCGGCGCCATGGGCTACACCAGCGTCTTCATCGACACCGACAGCGAGGACTGGCAGAAGCCCGGCGTCAGCAAGATCGTCGAGTGGGCCACTCCGAAGGACGGCAAGGGCGCCTCGGTGCTCTTCCACGACTCGGGAGGCGACCGGGCCCAGACGCTCAAGGCGCTGCCGCAGTACATCAAGAAGATGAAGGCGAAGGGCTACACCTTCACCACGGTCAGCGGCGCACAGGCCGCGCAGGCCGCACAGAACGCTCAGGGCACACAGAACACGCAGAACACTCCGAGCGCACAGGGCGTACCGGCCGCCCCCGGCAACGCCTGGCAGAGCAACCCCGAGCAGGCCGCCCACCGGCCCGCCGACACCGTCACCCGCTGGGAGGGCCGCGCCCTCCTCGCCGCGGTGGCCGTCGCGGAGTGGACCGTGCCAGGCCTGGCCGCGGCACTGGTGGTGGTCGGAATCGCCGTGATGGCCAGGTTCGGCATGATGCTCCTGCTCGCCCGGCGCCACTACCGGCAGCGCAACAGAGGCCGGTTCGCCTGGGGGCCCACGGTCACGGAACCGGTGAGCGTGATCGTCCCCGCGTACAACGAGAAGGAGTGCATCGCCAACACCCTCAACTCCCTCGCGGCGAGCACGCATCCGATCGAGATCATCGTCGTCGACGACGGTTCGACCGACAACACCGCCGAGATCGCCGAGTCGCTGGGACTGCCCAACGTACGGGTCGTCCGCCAGGAGAACGCGGGCAAGTCGGCGGCGCTCAACAACGGCGTGCGACAGGCACGATACGACATCGTCGTGATGATGGACGGCGACACCGTCTTCGAACCCGACACCGTGCACCGGCTCGTGCAGCCGTTCGGCGACGCGGAGGTCGGCGCGGTGGCCGGGAACGCCAAGGTCGGCAACCGCAACACCCTGATCGGCGCCTGGCAGCACATCGAGTACGTGATGGGCTTCAACCTCGACCGCCGGATGTACGACCTGCTGCGCTGCATGCCCACCATCCCGGGTGCGATCGGCGCGTTCCGCCGCGAGGCCGTACTGGCCGTCGGCGGAATGAGCGAGGACACACTCGCCGAGGACACCGACATCACGATCGCCCTGCACCGCGCCGGCTGGCGGGTCGTGTACGCCGAGCACGCACGCGCCTGGACCGAAGCTCCCGCGTCGCTGGGACAGCTGTGGCGGCAGCGCTACCGCTGGAGCTACGGCACGATGCAGGCGCTCTGGAAGCACCGCCGATCGGTCACGGACCGCGGGTCCTCGGGCCGGTTCGGCCGGGTCGGCATGCCCCTCGTCGTGCTCTTCCAGATCGTCACGCCCGTCTTCGCGCCGCTGATCGACGTGTTCACGATCTACGCGATGCTCTTCGTGGACTTCAGGGCGTCCCTGCTGGCCTGGCTGGCCGTGCTGGTGGTCCAACTGGTCTGCGCGGCCTACGCGTTCCGCCTCGACGGCGAGAAGTACCGCTACCTGCTGATGCTGCCGCTGCAACAACTGGCCTACCGGCAGCTGATGTACCTGGTGCTGATCCACTCGTGTGTCACCGCCGCGACCGGCGGCCGGCTGCGCTGGCAGAAGCTGAAGCGCACCGGCGAGGTCGGTGCCCCCGCGTCCGGCACGGAGGCGGGCTGATGGCGGGCGCGCACCGCAGGGGAGCACACCGCGGGGGAACGCACCGCAGGGCAGCACCACCGCGGCCACCACGCACGAGGGAACCGGAGGCGCCCCTCGTCACCGTTGCCCCGGCACCGGGACCGCCCGGACCCCCGCACCTCCCCGTCCCGGACCCCACCACACCGCCGCCCCGACACCCCGAGTCCCTTGAGCCCGTTGCCCCGGCACCCGGACCGCCCGGGCCCCCGTACCCCGCCCCACCGGCGCCCGGACCGCCCGCGCCCTCGCGTCGCGCCGCCCCGAGGAGCGGTCGTGACCGCTACTTCGACGCACTGCGGGCGTTCGCCCTGGTGCGCGTGGTCACCTATCACACCTTCGAATGGCCGTGGCTGGGGCTGGTCTTCCCCTCGATGGGCGTGATGTTCGCGCTCGCCGGATCGCTCATGGCACGTTCCCTGGAACGGCCCGCCCCGCAGGTGATCCGCAGCCGGCTGCGCAGACTGCTGATCCCGGTGTGGGCGTTCGGCCTGGTGCTCGGCGTGGCGATGCTGCTGCACGGCTGGCAGCCCGGCGCCGACGTCCTGTACTGGGTGCTGCCGGTGGGCGACCCTCCCGGCAACGCCTGGGGCGAACAGGCGTGGGCGGTCCTCTGGTACCTGCGCACCTACCTGTGGTTCGTGCTGCTGTCGCCCCTGCTGCTGCGCCTCTTCCGCCTCGCCCCCCTGCCCGTGCTCGCCCTGTCGCTCCTCCCGGTCCTGCTCCTGACCACGGTGTGGAGCGTGCCGGACGGGCGCATGGGCAGCGCGCTCAGCGACCTGTCGGTCTTCCTGTTCTGCTGGCTGCTGGGTTTCGCGCACCGGGAGGGGGTGTTGGACCGGCTGCGCCCCGCGGCCGTCCTGGCCTGTGCACCGGTGCTGATGGCGGCGGGCGGCTGGTGGGCCCTCCACCACCGGGTCGACGGATCCTACGACCTCGACGACATCCCGCTCGCCCAGGCACTGTGGTCCGCGGGCTTCGTCCTGCTGCTCCTGCGCTTCCGGCCGGACTTCGGATGGCTCGCCCGCCGCCCCGTGGCGGACCGGATCGTGCGGGTCTTCAACGCCCGGGCCGTGACCGTCTACCTGTGGCACGAGATCGCGCTGATGGTGAGCGTGCCACTGATCGACCTGATGTGGAACGTGCCGGCCGTCGAACGGTATCTGCCGCTGGACAGCATGTGGTTCCAGTTCGCGGTCGCCTGGGTGCTGATCGCCGCGGCGGTGGCACTCGTCGGCTGGGTCGAGGACCTGGCGGCGAAGCGGAGGCCACGGCTGCTGCCATGACCTTGCCGCCCGCCACTCCCCGGTGATACCGGCCGGCGAGGTCAGCCGACGGCGGTGTCCGGGGCCAGGACGAACCAGCGTGCGGGCAGGTCGATCCGGGTTCCGTCCGGCAGGTACTCGGTCTGGGCCAGGACCGTGTCACCGCCTGCCAGCGTGATCAGACCGGCCGCCCGCAGCAGTCGAGGCACCTCCTCCTCCGCGGCGGCGGCCGGTTTGAGACCGTGTTCCAGGACCCGGCGCAGCTTCTCGGGCGGGCCGCCCGGTCCCTGCGCCGCCTGCTGGAGCACCGCCTTGGACGCCGGGGTCAGCTCGGCGACGAAGGCCCGGCCCCGCTCCCCCACCAGCGTCGCGACCGCCGCGGCGACGGCGGACCTGGCCTCGGCCTCACTCTGGTGGATCACCGCACGCATGTAGACATTGGTGTCGCCGATCCGCTCGTGCAGGGCCGTCACAGCCTCCGCGTCGACGAGGTCGAGCTGGTCGAACTCGGCCACCTTGTCGGGGTCCGCGCGGCGTGCGTGCGCGATCGCCGCGTGCGAGAGGTCGACGCCGAGCGCGCGGGCGAAGCGGGTCGCGAGGTAGCGGGTCTGGGTGCCGTTTCCGCAGCCGAGGTCGACGACGGGGAGCGAGGTGTCGGCATACGGCAGGAGCAACTCGCTGTGGGGTACGGAAGTGAGGGAGGGGTCGGCATCCCAGATCGCCTCGCCGGGCGCGTCCGAGGTGGTGGACCAGTAGCCCTCCCATGCCTCGCGGTAACGCTGTGACACGTTCATAAGCACTCCCAAGTCCGCTGACGCCGAGGCGATTTGCTCAGCTACGGACTACCGTCCGAGGACGGCCGCGGCAAGAGTGCGCACCGTTTCCACCGGCCGTGACCACATCCTTCACCAGGTGTGCGGCCGGAGAGGCGGGGTACGGCCGATCGCCTGCTCGAACCAGACGGTCTTGCCGTGTGCCGTGGTGCTGGTGCCCCAGGCGCGGGCGAGGCCGCTGACGATCAGCAGTCCGCGGCCGTGCTCGTCGTCGAAGGAGGCGTCGAGCAGCGCGGCCGGGGCGGGTTCGTCATCGCTGACCTCGCAGAGAAGGGCGTCGGTGCGGACCAGGCGCAGCCCGATGTGATGGGTGCGGCCGTGCTTCACGGCGTTGGTGACGAGCTCGCTGACCATCAGTTCGGCGACCTCCACCGCGTCCGGAAGGTCCCAGTCGAGGAGCTTCCCGCGCACCATGCGCCGCGACCGGGCCACTTCGCGCGGGTCGAGGGCCAGTTGCCACTCGGCGACGTCCTCGTCCGGGATCCCGTTCAGCCGGGCCATCAGCAGTGCCACGTCGTCCTTGCGGCCGCCGCGCGGGTTCAGTGCCCGGATGATCGTGTCGCAGGCGTCGTCCATGGAAGCGGCCGGGTGGGCCGCGGAGGCGCAGAGCGCGGCGAGCCCGGCGCCGATGTCCTGACCGCGTACCTCGACCAGGCCGTCGGTGCACAGGACGAGACGGTCGCCCGGCCGCACCCGTACGGTCACGGCCTGGAAGGCGACACCGCCGACTCCGATGGGAGCGCCGGTGGGCAGGTCGAGGAGTTCGGCCCGCCCGTCCTCGGCACGGACGAGCACGGGCGGGATGTGCCCGGCGTTGGCGATCTGGACCTCGGAACGGATCGGGTCGTACACGGCGTAGAGGAAGGTGGCCAGATACTGCTCGCCGAGGCGCTGCGCCAGGTCGTCGAGGTTGCGCAGCAATTGGGCCGATGGCATCTCCATGGTGGCCATGGTCAGGACAGCTGTGCGCAACTGTCCCATCATCGCAGCCGAGTTGAGGCCGTGACCCATGACGTCGCCGACGACGAGCGCGGTCCGGGAGCCGGGAAGTTTCACCGAGTCGAACCAGTCGCCGCCGACCCTTCCGAGCCGGGTACCGGGCAGGTAGCGCGTGGCGATGTCACAGCCGGCCATCCGTGGTTCGACCTGGGGCAGCATGCTGTCCTGAAGGGTCTCCGCCACGTTCTCCTGGTAGGTGTACATGCGGGCGTTGTCGAGCACGAGTCCGGCGCGGGCGGCGAGTTCGGCGCCGGTGGTGCGGTCCATCTCGTCGAAGGGCTCGCGGCCGGGCCGGCGCATCAGGACCATGAAGCCGAGGACCACGTCGCGGGCCTTGAGCGGCACGATCAGCAGGGAGCGGTGGGTGATCAGCGGGCGCAGGTCGCGCTTCTCGAACTCGCCCGAGATCCGGTTGCTCAGTTCCTCGCCGACGTGCGGGATGAGGACGGGCTCGCCGGTGACCATGCACTGGAAGAACGGGGTGTGTTCGGGGAAGGCGATGGACTCGCCGACCGGGACGGTGTCGTCCCAGCGGCCCGGTTCGTCGTTGTGCTCGACCCAGACGCGGTGCCAGACGGTGGTGACGTCGGGCGGCCCGTCCGGGAAGCCCTCGCCGGCCAGGACCGCGGCGCGCAGGTGTGTGCCCGCGAAGTCGGTGAAGCGCGGTACGGCGGCGCTGGTGACCTCGCGGATGGTGCGTTCCAGGTCGAGAGAGGTGCCGATGCGTCCGCTGACCTCGTTGAGGAATTCCAGGCGTTCACGGACGGCCGCGTATTCGAGATCGAGTTCGGGACGGGGAGCGGCACGGGGCGCGTGCGCCCCTTCGTCGTCGCGCCGCGGGCTCTCGGCCGGGCGGTGGGAACGGCGTCGCGGCACTCCCCAGTCGGGCGTGACAGGGACCTGGTCGCAGTGGCTGAACTCCAGTACCGGGTATCCGAGTTCGAGGACCTGGGCGACGATCCTGGTGGCCTCGTGGACGCTCATGCTGGGCAGGATCTCGGGGAGTCGGCCTGCCAGCTCCTGGTAGCCGGGGAAGTCGGTGTGGAGGGCGAAGCCGGGGCCGATCGTCTCGGCGTCCCGCCCCTCGTCCCGCCCCTCCTCCCGATCGCCGTCGCGCAGTTGCGCGACGTCCGCGGCGAGCACCAGCAGCCGTTCGGCACCCGGGCCGACCAGCGGGTAGGCCCACCACAGGACATCGATCCGGCCGCGCTCGGGCTGGTCGACCCGGGCCCGGCCCGCCGCCGGGTAGGCGATGGTCCCGCCCGAAGCGTCGGACTCGCGGCCGAACGAAGCGTCGGACTCGGGGCCGAACCCGTCGTGGAAGTCTTCCTCCTGCCTCAACGCACCGATGATCGGCAGGAGTTCACCGGCCTGGCAGCCGATGGCCTGCTGTCTGGTGACCCCGAAGAGCCGTCTGGCGCCGGTCGACCAGTGCGAGACGAGTCCGTCCGCGTCGACGACCGCCACGGCCAGCGACACACGGCCCGCCGCAGGATCGCGCGGTCGCGGCGTCCTCTGCGGCGGCACTCCGAGTTCCATGGGTGGAAGGCTCCTTCCCCACCGCGACGTTCTGCGGCATGCGACTCCACGGTACGGCTCCATGTCCGGCGTCCGCCGGTCATCGGCGGAATCACCCCCGTGGGGTGGTGCGCCCGGCGTACCCTGCCGCGCACAACGGCCTCACCAGGGTGCCGGGCCGGCCCGGGTGGCTGCGGGCCGCCCGGCCCCCAGGCGGGCGAGGACGGTGAGTGCGAGTGCCCCCGTTGGGGGTAGCGGTGGGTAAGTACGCCACCCCCGACCAGGG
>NZ_JBHVRW010000023.1:0-145866 GCF_042885475.1 Streptomyces sp. NPDC058051
GATGTCCCGGAAGTCATGCTCCTCGAACAGCGACGCCTCCCACAGCGCCGACTCCACCAACGCCTCCGGAGTCGCCTTCCCGTACTTCTTCAGCAACCGCGCATCCAACGAACCCGCGTTCACACCGATCCGGATCGGCGTACCCGCATCCTTCGCGGCCCGCGCGATCTCCCTCACCTTGTCGTCGAACTGCTTGATGTTCCCCGGATTCACCCGCACCGCCGCACAACCCGCGTCGATCGCCGCGAACACGTACTTCGGCTGGAAATGAATATCCGCGATCACCGGGATCTGCGACTTCTTCGCGATCGTCGCCAACGCGTCCGCGTCATCCTGCGTCGGACACGCCACCCGCACGATCTGACAACCCGACGCCGTCAGCTCCGCGATCTGCTGCAACGTCGCACCGATGTCCGACGTCCGCGTCGTCGTCATCGACTGCACCGACACCGGCGCGTCCCCGCCGACCGCCACCGACCCGACCTGGATGCGCCGCGAAAGGCGGCGCATCGCGAGCGGTCGGGCCGGCAGCTCGGGGAGACCCAGTGCGACCGGCTCTCCAGCGGTCATGACGTCACCGGTTCCCGGAAACGGTCTCGCGCATGGCGCGCAGGGACTCCTTCAGCGATCCCATGGTGGCGAGGACGGCGGTGGGCTCGTAGCCGCAGTGCGCCATGCAGTTGGCGCAACGCGGGTCCTTGCCCCGGCCGTACTTGTCCCAGTCGGTCTTCTCGATGAGTTCGCGGTACGTCGGGACGTATCCGTCACTCATCAGGTAGCAGGGCCGCTGCCAGCCGAAGAGTGAGTAGTTGGGGATCGCCCACGCGGTGCAGGGGAAGTCCGCCTTGCCCTCCAGGAAGTCCAGGAAGAGCGGTGAGTGGTTCAGCCGCCAGCGGCTCCTGTTGCCGCCCGCGAAGGACTTCTTGAACAGTTGCCGGGTCTGCTCGACGCCGAGGAAGTGCTCCTGGTCGGGTGCCTTCTCGTACGCGTAGGCGGGCGAGATCATCATCTCGTCGACCTTCAGATCGTCGTTGAGGTAGTTGAGGACCTCGATGACGTTCTGCGGAGTGTCGGTGTTGAAGAAGGTGGAGTTCGTGGTGACCCGGAAGCCGCGCCGCTTGGCTTCCTTGATCGCCGCCACCGCCTCGTCGAACACACCCTCCTTGGCCACCGATTCGTCGTGCCGTTCGCGCAGCCCGTCGATGTGCACGGCAAAGGCGAAGTACGGCGAGGGTGTGAACTTGTCGATCTTCTTCCGCAGCAGCATGGCGTTGGTGCACAGGAAGACGTACTTCCTGCGCGCGACCAACTGCCGGACGATCTCATCGATCTGCGGGTGCATCAGCGGCTCGCCACCCGCGATGGAGACCATCGGGGCGCCCGATTCGAGGACGGCACCCACGGCCTGGGCGACCGGCATGCGCTGCTTGAGCACTCCCGCCGGATGCTGGATCTTCCCACAGCCCTCGCACGCGAGATTGCAAGCGAACAAAGGCTCCAGTTCCACAATGAGCGGGAACTTGTCCCGCTTGCGGATCTTCTGTTCAGCGAGGTACGTCGCAACCTTGATGGACTGACGGAGCGGCATGGCCATCTGGCTCACCTCCTGGGGAGCAACAAAGATCGGTGCCATTCATAGAAAGCCGGCACGACGGCACGGAGAACACGGAAAGCCGATATTCCACCGCGTATCGTGCCGATGCGGACGAGCTCGTGCTCCGGAGCGTCCACGACCACCCGTACGGCCGCAACCGGGCGCGGCCCGGACCGAAGGGCGGCGCGCAGCGTGGCGGCGGACTCCATGTCCACCGCGATCGCTCCGGTGGCCCGCAGCTCGGCCCGCTCATGTCCGCGTACGACATGGGCGGAGCCGGTCAGCGGGCCGGTGTGGACGGTCCGACCTGGCACCGTCCTGGCAAGGGCCTCGGCGAGCAGGCTCGTGCCGGCGCAGACCGTCGAGTGCCCGGATTCCCGGGTCTCGGCGGCGACCACGAGGTCTCCGGGATGCATACCGGGTGACAGCCCGGCGCAGAATCCGGAGGCGAGTACCGCCGTGCCGGGCGCCCGGTCCTCACCGAGCACCCGTGACACGGCCGCCTCGGCGGCCTTGGGGCCCATGCCCGTACGGAGCACGGTCACCGGGCCCGCGGCCTCACCGGCCCTGCCTCTGCCGCTGCGCAGGGCGAACTTCTCGATGCCGAGCGCGCAGGCGATCAGCAGCGGTGCCGGGGGGCCGGGCAGCCCCTGACCGGCGTCCATCAGGCTCCCTTGCCGATGGCCGTACGGTCGGCGAACGGTTCGCCGTACACGTACCGCCCGAGCGCGGTGAGCGGGAAGACCTGCCGGTAGAGGTGGTAGTTGATGGAGAAGTCCCAGGGGAAGCCGGTGCCGGTGAAGTACGGCTCGTCCCACGATCCGTCGGCCTGCTGTGTCTCGCTCAGCCAGGACACCCCTCGCCGCACAGCAGGGCTGTCGCGGCGTCCGGCGGCGAGGAGCGCGAGGAGCGCCCAGGCGGTCTGGGAAGCGGTCGAGGCGCCGTGCCCGATCCACTTCTCCTCCTGGTAGGAACGCAGGTCCTCGCCCCAGCCGCCGTCGTCGTTCTGTACGGACTCCAGCCAGCCGACCGCGCGGCGGATCGCCGGATGCGTGTCCGGCAGTCCGGCGGCCACCAGGGCCGGTACCACCGACCCTGTTCCGTACACGTAGTTGACGCCCCAGCGGCCGAACCAGCCGCCGCTCGCGTCCTGTTCGGCGAGCAGCCACTCGACTCCGCGCCGGGTGGCGGGGTGTTGGGACCGTCCCTCGACCGCGAGCATCTCCACCACGTGCCCGGTGACATCGGCGGACGGCGGGTCGATGACCTCACCGAAGTCGCAGAAGGGCAGCCGGTTGGGGAATGCGCTGGTGTTGTCCGCGTCGAACGCGCCCCAGGCCCCGTTGCGGGACTGCATGCCGAGGTTCCAGCGCACTCCGCGTCTGATGGCGGCCTCGACGCGGGCCGCGTCGGGGTGGCGGACCCGGCGCAGTGCGAGGACCACCTCCGCGGTGTCGTCGATGTCCGGGTAGTTGTCGTTGTGGAACTCGAACGCCCAGCCGCCGGGGTGGAGCCGGGGGCGGCGCACGGACCAGTCGCCGGACCGGACGACTTCCTCCCCGAGCATCCAGTCCGCGGCCTTCACGAGCGCCGGGTGGTCGGGGCTGACTCCGGCGTCGGCGAGGGCGATGGTGGCGAGGCAGGTGTCCCAGACCGGGGACTGGCATGCCTCGATCATCCGGGCGCCGTCCTCACGCCATACGGCGAAGCGGTCGAGCGAGTCGAGTCCGGCCCGCATCACCGGGTGGTCCAAGTCGTAGCCGAGCAGGTGCAGGGCGATGACGGAGTACACGGCGGGTGGCTGGATGCCGCCCCAGCAGCCGTCGTTCTCCTGACGTTCGATGATCCACTGGGCCGCGGCCCGCATGGCGGTCCGGCGCAGCTTGCGCGGAGCGATGCGGTGGTACAGGTGCAGCGCCTTGTCGAGGCGCTGGAAGACCCCGTCCCAGCTCGTCGCCGGCGCGATTCGCCCGGGCGGGTTCGGCTGGGCCGGGTCGGAGTGCAGCTCGTCGAGTGCGAAGGGGGCCGGGCGTACCGGTCGCTTGGCCGAGACGACGGTGAGCGGCACGATGGTCTGGCGGGCCCAGCAGCCGAAGTCGTAGATGTTGAGCGGAGCCCACTTGGGGAAGAACATCAACTCGGGCGGGAGTTCCGGCAGGTCCTCCCACTTCCACCAGCCGAAGAGAGCGAGCCAGATCCGGGTGAAGACGCGGCTGGCCGCGATGCCGCCCTGTTCCCTGATCCATCCGGACGCACGGGCCATGTGCGGTTCGTCCGGCCGGTCTCCGGCCAGCCGCAGAGCGACGTACGCCTCGATGGTGGTGGAGAGTTCGCCGGGGCCTTCGTGGAAGGAGGCCCAGGTGCCGTCGCCACGCTGTTCGCCGCGGATGAAGCGGCCGGCCGCCTGAACGGTGGCCTGGTCCTGGATCCCGAGGAATTGACGGAGCAGCAGGTCCTCGGCGTCCATGGTGACGTTGGTGGCGAGGTCGCCCTTCCACCAGCCCTGCTCGTCCTGCCTGCCGAGGAGATGCTGCACCGAGCGTTCCGCGGCCCGCCGCGCGGCGGCGAGTACGTCGTCCGCGGCGATGGTTGTGTCGGTCGGGTTACTGGCCGAGGCTGCGCGGGGCCGCACAGCCCCGGTGCTTCCGTCGGTCGTCGCTGTCATGGCTTCCCCTTCGTGCAGTTGTTCCTCTGCTGTGCTGGGGTCTCCGTCGGCCGGCGCCCGGTTCCGGGCGCCGGCCGGCGACTGCGAGTCATATGGACCAGATGGCGATCATCTCTTTCGTACGACGACGAAGTCCGCGAGCGCTGTGAGCTGCGCACGCACGGTCTGCGGCATGTCGACCCGCTGCAGTGCCTCGATGGCGACCGCATGCTGTCGACGGGCCTCCTGGGCGGTCCATTCGCGACCGCCCGCCTCCTCGATGAGCGCCGCACGGGCGGCGAACTCCTCTTCGGAGAAGCTGGCGAATTCACTGCTCTTGGCGTCGGCGGCGAGCAGTTCACCGAGGCGCTCCGAGGCCGGTCCGCCCGCGGCGAGCGCGGCGACGACCGGCAGGGACTTCTTGCGCTGGCGCAGGTCGCTCCAGGTCTGCTTGCCGGTGGACTGGGGGTCGCCCCAGATTCCGAGCAGATCGTCGACGGCCTGGAAGGCGAGACCGAGGTGGTAGCCGTACGCCTCCAGGGTGTCGGCCGTCCGGTCGTCGGCGCCGCCGAGGACCGCGCCGATGGAGCAGGCGCAGGCGAGCAGAGCGCCGGTCTTGTTGCCCTCCATCTCCAGGCACTCCTCGACGGTGACCCGTTCGCGGTGCTCGTAGGAGATGTCCTGGGCCTGCCCGTCGATGAGCTTGCGGGTCGCGACGGTCAGCCGACGGGTCGCGCGGCCCGCCTCGACGGTGCCGAGCTCCAGCAGGATCTCGTTGGCGAGGGCGAACAGCGCGTCGCCGACCAGGATGGCCTGGGCGGGGCCGTGCACCTTCCAGACGGTGTCGCGGTGACGGCGCTGTTCGTCGCCGTCCATCAGGTCGTCGTGCAGCAGCGAGAAGTTGTGCACGAGTTCGACGGCCACGGCTCCGGGGACGCCGGCCTCCGCGGAGGCGCCGGCCGCCTCCGCGGACAGCAGGGCGAGCGCCGGGCGGACGGCCTTGCCGCCGTCGCCGTCGGAGGGCCGCCCCTGGGCGTCGATCCAGCCGAAGTGGTAGGCGGCGACGGTGTCCATGGGCGGTGCGAGCCGGTCGACGGCGGCCCGGAGCACCGGCGTGGAAAGGGCCCGTCCGCGCTCCAGAAGCGCGGTGACGTCCGTGGTGTCGGCCACGGTGTCGAAAGCCGGATTCGCCGGGGTCACTGACTCTCCTCTTGTTCCGGTGGTACTGCTCATGCCGCCTCCTGCAGCGGATGTTCATGGGTGCGGCCGAGCGCCCGGAGTGCGGCGTCCGCTGCGCTGAACCCGCTGCGTACGGCACCCTCCATCGTCGCGGGCCAGCCGGTGGCCGTCCAAGCCCCGGCCAGGCTGAGGCCGGGGGCGCGGGTGCGGGCCCCGGGCCGCAGTCGGCCGACGCCGGGGGCGGGGGCGAAGGTCGCCGTGCGCTCCCGGGTGACGAAGAAATCTCTGATCCCGGCCCCGCGGGCAGCCGGAAGAAGCCGCTCCAGTTCAGGCAGGTAGCGCGTGCGCAACGTGGCGACGGGGAGGTCGATCTCCTCGTCGGCCGCGGACTGGGACACCGCGAGGTACTGGCCGGGTCCGGCAAGGCCCGAGGCGTCCGTGCGGTCGAAGACCCACTGGACCGGTGAGCCCAGCGCGGCGAAGAACGGGCGGCGCAGCACCCGGCGGTCGTACACGACGTGCACGTTGAGGATCGGCGACGTGCCGATGTCGAGCAGTCGCTCCGGCTCGTCGAGTGCGCCCTCGGGCAGCAGGTCGTAGGTCTCGCGCTGCGGGACGGCGAGCACGACGGTGTCCGTCTCGATCCGTTCGCCGCCGGTGTCGACGATCCAGCGGCCTTCCTCCGTACGGGTGACGGAGGACGCCTTCGTCCGCAGTTCGGTGCGGACCCCGGCGGAGTCGAGGGCCTTGCGGGCCAGTGTGTCGTGCACGTCGCCGAGCGGCACGGTCGCCCAGCCGATGTCGGCCGCGCCGGGGGCGGAGAGAAGTCCGGTCTTGAAGACCTTCGCGGCGAGGGCCAGTGAGGAGTTCGGCGCCGTGGCGTTGAGTGTGGCGACGCCGACCAGGTCCCAGAGGGCTTCGATGGTGCGTGCTGACTGCCCGTGCCGGGCGAGCCAGCTTCCGAAGTCGACGGTGTCCAGCGCGGGGTCGTCCGGATCCAGGCGGCCCAGCGCAAGTGCGGCGCGTCCGACGCTCGCCCGCTCGGCGAGCGAGAGGTGCGGATAGCCGGCGAGTCCGGCGGCCAGGTGGAACGGGACCGGAAGAGCGTTGCGGCGCAACCGTCCCAGCCGGGGGCCCGAGGGGCGCCCCACGTCGAGAACGGGCACGTCCAAACGGTTTTGCAGCGGTGCCAGCCGCGCCCCGTCGACGCGGTCGAGGAACCAGCGGTAGGCGGTGCAGCAACGCAGGTAGACGTGCTGTCCGTTGTCGACCGTCAGTTCGCCCCGGCGGAAGGAGAAGGCGAGTCCGCCGAGCCTGGGCCGTCCTTCGAGCAGGGTCACGTCAAGCCCGGCGTCGGCGAGGCGCAGGGCAGCGGTGATTCCCGCGAGTCCGCCGCCGATCACGACCGCGCGTGAGGAACGCGGGACGTCGTCCGTCATGCGTCTTCCTTCCGCCAGGTCGCATCCACATCAGTCAGGGACGCGCCAGTACACCAGAGGGTTGACCACTGATCGAACAGACACTCCGTGATGCACATGTTGCGTGAGATGTCCGCGCGGCGCATCAGACACGCCCCCTGGCGGTGCGGCGGGAGATGTGACGCGCGTCAAGACCCGACAGTCCGCGCACCGCGACGTACGCCTTCTCGTGACCGGGCAGCGAGACCCGGCCGCGCAGCACGGCCTCGGGGTCGCGCTCGATCCGGTCGAGCAGCCGCCGGTAGATGCCCGCCATGGCCGCGACGCACGCGCCGCTGCGCCGGTCGAGCATGGGCAGCAGCCGGTAGCCCTCGGCGAAGAGGGCACGGGCGCGTCGCACCTCGAAGTGGACCAGGCCCGCGAAGTCGGCGCCGGGCGGCGGCGTGGCCCGGTGGAAGCCGGCCGAGCAGCCGAACTTGGCGAGGTCGTCGGCGGGCAGGTACGTACGCCCGTTTCCCGCGTCCTCGCGGACGTCGCGCAGGATGTTCGTCAGCTGGAGCGCGAGGCCGAGGGTATCGGCGTACTCCGCAGCCCGGTCGGCGCCGGGAGCGCCCGGTTCCGTACCGAACACACCGAGGCTGAGGCGGCCGATGGCGCCCGCGACACAGCGGCAGTAGGTCTTGAGGTCGTCCCAGGTCTCGTACGTCGCTCCACGCACATCCATCAGCACACCGTCGATGAGCTCGTCGAGGCCGCCGAGCGGGAGCGGGAACCTGCGCGCGGCGTCGGCGAGCGCGACGGCCACCGGGTCGGTGTCGTCCTCGTCGACCGCGCCGTCGCGGATGCGGTCCAGTACGGTGCGGGTGCCCTCCAGGCGGATCCGCTTGGTCTCCGGCTCCAGCTCGCCGTCACCGATGTCGTCGACGCGGCGGGAGAAGGCGTACAGCGCCGACATGGCCTGTCGCTTCTCGGTCGGCAGCAGCCTGATGCCGTACGCGAAGTTACGCGCCTGCTGTCCGGTGACCGCCTCGCAGTAACTGTATGCGGCCTGTACCGGTGCCGACATGTGCGTCGTCTGTCCCTCCACGGTCCGGCTCACCCCTCTCTACGCGCTCTTCGCAAGACAACTCCCACTTCGCGCAGCAGGCTGGGCTTGGTGGGCTTGGGGGGACCGGGCAGTACATCGAACCCGGCGGCCGCGATCGCGGAGAGGGCGGCGCGCCCCCCTCCCACGAATCCGGCAAGAAGCAGCCTGAGCCTGCCGTGGACGCTACCCACCAGGGGGGTGCCTTCATTCAGCAGTTCGCGAGCGCGTTCTGCTTCGTACGCGACCAGCGCGCGCACCGATGCGCCCCCCGAGGGGGTGGCCAGGTCGGATTCACCGACACGGAACCGGGCCATGTCGTCGGCGGGCAGGTAGATCCGGTCGCGGCCGAGGTCCTCGGTGACGTCCTGGAGGTGCTCGACGATCTGCAGGGCCGTGCAGACGGCGTCGGAGCGTCGGATGCGTTCGGGGCTGGCGGTCTCGGTGATCTGGAGAACCAGTCGGCCCACGGGGTTGGCGGAGAGCTCGCAGTAGGCGACCAGCTCCTCGTACGTCCCGTACCGGCGGACCTTCTGGTCCTGCCGGTTCGCCTCGATGAGGCCGAGGAAGGAATCGGGGGTGAGCGCGCGGCGCCGCACCGTGGGCCGCAGGGCGCGCAGCAGGGGGTGGCGCGGGCCGCCGCCCGTGGTGTCGAACACCCGGAGCAGATCGGCCTCGAAGGCGTCGAGCATGGCGAGCCGGTCCTCGGCCAGAGCCGGGTCGACCCCGAGGTGGCGGGCGTCCGCGCCACCGGGTGCGAGGTCGCCGTCGCCGATGTCGTCGACGAGACGGGCGTAGCCGTAGACCGCCATCAGGTCGTCGCGCCAGGCGCGCGGCAGGAAGAAGGGTGCTACGGGAAAGTTCTCGTCCGCGGCCTTGTCGAGGGTGCCGGGCACGACGGCGTCGGGGTGCGTCTGACGGATACGGGTCACCACCGACCGCCCGGCGCTGGGACGGCGTGAGCACCTCGGAGCTGGAGATCTTCCGTCATAGCCGTCACATCTCCCGTTCTACACTGCTGACCCAAAACATCCCATTCCGGACACGCCGCCCGTTCTGCCGAGTGCGGAGCACACCTACAGGCCGTGGAGCCAGGCGGTATCGCCCCACTTGCAACGAATCAGCACCGGTACAGCTTACGTTGTACAGCTTTCATCGATACGGCGGGGTCTTCCGCACAGAGGAGCAACGCGTCCCGCCCCGCCAACCTTCCCCATGCGCAAGGAAATTGACGTCATCCGACGGGAGGAGATCTTGCCCCGGGCGTACCGCCGGGCGTGCAGAGCCCGGCGGCGGGGTCAGGATCCGGACACCAAAACGGCCTCCGCCGGAGGGTTCCGGCGGAGGCCGTCTCGGGGTCGCGGGGCCGGGAAGCTTCTATTTCCCGGTCTCGCGCTCGTACGCCTTGAGGACCTCGTCCGTCGGACCGTCCATCAGCAGCTCGCCCTTTTCCAGCCACAGCACGCGGTCGCAGGTGTCCCTGATGGACTTGTTGCTGTGGCTCACCAGGAAGACCGTGCCTGCCTCCTTGCGGAGCTCCCTGATGCGCTTCTCCGAGCGGATCTGGAACCTGCGGTCACCGGTCGCCAGCGCCTCGTCGATCATGAGGACGTCGTGGTTCTTCGCGGCGGCGATGGAGAAGCGCAGCCGGGCGGCCATGCCGGAGGAGTACGTCCGCATCGGCAGGGTGATGAAGTCGCCCTTCTCGTTGATGCCGGAGAAGTCCACGATCTGCTGGTAGCGCTCGCGGATCTCTTCGCGTGACATCCCCATCGCGAGGCCGCCGAGCACCACGTTGCGCTCGCCGGTCAGATCGCTCATCAGCGCCGCGTTCACGCCGAGCAGCGACGGCTGGCCGTCGGTGTACACCTTGCCGCTCTCGGTCGGCAGGAGACCGGCGATGGCCCGCAGCAGGGTCGATTTGCCGGAGCCGTTGGTCCCGATGAGGCCGATGGCCTCGCCGCGATACGCGGTGAAGGAGACGCCGCGGACGGCGTGCACCTTGCGCACGCCGCGCGGCTCGCCCTTGCCGCGGCGCAGTATCCGGCTCAGCGCCGCGGTGGCGCTGCCCTTGCCTCCGCCGGCGCCGTTGACCCTGTACACGATGTGCACATCGTCGGCGATGACGGTGGGGACGCGCCCCGGAGTGTTGTCGTCAGCCACGGCCGTACCGTTCCTCTGCCTTCCAGAAGTACACGAAGCCCACGGCACCGACGAGGACCGCCCAGGCGAGCGCCACGATCCAGACGTGCGCGGGCAGGTTCTCCGAGCCGTAGCCGTCGATCAGCGCGAAGCGGATCAGGTCCATGTAGATGGCAGCCGGGTTGTACTGGAGCACATCGGCGATCCAGTCCGGCTTGTCCTTCAGCATCACCGGGATGGAGAACATGACGCCCGACGCGTACATCCAGGTCCGCATGACGAACGGCATCAGCTGGGCGAGGTCGGGGGTCTTGCTGCCGAGCCTGGCCATGATCAGCGCCAGGCCGGTGTTGAAGAGGAACTGCAGCACCAGGGCCGGGATGATCAGCAACCAGGAGAGCGCCGGGTAACTGCCGAAGGCGACGGCCACGACCCCGAGCACGATCATCGAGAACAGCAGCTGCTGGAGCTGCTGGAGCGAGAACGAGACGGGCAGCGACGCGCGCGGGAAATGCAGCGCCCGGACCAGCCCCAGGTTGCCCGAGATGGCCCGCACCCCCGCCATCACCGAACTCTGCGTGAAGGTGAAGACGAAGACGCCGGTCACCAGGAACGGGATGAAGACCTCTTGGGTCATCCCCTTCCTGGTCCCCAGGATCAGGCCGAAGATCAGGTAATAGACCAGAGCATTGAGCAGCGGCGTGGCGACCTGCCACAGCTGGCCGAGCTTCGCCTGACTGTACTGGGCGGTCAGCTTCGCTCTGGAGAACGCCATGATGAAGTGGCGGCGGCCCCAGAGCTGTTGGATGTACTCGAAGAGCCCCGGCCGGGCCCCGCTCACCGTCAGGCCGTACTTGGCGGCCAGCTTGGCCGAGCTCAGGCCGTCGTCGGCGGATGGTGGGGTGCTCAGGGCGACCGCACCGTCATGGGTTGTGTCACTCACCAGATGAAACTCTCGTATTCAAGATGCGCAGCCAGTCGCGGGCGCGGCTCGGAGCGGACAGGTCCCGAAGAGAAAACGTACGTCCCATGCTCTCAGAGGAGAGCTTCTCAGATCACGGGAGGTCGGCCGAGTCTGGTCAGCCGCCATACGGTGCGCCACCTCATCGGGCGGCGGGTTCCGCACGGCGTCGACCAGCCTTCTCGGAAGCCGCCGAACCATGCCTTCAGGGCCGGTCCGGACGGCTTGCGCAGCAGGGTCAGCAGCAGCCACACGCCGAGGTAGACGGGCACCAGCGGCGCGGGCAGATTGCGCCGGGCCAGCCAGACCCGGTTGCGGGCCACCATCCGGTGGTACACCGCGTGCCGCGAGGGGGCGGTCGTCGGGTGGTTGAGGACCATGTCCGCGCGGTAGTCGATCATCCAGCCGGCGTCCAGTGCCCGCCAGGCGAGATCGGTCTCCTCGTGCGCGTAGAAGAACTGGCCGGGCAGCGGCCCGACCTCGGCGATGACCTTGCTGCGTACGGCGTTGGCGCCGCCGAGGAAGGTCGTCACGCGCGAGGACCGCATCGGATCGGCGGCACGCAGCCGCGGCACGTGCCGGCGCTGGGTGGCACCGGTGTCGGGGTCGGCGATCCGGAAGCTGATGATGCCCAGCTCGGGGTCGGCCTCGAACGCCTGCCTGCACAGCTCGGCGGTGTCGGTCAGCGGCAGCAGTCCGTCGTCGTCGAGGAAGAGCAGCGCGTCCACATCGGCGCCGGACGGTCCGAAGGCCTCGATCCCGACATTGCGGCCGCCGGGGATGCCGAGGTTCTCCGGCAGCTCGACCGTGCGGACCCCCGCCGGGACGTCCGGTACGGGGGCACCGTTGCCGACGACCACCACCTCGATCCGGTCGCCTTCCTGCTTGGCGACCGAGTCGAGGAGGGAGCGCAGCTCCTCGGGACGGTTTCCCATCGTGATGATGACCGCGCCGAGCTTCATGGGAGTGTTCACTTCAGCCTGCTCGACGCCAGGATCGACACGAGGTGCAGGAGGGTCTGCAGCAGCGCGATGCCCGCCAGTACAGCGACCATGAGACGGCTGAAGAACAGATCGTCCCTGACCGCGTCGAGGACGGCCGCCACCAGGATGACCAGGGACGCCTCGACGCCGAGGATCAGCCGGTGGAACTTGAGCGCGCCGGCGGCACGGCGGGCGAATGCCATGCCGGACGAGCGCGGCTCCGACGCGGACTCCTGGACCGGAGGCAGCCCGCCCTGGTGACGTGCGACCCCTACCAGGTCGGTCTCGGCCTTGATCAGGATGGCGCCGAGGGCGGCGAGCGTGCCCAGGAAGGCCCAGAGCCAGTCGATCCGTCCGGAGCCCCACAGGTCGGCGGCACGGAGACCGAAGCCGACCAGCACGGCCGCGTCGCACAGGTACGCGCCCACCCGGTCCAGATAGACCCCGCCCAGGGAGAACTGCTTCTTCCAGCGGGCCACCTCGCCGTCGACGCAGTCGAGCAGGAGGTAGAGCTGCACCATGAGGACCCCGAGCAGCGCGCCGGGAATGCCCGGAACGAGCAGGGCCGGCGCGGCGAGCACACCCGCGACCGTCATCACGTAGGTCAGCTGGTTGGGTGTGATCTTGGTGTTCACCAGGTGGCGGTCCACACGCAGCGAGATCTCGCGCATGTAGAGCCGACCTGCCCAGTGCTCGCCGCTGCGCCGGTCCTTCACGCCCGCAGGGTGCACGACGGGACGGAGTTCAGCTATGGATGGCTTGTGCATAGTCGGCGTACGCGTCCCTGATCTGGTCGGTGGACAGGTTGAGGTGTTCCAGGATCGTGAAGCGTCCCGGCCGGGTCTGCGGGGCGTAGTCGACGGCCTGGACGAATTCTTCGGCGGTGAAACCGATGTCCTCGGGGAGGACGGGCAGACCGTGGCGGCGCAGGGTGACGGCCATGAGCAGCGCCTCCTCGCGCGCGCCGCGCAGATGCATGGCGAAGCAGGCGCCGAGGCCGACCTGCTCGCCGTGGCTCGCCGCGCGCTTGGGGTGCAGCAGGTCGAAGGCGTGGTTGATCTCGTGGCAGGCGCCGGAGGCCGGCCGGGAGTCCCCGGCCACCGACATGGAGATGCCGGTCAGCACGAGACCTTCGGCCAGCACCTTGAGGAAGGGGTCGTCACCGATCCCGCCGGGGTGGCGCAGCACGGCCTCACCGGCCTGCCGGGCCATGGCGGCGGCGAGTCCGTCGATCTCCTCGCCGTTGACCTCGTGGGCGAGTTCCCAGTCGGCCACGCAGGAGATGTTGGAGACCGCGTCGCCGATGCCCGAGCGCACGAAGCGGGCGGGTGCCTCGCGGACGATGTCGAGGTCGATGACGACGCCGATCGGGGTGGGAACGCCGTAGGAGCCCCGCCCGTTGTCGTTGTCCAGCGTCGCGACGGGCGAGCAGAGGCCGTCGTGGGCGAGGTTCGTCGCCACCGCGACCATGGGCAGGCCGACGCGCGCCGCGGCGTACTTCGCCACGTCGACGATCTTGCCGCCGCCGAGGCCGACCACGGCGTCGTACCGGTTGCCCTTGATCTCGTCGGCGAGTCTGACGGCCGAGTCGAGGGTGCCGTCGGTGACCGAGTACCAGTGGGCGCCGGGCATCGCGGGGGCCAGTCGCTCGCGCAGGGCGCGCCCCGAACCGTCACTGACCGCGACGGCGAGCTTGCCGGAAGCGGAGATCCGCTGGTCGGCGAGGAGGCCGGCGAGATCGTTCAGGGCGCCGCGGCGGATGTCGACGACGACCGGGGACGGGATGAGCCGGGTCAGTACTGGCACGCGATCTCACGGCCCTTCGCGAGGTCGTCGTGGTTGTCGATCTCCACCCACGTCACTTCGCCGATGGGGGCCACGTCGATGGTGAAGCCGCGGTTCACGAGCTCCTGGTAGCCGTCCTCGTAGTAGAGGTCGGGGTCGCGTTCGAACGTCGTCTTCAGGGCGTCGGCGAGCTCCGCGGCGGCCTCCGGCTCGATGAGGGTGACGCCGATGTACTCACCGGTCGCGGTGGCCGGGTCCATCAGCTTGGTGATCCGTCGCACCCCCTTGCCGTCCTCGGTGATGACCTTCATCTCCTCGTCGGCGAGATGCTTGGCCGCGTCGAGGGCGAGGATGATCCGCCGGCCGTCGCCCCGGGCCGCGAGCAGGGTCTTCTCGACGGAGACGGGGTGGACGGTGTCGCCGTTGGCCAGGATGACTCCGCGCGTCAGGACGTCACGGGCGCACCACAGGGAGTAGGCGTTGTTCCATTCCTCGGCCTTGTCGTTGTCGATCAGGATGAGGGTCACGCCGTACTTCGCCTCGAACTCGGCCTTGCGCGCGTACACGGCCTCCTTGCGGTAGCCGACGACGACGGCGACCTCGGTGAGGCCGATCTCCGCGAAGTTGGCCAGCGTGAGGTCCAGGACCGTCTTCTCGCCGTCGACCGGCACGAGGGCCTTCGGGAGCGTGTCGGTGTAGGGGCGCAGACGCCGTCCGGCACCGGCTGCCAGTACGAGGCCGATCATGCGGGTTCTCCTTCGTCGTGTACGGCGGGTGCTCCGGAGGACACCCAGAAGCGGATGGACTCCACGAGCACCACCAGTGCCACGGCCGCCGCGAGGACGGTAAGTGCCACGGTGAACGCTGAATGCTGTGTGAATACGGCGGCGAGAGCGGCCACCACCAGGGTGCGGCCCTCGTGCCCACCGATCGTGCGCACCAGCCACTGGGGCGGCGCGCCGGTGCCGCCGCGAATGCGGTACACCGTGTCGTAGTGATGGTAGGCGACGGCCGAGACCAGGCCGAAGCCTGCGGGAAGGGCTCCCGGGACATCGCTGCGGGCGGCGAGAACGAGGATGGTGCAGTACTCCGCCGCCCTGAATATCGGGGGTACGAGCCAGTCGAGGGCGCCCTTGAGGGGGTGCGCGACGGCGACGCCCGAGCAGATCGCGTAGAACACCGCGGCGAAGACCATCTGCTTGCTGCCGAAGGGCTGCTGGAGAGCGGCGGCGATCAGTGCCCCCGCGCCGACGAGCGCGATCACGGGTGCGCTCCAGGCACCCCCGATCCGGGGGCCCCGTGCCGCCACGATCCGGGCGACGGGACCGAAGTCGGCCAGGTCGGCGAGGGCTTGGGCGGCGCGGTCGGTGCGCTCCGCCTTCCGGGTCAGCGAACGCAGCAGGCGGCCGGCCGTGGTGTAGCAGGCCGCGAAGGCGCAGCCGATGAGCAGGACGTAGAAGACGATCCGGGGCGTGGTCACCGCGGTGAGGACCGCGATCATCGCCCAGCGTTCGCCGATCGGCAGCACTATCATCCGGCGCAGCCAGACCGTCCAGCCGACGCTGTCGAGCCGGTCGGAGAGGGCTGCCGTGGGGCTCGCGTTGCCCACCGCGTCGTGGTTCGCCTCGTTGAACGAGAAGTCGATGACATGGCGGCAGGCCTGGAGCACCATCGCGCCGAGAGCCAGTGCCCACACGTCGTCACCGCCGCGGGCGGCACCGAGCGCGAGACCCGCGTAGTAGGCGTACTCCTTGGCCCGGTCGAAGGTGGCGTCCAGCCAGGCGCCCATCGTCGAGTACTGCAGCGAGTAACGGGCGAGCTGGCCGTCGGTGCAGTCCAGGACGAAGGAGAGGAGCAGCAGCACCCCGGCGGCGACGTAGCCGCCGCGGGTGCCGGTCGCCGCGCTGCCCGCCGCGATCAGCGCGGTGAGCAGGGATGCCGTGGTGACCTGGTTCGGGGTGAAGCCGCGGCGGGCGCACCAGCGGGCGATGTAGCGGGAGTACGGGCTGATGAAGAACGTGGTGAAGAACCCGTCGTGGGCCTTCACGGCGCTGCGCAGCCGTACCGCCTCGTCGTCGACCGCGGCGACGGCGCTCCGCGCGGTGGCGCGGGCGGACTCGTCGACCGGGACGGCCGCGACCAGTGAGCCGAGCTCGGGACGCTGCACAGCGGTGCCTTCGGCGTCCATGGTGACGGCGAGGCGGCCGGGTACGGTGCGGTCGGTGACCGTCGCCGTGGTCGTGCCCGGGCCGGTGGGGACGCCCGCGCCGACGGCCGCGGCGGTGGTGGTCAGGGCCTGGACGAGCGCGGGACGCGCCCCCGGCTGCGCGGTGAGCGCACCGGGCACGGTGGCCGCGGGGAAGCGCGGGTCCGTCAGTCCGAGCCGGAGGGCATGGACGTGGCCGACGAATCGGGGGTCGACCAGTGCGACGCGGTGGTCGGCGGGGACGCCCGAGATCAGCCGTGCGGCCTCGGCCACATCGGCGGCGATCTGTACGTCGAAGCCCAGTGACCGCAGGTCGTCCACGAGTGACGATCCGGGTACCGGTGCACCGGTGAGAATGGCGGTCGACAGACGAACTCACTCCTTGGTGCTGACGGGGTCGGCGCGCGACAACGCGGCCCACTAGCGGGCCGGCGGCACGTCGGCAGAGGCTATCGGATGAACAGAAGCGGGAGTTCACTGCCCGTTTATGCTCCGTTCGGGGTGGACCGGCATCATGCGGCGCCGTCCACGATCATCATCGTCGATCCCCGCCTCACCTGACAAAACGCGGTGGCCCGCGCCCGGGGCTCTCTCGTGGAGCAGCCGGGCCTTCCGTAACGGAGGTCCTACGCTGACCGGCATGACATGGCTGATCACAGGCGGAGCGGGATACATCGGCGCACATGTGGTGCGGTGCATGACGGGGGCGGGTGAGCGGGTCGCCGTCCTCGACGATCTGTCCACCGGTGTCGTCGAGCGGCTCCCGGCGGACGTTCCGCTGATCCGGGGCTCGGTCGCCGACCGGGTGCTGCTCGACCGGGTACTGGCCCGGTACTCCGTGACCGGTGTGGTGCATCTCGCAGCGAAGAAGCAGGTCGGCGAGTCCGTCGAGAAGCCGCTGCTGTACTACCGGGAGAACGTGGCCGGGCTGACCGTCCTCCTGGAGGCCGTCGTCGCGGCCGGTGTGCGGCGTTTCCTGTTCTCCTCCTCGGCCGCGGTGTACGGCGTACCGGATGCGGACCTCATCACGGAGGACACTCCCTGTGTTCCGATCAATCCGTACGGTGAGACGAAGCTCGCCGGGGAGTGGCTGGTGAGGGCGACCGGCAGGGCGCACTCGCTGTCCACCGGGTGTCTGCGCTACTTCAACGTGGCCGGAGCGGCAGCGCCGGAACTCTCGGACACCGGTGTCTTCAATGTGATTCCGATGTTCTTCGACCGGCTGACCCGCGGCGAGGCTCCCCGGATCCTGGGCGCCGACTATCCGACGCCCGACGGCACCGGCGTCCGCGACTACATCCACGTCGCGGATCTCGCCGACGCGCATCTCGCCGTCGCCCGGAGGCTGGCCGAGCGGGGTGCCGGGGATCTGACCGTGAACATCGGCCGCGGCGAGGGCGTCTCGGTGCGCGAGCTCGCGGATCTGGTGGGAGAGATCAGCGGCCGGCGGAGGAAGCCGGAGATCGAGGCGCGCCGCCCCGGGGATGCGGCACGGGCCGTCGCGTCCGCCGCACGGATGTCCGAGGAGTGCGGCTGGTCGGCCCGGCTCGGGGTGCGCGAGATGGTCGAATCGGCCTGGGAGGGCTGGTGCCTGCGCCATCCCGAGGCATGCGCCAACTGAGCGTCGGCGAGGGGACCGGCGCCCTGACCTGCAACCATTTCCGCAGGTCAGGGCATATGACAACGGTGTTCAGTGCCGTGTTGCCGGATACCCCCCACCCGTAGTTCACTGACAGTGCTCGGGCAGACGGGTCCGAGTCCGCGAGACGACCGGGAGGCGTCCCCATGGGGGCAGGGCACGACCACGGGCACACACACGGCGGGCCTCCGCCCACCGGCACGGCAGCCGCCGCGTACAGAGGGCGGCTGCGGGTCGCGCTGTGCATCACGCTCACCGTGATGGTCGTGGAGGTCGTCGGAGGACTGCTCGCCGACTCGCTCGCCCTGATCGCCGACGCGGCCCACATGGCGACCGACGCCCTGGGGCTGGGCATGGCGCTGCTGGCGATCCATTTCGCCAACCGGCCGGCCGGGCTCAACCGCACCTTCGGCTTCGCGCGCGCCGAGATCCTCGCCGCCCTGGCCAACTGCCTGCTGCTGCTCGGCGTGGGCGGTTTTCTGGTCTTCGAGGCGGTCCAGCGCTTCATCACTCCGGCCGAGACCAGGGGCGGTCTGACGATCGCCTTCGCCCTGATCGGCCTCGTGGCCAACATGGTGTCCCTGTCGCTGCTGCTCCGCGGGCAGAAGGACAGCCTCAACGTGCGCGGCGCCTATCTGGAAGTGCTCGCGGACACCCTCGGCTCGTTCGCCGTGCTGATCTCGGCGGGAGTCATCCTGGCCACGGACTGGCATGCGGCCGACCCGATCGCCTCGCTGGTGATCGGCCTGATGATCGTGCCGCGGACGGTGAAGCTGCTCAGGGAGACCCTGAACGTGCTTCTGGAGGCGGCCCCCAAGGGGGTCGACATGGCCGAGGTACGGGCCCACATCACCGCCCTGCCCGGGGTGCTGGACGTCCATGACCTGCATGCCTGGACGATCACGTCGGGGATGCCGGTGCTCTCCGCCCATGTGGTGGTGCGCCAGGAACTGCTCGACTCGATCGGTCACGAGAAGCTGCTCCACGAACTGCAGGGCTGCCTCGGTGTCCACTTCGACGTGGAGCACTGCACGTTCCAGCTGGAACCGAGCGGCCACGCCGAGCACGAGGCGAAGCTCTGCCACTGAAGGGAAGCGGCTGCTCGCCCGGAGGGTCGAGGCCGCCGACGCATCGGCTCCCGGTACGGAGCGGGCGCCCGCGGCGACCCGTGCGGAACCGGCCGTACGGCCGGACATGCCAGCACCCGAAGTACGGACAAGCGGCTTTTGTACGGCAGACTTGAGCAGACTCGACGGGACCGGCGCACGGGGCCGGGACCATAGCGAAGGATGGGTATGCCGACCACACCAGCCACCGCGGCGAACAGCTCGTCGAACGGCGCAGCAGAAGCGATCATGCTCGAACTGGTCGATGAGAGCGGCACCACCATCGGTACGGCGGAGAAGCTCGCCGCCCATCAGCCACCCGGTCAACTGCACCGGGCCTTCTCGGTGTTCCTCTTCGACGAGCAGGGCAGGCTGCTGCTCCAGCGTCGCGCGCTCGGCAAGTACCACTCCCCCGGTGTCTGGTCGAACACCTGCTGCGGCCACCCCTACCCGGGCGAGGCGCCCTTCGCCGCCGCCGCCCGGCGCACGTACGAGGAGCTGGGCGTCTCGCCCTCCCTGCTGGCCGAAGCGGGCACGGTCCGCTACAACCACCCCGACCCGGCCTCCGGACTGGTGGAACAGGAGTTCAACCATCTCTTCGTGGGGATGACGCAGGACCGGCTGCGTCCCGACCCGGAGGAGGTCGGCGAGACCGCGTTCGTGACGGCCGACGAGCTGGCCGAGCGCCACGCCGAGGCGCCGTTCTCGGCCTGGTTCATGACGGTGCTCGATGCCGCACGGCCGGCGATCAGGGAACTGACCGGCCCGTCCGCCGGCTGGTAGGCCCCGGCACGCGGGGCCGCAGCGGAGTACGGGTGGTCAGGGACGCGGGCTCAGCGGCAGTGCCGCCCAGATGATCTTTCCGCCGCCTGCGGTGTGTTCCACATCGCAGGCGCCACCCGCTTCCCGGGTGATCTCCCGGACCAGCAGCAGGCCGCGCCCGCCGGTCTGCGCGTAGTCCGTCTCCAGGGCCGTCGGACGGTAGGGATGGTTGTCCTCGACGGACACCCTGACCCACTCCTCGCCCACGGCCACCTCGACGGCGAGCTCGGGCGAGAGCAGGGCCGCGTGCTTCACGGCGTTGGTGACCAGTTCCGAGACGATGAGCAGCAGACCCTCGGTGATGTCGTCGTCGATCGGCACGCCCTGACGGTTCAGCAGATCGCGTACGGCGTGCCTGGCCTGCGGTACGGAGACGTCCACGGCCGGGGCGGTGAACCGCCAGACTCCCTCGTACGACACGGGCCGGGCCGGGACACTCCCGCGGCTCTCCATAGTCCGGTACCCGCTCTCGACTCGATGGTGACTGCACGTCGAGTACAGAGTGCGGGGCGTAGTTGGTAGGGACCATGCCGCTGAACAAAAATAGACTCCTATTGACAGATTTTGACCGAACAAGCTCGAAATGATCGACTCTCAGGTCAAGTTCGGTCCTCTCCGCGGCGGCGCGACCGGCGGTACTCCGGCCGTGTTCCGATCCGGGGCCTCTCCGGCTGTGTTCCGATCCGGGACCATGGAGACGAAACGGCCGGCCATCGATCCCCCGGCCACGGAAGCGGACACGGGAAGCCCCTTGTGACGCCTGCCTGTCCGGTGCCCCTTCCTGGTCATGAGTTCGAAGCCCGGGGATAGCATCCGGCGCATGGACCGTACGGAACCCCGGCTGGAGCACACCGTCGCGGACGGTGTCGCCACCGTCGTCATCAGCAACCCCGCCAAACGCAATGCGATGACGGCCTCGATGTGGAGCGCGCTGCCCGGCCTGCTGGAGCGGCTGGCCGCCGACCCCGCGGTCAGGGCACTGGTGCTGACGGGCGCCGGGAACACCTTCTGCGCCGGCGCGGACATCTCCTCGCTCCGGGATCCGACGGGCGAGCCGCAGGCGCTCGCCGTCGCCGCCGAGGAGGCGCTGGCCGCGTTCCCCCGGCCGACGCTGGCGGCGGTCCGCGGCCACTGCGTGGGAGGCGGCAGCCAGCTCGCAGCCGCCTGCGACCTGCGGTTCGCCGAGGAGGGCGCGTCGTTCGGCGTGACGCCGGCCAAGCTCGGGATCGTGTACGCCGCGTCATCGACCCGGCGGCTGGTGGCGCTGATCGGGCCTGCCGCCGCGAAGCACCTGCTGTTCTCCGGCGAGCTGATCGACACCGCGCGGGCGCTGCGGACCGGCCTGGTGGACGAGGTGCTGCCGGCCGGTGAGCTGGACAAGCGGGTCGACTCCTACGTACGGACCCTGGCAGCGCGCTCGCAGCTGACGCAGGCGGCGGCGAAGGAGTTCGCCACGGGGCGCGAGGACCGGGACGCGTACTGGGCGGAGCAGGCCCGGCGCAGCGGCGACACCGCGGAGGGTGTCGCCGCGTTCCTTGAGCGGCGCGCGCCGCGCTTCACCTGGACGACGGGGCCGTGACGACGCCGCGGCTACCGGAGGACGAAGCGGCTCTTGGCGCGGCATTCCTCGACGAGCGCGGCCGGAGCCTTCGCCGGTGAGCCCGCGTCGTACGGCGGCTGGGGGTCGTACTCCGTCAGCAGTTGTACGGCCTGTGCGTACTCGTCACCGGCGATCCGGCCGAGCAGGGTGAGCCCCATGTCGATGCCCGAGGAGACACCGGCCGCTGTGACGTACTTGCCGTCGACGACGACGCGTTCGCCGGTCACCTCGGCACCGAATTCCTTGAGGAGGTCCAGCGCGAGCCAGTGCGAGGTGGCACGTCGGCCCGCCAGCAGTCCGGCCGCGGCGAGCAGCAGCGAGCCGGTGCAGACGGAGGTGGTCCAGGTGCTCGTGGCGTCGGCCGCGCGCAGCCAGCCGAGCAGCGCCTCGTTCTCCATCTGGTCGCTCTGGCCGGGACCGCCGGGGACGATCAGCACATCCGGGGCCGGTACGTCGGCGAACGTCCTGTCGGCGACGAGCGCGAGGCCGCCGTTGTCGTTGCGCACCGGTCCGGTCCGTTCGGCGACGAACACGGTCTCGGCTCCGGGGGTGCGGGCGAGCATCTCGTACGGTCCCACCGCGTCGAGCGAGGTGAAGCGCTCGAAGAGGACGATGGCGATCTGCATCGGCTTTCCTTTCAGTCGGTCGGTTGCGGGCCTGGGCCCGCGGGCGTGGGCGGTCAGTCGACCGCGGGGCGGGCCCGGAAGCGCCGGCGGTATTCGGCGGGTGCCGTGCCGAGGGCCTTGAGGAATGCGCGGCGCATGGCCTCCGGGGTGCCGTAGCCACAGGCGCGCGAGATGCCGGTGATGCCGTCGGTGGTGTCCTCCAGCAGCCGGCGGGCGTGTTCGAGCCGTGTGCGGTCGACATATCGACCTGGCGTGAGTCCCGTCTCGGCCCGGAAGGCACGGGCGAAGTGGCGGGGCGAGAGTCGGGCGCGGGCGGCGAGCGCGTCGACCGAGAGGTCCTCGCCGGGGTGCTCGGTGATCCAGTGCTGGACCTCACGCAACGGTTCGCGCCGGGCGGTCTGCGCCGTGAGCTGTGCGCTGAACTGGGCCTGGTTTCCCGGTCTGCGCAGGAAGACCACGAGGTGGCGGGCGACAGTGAGCGCGATGTCCCGGCCGTGGTCCTCCTCGACGAGCGCGAGAGCGAGATCGATACCGGCGGTGACTCCGGCGGACGTCGCCAGCCTGCCGTCGCGCACGAAGATCGGGTCCGGATCCACTTCGACAGCCGGGTGACTGCGGGCGAGGTGGTCGCAGACGGCCCAGTGCGTCGTCACCCGGTGACCGTCCAGCAGTCCGGTCTCGGCGAGCAGCAGGGCGCCGCTGCAGACGGAGACGAGCCGTTCGGCGTGCGGGGCGTGATCCCGCAGCCAGTCGACGAGTGCCGGATCGGGTGCACGCGTGCCTTCACCGCCGGGGACGAGGAGGGTGTGCGGCGGCTCGGCATCGGCCAGGCCGCTGTCCGGGACGAGGGTCAGGCCGCTGCTGGTGCGGACCGGGGCACCGTCGAGCGTGGCGGTGCGCAGCTCGTACGCGGCCCCGGGGAAGCGGGAGGCCCCTGCGAAGACCTCCAGGGGACCGGTCACGTCGAGGCTCTGAACGCCGTCGAAGAGGACGACGAGTACGGATCGCTGCGTCATGTCTGCCATCCTGGGAGGCCCGGAGCATGGCCGCAATGACGAAAAGCCCACCTTTTCTGCCGTGCCCGGCGCCGCTCGGACGAGGTCACGGAAGGGGTGCGCCCTGGGGGTACCGAGCGTACTGACCAGTCGGTAACGTGTTCGCATGAGTACTCTGCCGCCGCGCGCCGGTCGCCGCTGCCACAATGCCATCAACCCGCTGCACTCGACGGTCTACTTCTCCGCCGATCTCGGGAAGGAGTTCGCGGAGCTCGGCATCGACGACTCGAAGGCGGCGTACTTCGCCGCGCGCGGGGCCGCGCTGGGCGCCGTCGGACCCGGCACGGTCACCGCCGCCTTCTACAACTTCAATCACGACCTCGTCGCGCGGCATCTGCCCGCCGTGTGGTCCGTCGCCTCGCCGCAGGCGGTCCTGGACGCCCGGCTGCGCGCCGCCGACTCCACCCTCCGCCGCCTGCTGGGCGAGGAGATCCTCGCCTCCGCCGAACTGGCCGAGGCGGCGGAACTGGCGCTCCGGGCCACCGAGGCGTGCACCCGACACGCCCGGCCGCTCTACGCCGCCCATGCCGATCTCCCGGCGCCCCGGCAGCCGCACCTGGCGTTCTGGCACGCCGCGGCGCTGCTGCGCGAGCATCGCGGCGACGGCCATCTCGCGGCGCTCCTCGCCGCCGGTCTCGACCCGGTCGAGGCCCTGGTCAGCCACACGGCGACCGGCAAGGGAATGTCCCCGCGCTGGGTCCTCGCCACGCGCGGCTGGGGCCGCGGCGACTGGGAGGCGGCGGCGGAGCGGCTGCGCGGGCGGGGACTCCTCGACGGCGAGGGTGAGTTGACGGAGGCCGGTGTCGCGCTGCGGGCGGACCTGGAGGACGCCACGGACCGGATGGACGCCGCACCGTACGAGCATCTGGGCGAGGAGGGCGTGGCCCGGCTCACCGAGCTGGCACGCGGGTTCCTGTTCACGGCGGCGTCCGCCGGTGCGTTCCCGGCCGATCTGCTCGGCAAGGGCTGAGCGCCTGTCGGGTGGCCTTCGGTCGGGAAGCGGACGCGGCCTGGCGCGTGCGATTCCAAGGCGCCGGAAGCGTGCGTGCCAGGGCGTGGCCGCCCGATCAGAGGTCGTCCGCAGAATCTGAGCACACCGACAGGCCCGCAACTGGGGTGGTCGGGCGACACGGCGCCCGGCCACCCGGCACAATGCAGGCGAAGGGGCCCCGCCCCGGTAAGCACAGCCAGTACGAGAAGGCGAGTCGGTAGAACCGTGACGACGTCCATCGAAGGCAGGATCGCCGAGGAGCTCGGCGTACGCGAGCGGCAGGTGAAGGCGGCCGTCGAGCTGCTCGACGGCGGGTCGACCGTGCCGTTCATCGCGCGCTACCGCAAGGAAGCGACCGAGATGCTCGACGACGCGCAGTTGCGCACGCTGGAGGAGCGGCTGCGGTATCTGCGGGAGCTGGAGGACCGCCGCACGGCGATCCTCGACTCGGTACGCGAGCAGGGCAAGCTGGACGAGGCGCTGGAGGCGCAGATCCGGGCCGCCGACACGAAGGCGCGCCTTGAGGACATCTATCTGCCCTTCAAGCCCAAGCGGCGCACGAAGGCGCAGATCGCCCGTGAGGCGGGGCTCGAACCGCTCGCCGACGGCCTGCTCGGCGATCCGTCGGTGGAGCCGCTCGCCGCTGCCGCCGCGTTCGTCGACGCCGACCGGGGCGTCGCGGATGCCGCAGCGGCGCTGGAGGGGGCACGCGCCGTCCTCACCGAGCGCTTCTCGGAGGACGCCGATCTGATCGGCGAGCTGCGTGAGCGCATGTGGTCACGCGGGCGGCTGGCCGCCAAGGTGCGGGACGGCAAGGAGGAGGCGGGGGCGAAGTTCGCCGACTACTTCGACTTCGCCGAGCCGTTCACCGCGCTGCCCTCGCACCGGGTGCTCGCGATGCTGCGGGGCGAGAAGGAAGACGTGCTCGACCTCGTCCTGGAGCCGGAGGAGCCGTCCGCGACGCCCGGCCCGTCGTCGTACGAGGGCATGGTCGCCCGGCGCTTCGGGGTGAGCGACCGCGGCCGCCCCGGCGACAAGTGGCTCGGTGACACCGTGCGCTGGGCCTGGCGGACCCGGATCCTGGTGCACCTCGGCATCGACCTGCGGCTGCGGCTGCGCACGGCGGCGGAGGACGAGGCGGTGCGCGTCTTCGCGTCGAACCTGCGTGATCTGCTGCTGGCCGCGCCGGCCGGGACACGGGCCA
This sequence comes from Streptomyces sp. NPDC058051, assembly GCF_042885475.1. Classification (NCBI taxonomy): domain Bacteria; kingdom Bacillati; phylum Actinomycetota; class Actinomycetes; order Kitasatosporales; family Streptomycetaceae; genus Streptomyces; species Streptomyces sp. NPDC058051. Next base: position 25,040 of record NZ_JBHVRW010000023.1, read on the forward strand.
CGCTGGGGCTCGACCCCGGCTTCCGTACGGGTGTGAAGGTCGCGATCGTCGACGCGACCGGCAAGGTCGTCGCGACGGATGTCATCCACCCGCACGTTCCCGCGAACAAGTGGGACCAGTCGCTGGCGACGCTGGAGCGCCTGGCGAAGGCGCACGACGTCGACCTGATCGCGATCGGCAACGGCACCGCGTCCCGTGAGACCGACAAGCTCGCTGGTGAACTCATCACCAAGCACCCAGAGTTGAAGCTCACCAAGGTGATGGTGTCGGAGGCGGGCGCGTCGGTGTACTCGGCCTCGGCGTTCGCCTCGCAGGAACTCCCCGACATGGACGTGTCGTTGCGCGGCGCCGTCTCGATCGCACGGCGGTTGCAGGATCCCCTCGCGGAACTGGTGAAGATCGACCCGAAGTCGATCGGCGTCGGCCAGTACCAGCACGACCTGTCCGAGGTGAAGCTGTCGCGGTCGCTGGACGCGGTCGTCGAGGACTGTGTGAACGGTGTCGGTGTCGACGTCAACACCGCGTCGGCGCCGCTGCTGTCACGGGTGTCGGGGATCGGCTCGCAACTCGCCGAGAACATCGTCACGCACCGTGACACCAACGGGCCGTTCCGGTCGCGCAAGGCGCTCAAGGACGTGGCGCGGCTGGGTCCGAAGGCGTACGAGCAGTGTGCGGGCTTCCTGCGCATCCGGGGCGACGACCCACTGGACACGTCGAGCGTGCACCCCGAGGCGTACCCGGTGGTGCGGGCGATGGTGAAGCGGACGGGCGGCGACGTCGCCTCACTGATCGGCAACACGGGTGTGCTGCGGTCGCTGCGGGCTGACGACTTCGTGGACGAGAAGTTCGGTCTGCCGACCGTCACCGACATCCTGAAGGAGCTGGAGAAGCCGGGACGCGATCCACGTCCCGCGTTCAGGACGGCCAGCTTCAAGGACGGTGTCGAGAAGATCGGTGATCTGGCGTCCGGGATGGTGCTGGAGGGCGTCGTCACCAATGTCGCGGCGTTCGGCGCGTTCGTGGACATCGGTGTGCATCAGGACGGCCTGGTGCACGTGTCGGCGATGTCACGCACGTTCGTCAAGGACCCGCGGGACGTCGTGAAGCCGGGCGACATCGTGAAGGTCAAGGTCATGGATGTCGACATTCCGCGGAAGCGGATCTCGTTGACGCTGCGGCTGGACGACGAGGTGTCCGCGGCAGACGCGCCCCAGGGCGGCGGCCCCAGGCGGGAGCGGGCCGAGCGGGGCGGGCAGGGGGGACGCCCGCCGCGGCAGCGGCAGGGACAGGGACAGGGACAGGGTGGTCAGGACCGTGACCGGCGCGGTGGTGGCGGCTCGGCCCGTCCGGCGCCGGTGAACAGCGCGATGGCGGACGCCTTGCGACGGGCCGGGCTGGCGGACCCGAAGCAGGGCGGCAGGAACGGCTGACGCCGGGAGCGGAGGGGGCGGGCCGCTGTGCGGGCTGCTCGGCGGCTGCTCGGCGGCCCGCTGGATGGGCCGCCGGGCGGGCCGCCCCGACGCTCCGGGCCGAGGGGCCCGTCAGAGCTCCTTCACCTTGCCGTCCACCACCTCGACGCGCCGCGTCGTCCGCACGGCTTCCAGCATGCGGCGGTCGTGCGTGACCAGCAGCAGCGTCCCCGTGTACGAGTCCAGCGCCGATTCCAGCTGCTCGATCGCGGGCAGGTCGAGGTGGTTCGTCGGCTCGTCCAGGACGAGGAGGTTGACGCCCCTGCCCTGGAGCAGGGCGAGTGCCGCCCTCGTGCGTTCACCGGGTGAGAGGGTCGTCGCGGGACGCAGCACATGGTCCGCGCGCAGGCCGAACTTGGCGAGCAGCGTGCGGACTTCGGCCGGTTCGGTGTCCGGGACGGCGGCGCAGAACGCGTCCAGGAGCGACTCCGGGCCGTGGAACAGCTTGCGCGCTTGGTCGACCTCGCCGACCACCACGCCCGAGCCGAGTGTCGCGTGGCCGGAGTCCAGCGGGAGACGGCCCAGGAGTGCGGCGAGGAGGGTCGACTTGCCCGCTCCGTTGGCGCCGGTGATGGCGACCCGGTCCGCCCAGTCGATCTGCAGGGACGCCGGGCCGAAGGTGAAGTCGCCGCGTACGGTCTGCGCTTCGCGCAGCGTGGCCACGACCGAGCCGGAGCGGGGGGCGGTGGCGATCTCCATCCGCAGTTCCCACTCCTTGCGGGGCTCGTCGACGACATCCAGCCGTTCGATCATGCGCTGGGTCTGCCGGGCCTTCGCGGCCTGCTTCTCGCTCGACTCGCTGCGGAACTTGCGGCCGATCTTGTCGCTGTCGGTGGCCTTGCGGCGGGCGTTCTTGACGCCCTTCTCCATCCAGCCGCGCTGTGTCTGGGCGCGTCCTTCGAGGGCGGCGCGCTTGTCGGCGTACTCCTCGAACTCCTCGCGGGCGTGCCTGCGCTCCCTGTCGCGCTCCTCCAGATAGGCCGCGTACCCACCGCCGTACAGGTTGACCTGCTGCTGGGCCAGGTCCAGTTCGAGGACCCTGGTGACCGTACGCATCAGGAACTCGCGGTCGTGGCTGATGACGACCGTGCCTGCGCGCAGCCCGGAGACGTAGCGCTCCAGCCGCTCCAGGCCGTCCAGGTCGAGGTCGTTGGTGGGCTCGTCGAGCAGGAAGACGTCGTAGCGGGAGAGCAGGAGGGAGGCCAGGCCCGCTCGTGCTGCCTGGCCTCCGGAGAGTGCGGTCATCGGCAGGTCGAGCCCGACGGTCAGGCCGAGGTCGGCGGCGACCTCCTCGGCCCGCTCGTCCAGGTCCGCGCCGCCGAGGGCCAGCCAGCGTTCCAGCGTCTCGGCGTACGCGTCGTCCGCGCCCGGCGCCCCGTCGACCAGGGCCTGCGTCGCGGCGTCCATCGCCGTCTGGGCGTCGGCGACGCCCGTGCGGCGGGCCAGGAACTCCCGCACGGTCTCCCCCGGACGCCGCTCCGGCTCCTGCGGGAGGTGCCCGACGGTCGCGGTGGGCGGGGAGAGCCGCAGCTCGCCCTCCTCCGGCCGGTCGAGTCCGGCGAGCAGCCGGAGCAGGGACGATTTACCGGCGCCGTTGACTCCGACGAGACCGATCACATCGCCGGGGGCGACGACGAGGTCGAGCCCGGCGAAGAGCGTGCGGTCGCCGTGTCCGGCGGCGAGGTCTTTGGCAACGAGAGTGGCAGTCATCAGGGTGCCGATCCTAATCGGCGGTCGGGGAGGGCGGCGCGGTCCGGCCGGTCGTGGTTCGCCATGCCGTGACGGCGGGCACGGGCCATGTCGGCCGGATGGCGATCGTGTGACAGCTTTTGCCATGGACACGACCGGTGCGGCCGTCGCTGAATAGTGTCGACGCGACGGTTCGAAAGATCATTCGCCCCGACCACTTGGAGCATTCGTGCACCGCAGACTCATCGTCCCGAGCGCACTCGCGGCCTCCCTGCTGCTGGCGATCCCGGCCTCGGCCGCCGAAGGCACCGCGGGCGCACCGGGCATCGGCGACCCCTACTACCCGGTCAGCGGCAACGGCGGCTACGACGTGTCCCACTACGACCTGCGACTGACGTACCAGCCCGCGACGGACCTGCTGGAGGGGACGGCGACGATCCTCGCCACGACCACCCAGGAACTCTCGCGCTTCGACCTCGACTTCGGACTGGACGTCTCCGAGGTGCGGGTGAACGGCAGGAAGGCCGGTCACGCCAGGAGCGGCGACCAGGAGCTGGAGATCACCCCGGCGGCGGCGCTGGCCGAGGACAAGACCTTCTCGGTGGTCGTGCGGTACGCCGGGAAGCCGTCCGAGCTGAAGATCAACGGCTGGACCTCCTGGGTCCGCACCCCGGACGGCGCGGTGGCCGCGCAGGAGCCGGAGTCGGCCGTGTGGTGGTACCCCAGCAACGACCACCCGCTGGACAAGGCCACCTACGACATTTCGGTCTCCGTGCCGGACGGCACCCAGGCGATCAGCAACGGTGTTCTCCAGTCGCAGAGTTCGAAGCTGGGCTGGACCCGCTTCAACTGGCGTTCCACCAAGCCGCAGGCGACGTATCTGACGACGCTGGCGATCGGCAGGTTCGACATCACCACGGACACCACGTCGGACGGGCTGCCGGTCGTCAACGCGTACAGCAAGGATCTCGGCGCCAACGCCGGTGCGGCACGCGCCAGCATCGAGCGGAGCGCCGAGGTCGCCGAGTGGCTGACGGAGATCTTCGGACCGTACCCCTTCGACGCGCTCGGCGGTTACTCCCCCAATGTGACGAGCGGATTCGCGCTGGAGACCCAGACCAGGCCGTTCTACAGCCCCCGGCAGTTCGCGAACGGCGCGAACGTCTCGGTCGTCGTCCACGAGCTGGCACACCAGTGGTACGGCGACAGCGTGTCCGTCAAGGGCTGGAAGGACATCTGGATCAACGAGGGCTTCGCCCGTTACAGCCAGTGGTTGTGGTCGGAGAAGGAAGGTGAGGGCACCGCGCAGGAGCTGGCGGACTACACCTACGCACAGCACCCGGCGGACGACGCCTTCTGGACAGTGAGGCCGGGCGACCCGGGCCCCGACGACCAGTTCGACGCGGCGGTCTACGACCGGGGTGCGATGGCGATCCAGGCGCTGCGCAACGAGGTGGGCGACGAGACGTTCTTCGAGCTGCTGAAGGGCTGGCCGGCCGAGCACGCCTATGGGAACGCGAGCGTCGGGGACTTCGTGACGTACGCGGAACGCGTCTCGGGCCGGCCGCTCGCCGGCCTCTTCGACACCTGGCTGTACCAGCCGACGCGGCCTCAGGACCCGGCGGCGGGCGAAGCGCGCGCCGTGGGAGCCGCCACCGCGCCCGCACAGCCCGCGTCGTGGCAGAGGATCGCGGCCACGAACACGATTCACGACCACCGCTGACGGTCCCCGGACCGGATCCGGGCGCCGTCGCCCGCCGAGGAGAGGCGGGCGACGGCGCCCGGCGGACGGCCGAGGGCGCCGGATAGGCTGACGCTGTCGGTGCTGTCCGGCTGTTTCCGGTCCGATTCCGTGTACGAGGAGTGCCCCTTGCCCGATCCGACTCCCGATTCCGCTCGCGATGTCCGCCCCACGCTGGAAGCCGTGGCGGCGCTCGCCGGAGTCTCACGGGCGACGGCCTCCCGGGTGGTGAACGGTGGGACGGGGGTGCGGCGACCGCTCGTGGAACAGGTACGCAAGGCGGTCGACGAACTCGGCTACGTCCCGAACCACGCTGCCCGGGCCCTGGTCACCCGGCGCAACGGCGCGGTCGCCGTGATCATCGACGAGCCGGAGTTCCGGATCTTCTCCGACCCGTTCTTCTCCCAGCAGATCCGCGGTATCAGCCGTGAACTGATCGTCCATGACACCCAGTTGGTGCTGCTGCTGGTGGAGGGCAGCGGGGACTTCGACCGGGTCGCCCGCTATCTGGCCGGCGGCCATGTGGACGGCGTGCTGGCGTTCTCGCTGCACATGGACGACGAACTGCCCGCGATCATCAGCCGGTTCCGGGTGCCCACGGTCTACGGCGGCCGTCCCGGCCGGCCGGACGCCGCGCCCGAACGGGCCGTCCCGTACGTCGACTGCGACAACCGCGGCGGCGCGGCCGAGGCGGTACGCCACCTCGTCTCCCTGGGCCGACGACGGATCGCGCACATCGCCGGGCCGCGCGACCAGACCTCGGCACTCGACCGCATCGACGGCTACCACGATGTGCTGCCCGACAGCGATCCGGCACTGCTCGTGGACGGCGACTTCACCGTCGAGGGCGGCGCACGGGCGATGACGCGGCTCCTGGACCGCCGGCCCGATCTGGACGCCGTCTTCGCGGCCAACGACCTGATGGCCTCGGGCGCCCTGCGGGTGCTGCACGAGAGCGGTCGCCGGGTGCCGGAGCAGGTGGCCCTGGTCGGTTTCGACGACATGGTGTCGATAGCCGAGGCGACCGATCCTCCGTTGACGACGGTCCGTCAGGACGTCGAGGGGATGGGCCGGTTGATGGTACGGATGCTGATGCGGCGGTTGAACGGCGAGGGCGGCGGCACGGAGCCGGAATCGGTGATCACGCCGACCGAGCTGGTGCGCCGGGCCTCCGCCTGAGAGCCTGTCGGGTGACCTTCGCTCAGAGGCCACCCAACAGGCTCCGAGCCTCCCGGCCCCGGACGGCCTCGCGATGCGCCGCCCGCGCCCTGCGCGCGTAGGGCAGATAGCGCAGCCGCTCGGGCAGGACGGGCACGACGCGCCGCACCACACCGCAGAACCGCCGCAGCCGGCGCTCCTGCGCATCCGTCCACTCCAGCCCGATCGCCGCCCGTGCGTCCGGCGGCATCAGTCCGATGGTGACGAAGCGCCGGAACCGGGCCAGCGGCGGAAACAGCACCGGCCACAGCAGCTTCAGCAGCAGCCGGACCGGCAGCGGACCGAGGTCCGGCGGCGGGACGGGCCGGTCGGTGGCGATCAGGTCCTCGACGACGACGGTCCTCTCGATCTCGTCCGCGAGCACCTTGCGGAAGTACGGCCAGAACTCCTCGATCGTCGGGGGCATGTCCCGGTCGCGAATGCCGAGAACCCTGCCCACCTGGAGCCACTCCTGGTACAGCGCCCGTTCCTGCGCGCCGGTGAGCGGCCGGAGGAGGTAGCGGGCACCGTACTGGTAGACGGGGAAGCCCGTGGCGTGCACCCACGCATAGGTGGCGGGTGACAACGCACGGTAACGGCGCCCCCGGGTGTCGGTGCCCTGGATGGTGCGGTGCAGTGCGCGGAGCCTGCGCCCCTCCTCGGCGGCTTCCTCGCCTCCGTACACCCACAGCTGGAGCGACCTCAGCGACCTCTCGCCGCGCCCCCACGGGTCCGTGCGGAAGACGGAGTGCGCGTCGACGCCGGCGCCGACCGCCGGATGGGCGACCTGGAGGGTGAGGGCGGCGGGCAGCATCAGGAGGGCACGGATGTCGCCGGAGATGCCCCAGAGCACACCGCCGGGCGGCGGCGGGGCGGGATCGCCGCCTCTGACTGCTTCGGTGTTCATACGGAGCTCCCGACGGCCTGCGGGGCGAACGGCTTGGCGCCCGGCCCTTGTGCGATCCAGTATGCGACCGCTTCCGGGAAGGTGCGCAGGGACTCCTCGGACGCTTCCCCGCACCCTCTTCGACAGTGTTGACGCGACCGATGAAACAAGTCGATAGTATTTGTATCTTTGACTCCTCATCTCCGATGGGCCGTCACTTCGCTTCAACAGAAGGGGAGTTGGGTGACCGAGGAGCAAGGAGAGCACCAAGAAGCAGGGCCCGCATGAACCCGGCACACGGACAGGAGGGCGCACCATGGGCCGCTACAGCCGCCTGCGCGAGATCCGCCGGATGGATCCCGCGCACGATTACGCCGAGATCCTCCGGCTGATCTCGCAGTACGAGTTCCCCTGGGACTACCGCCAGGGCGTGAGCGTCGCGTTCCTCCGCGACTACGGCGTCCCGCGGATCTCTGTGCTCCTCGACCGCACCCAGGAGTTCGAGCGGTCCGGGCAGAAGCGGTACGACGACACGGTGCTCATCGGGTACGAGATGGCCGCGGACGGCTTCGACTCGGAGCGGGGCCGGGCCGCGGCGCGTCATCTCAACCGGATCCACGGCAAGTACCGGATCCCCAACGAGGACTTCCTCTATGTTCTCGCGACCACGGTCGTCGGCCCGAAACGCTGGATCGACCGGTTCGGCTGGCGCCCTCTGTGCACACAGGAGATCCAGGCGCTGGCGGAGGTCGGCCGGAAGACGGCAATGATGATGGGCATCGAGGGGGCTCCTGACACGTACGACGGGTTCGAGAGGCTCCTCGATTCCTACGAGGAGCGGATGTTCGCGTACGACCCGGCCAACCGAAGAGTCGCGAACGCGACGTTCCGCGTCATGGCGAGCTGGTATCCGCGGCCGTTGCGTCCGCTGGTGGCGCGGTTCTCGCTCGCTCTCCTGGACGAGCCGCTGCTCCGAGCGCTGGGCTTCCGGCCGCAACCGCACTGGACACGGTCGTCGGCCGCGGGCGCCCTGCGGCTGCGTGCGCGGTGCGTACGGTGGCTGCCCGCCCGGCCGCGTCGGCTGCCTTCACGCCCGCAGCCCCGTTCGTACCCGTTCGGCTGGCGGCTCGACGATCTCGGCCCGCACTGGGCACGCAGCCGAACCCTGGAGCCCCTGCCGGACGAGAGGGAGGCGGCCCCCCGTACCGGCTGACCCGACGGCTCACGGCCGGAAAAGACTCTGCCAACCACCTGCCACCCCCGCCACGACGGGGCCGGCAGACGCTGCGGACGTCACGGCCGACGGTCATCGGCAGCCGTGCTCTACTGGTGCCCCGCCCGCCCGTCATCGGAGGTCACTCGTGGCCCGGCTCCACATCCGTCCCGGCGTCCATCCCGACGAGCCCGATGTGCCCGTCGTGATGCTCGTCGTCGACCCCGAGGGCTCACCGGGCGAGCGCGCCGTCTCCCGGCTCGGCAGCTACTCCTACGAGGGCGACGGCGTGTTCTACCTGTCGCAGACCGACGGCTGGGGCGAGTGGATCCTCGACCACGGCCGTCTGGTGGTCGACATCGCCGTGTACCCGTTCGCGTTGGGGCAGGTCGGTGTGGACGCCGCGGACTTCCCCGGCCGGTCGGCGGTCGATCCGGAGGCGGCGCTGGTGCTGCGCGTGGAGACCGAGGCGGACCCGGAGATGTACGCGCGGGCGGCACCCGCGACCGCGGTGTTCACCGCGGGCCCGGACCGCACGCTCGACGACGTGCTCGCCGCGTCCGACGACTGGCCGATGCTGCTCGCCCCTCCGCCCGAACGGTGAGCTGCCGGGGCGGTCGCCCCGCCGCTCACGCCGCCGTGGGCCGCGCGCCCTTCCCTTCGGCGCGGCCGAAGACCTCGTCCTCGTCACGCACCCTGCCCACCCGGATCGAGACAGCCCCGGGGGCAGGGTGACGGCCGGGGTTCGCACCGCTACGGAGCCGCTCAGTGCCCGACGGCGAGCAGCGGCACCAGACAGCGGCGGGCGAACGCCCGTACCTGCGCGTCGTCATCGAGTTCGAAGCAGCTGACGGGGTTGAGGAGGAAGGAGACCGTGATGCGCACCATCAGCTCGGCGACCGGTGTCGGATCGCTCACCGGCCGGCCTTCCGCGCGGCGCGCGAGGCGCAGCCGGTCGGCCAGATAGTCGCGGATGGCGAGGAAGGCGGGCCCGCTCTCCAGCGTCAGAAAGGGAAGCATGATCTCGGGCTCCAGTCTCAACAGCCCTCCGATGAGAGGGTGTTCACGGATGTGCCCGAGAACGGCGGTGAATCCCTCGACGAGCCGGTCCTCCGTCGTGGGCAGTGCGGCGACCGCCTCGTCCACTTCCACGACGAAGCGCCGGTACTCGCGCAGCAGGCAGGCCGAGACCAGACTGTCCTTGTTGCCGATCCGCCGGTAGACGGTGACCCGCGAGACCCTTGCACGCTTGGCGACGTCATCGACGGTCGAACGGCGCAGCCCGAAGGTCATGAACTGTTCCCGCGCGGCGTCGAGGATCTGCTCGTTCAGCGCGTCCGCCGGTGGTGTCTCGCTGAGCGCCCGGGCCAGCAGTGTCTCGTCCGTACTCCGTGCCGCCATCAGCCCTCCCCGTCGCCCACTTTCCCCCCACCTTAGAAGCCGTCACACTGCGACCTGATCCGTTTCTCTGTATCTCTCCCCCGTTCCAGGGCTGTCTCTCCCCCTTTCCAGGCTGTCCCTCCCCCGAGGACTTCTCGGTCGGGGACCAGCCGGGGAATAGCCGTCAACGGCTGGCAGGTAGTACCGAGCCCGATCCCGGTGTACACGTGGCTCATCCAGGCCCTGCGAAATGACCGCACCGCATAGGTGTCGTCGGGAGCGCCTCGACAACAGGGCGCTCCCGAAAGGCAACACCTGTGCGCTCGCTGCAGTTCACCGCCGATGCGTCGTCGAACAGCATGGTCGAGCGCGACTTCACCGTGGGCGAGATCCCCGGCGTTCTCTGGTCGCCGGCCTCCGGCGCCGATCGCGCCGCCCTGGCCCTGATGGGCCACGGCGGCGGCAAGCACGAGAAGCATCGAGCGATGGCGGGCCGCGCCCACCTCACGCGTACGCCGTATCGGCAGCGACCGCGCACTGATCACGACTCCGGACGGGCCCTAATCGTGGTCGTACACCGTCACCGCCGTGCCCCGGCTCAGCAGCCGCTGCTCTATCAACGGCTCGATCCTCGACCATTTACCGCCCGCCAGACCGCAGCCGATCCTGGGCATGTGAACCGACGCCTCCAGCTCGGCTGCCCGGTCGGCCACGGCTCCCAACGCCGTGTCGATCGCCTCGTAGCGCACCGGCACCCCTTTACTGCCCGTGCGTATGCCGCGCTGGCCCACCATGTTCGCCACCCAGACGTGCGGGCTCACCTGCACGAACTGGGTGGCGCCCAGGGCGAAGTCGTTGCTCGCGCGCTCGCGGTGCCAGCGGCGGTAGGCCGCTTCCGGTTCGGGCCAGCGACGCGAGACGGCCAGGACGAACCCCTTGCCCCAGCCGCCCAGGTCGTTGCAGACATGCGCGATCAGCTTGACGCCCTTGCCCTGCGGGGCGGTGGCGTCCCCCCGTACGTACGTGATCTCCGACATGACATCAGCGTAGGAGCCACCACTGACAGTGGGCCGGGCCGTTCGGGCTTGGGTGTCCTGCGCGTGCGGTGCAACGACCGACGGGCGAGCGCGCCTCCGCGGAAGCGAGCGAGAAGCAGGCCGTCGCACGGCAAACAGCGCAGAGGAGGAACAAAAGGCGGTACCCGCAGCCGTCCGGAGCGCGGCGGCTGCGGGCGTGGGCCATGCCGGTGTCAGACCTCGATGGGTGACTGCTTGATGACCGCGAAGACGGCACCCTGCGGATCCCGGAGGACAGCCATCCGGCCCACGATCATGTCGAACGGCTTCCTGAGCACCGTGGCACCGGCCCGCACCGCGGCGTCCGCCGTGCTGTCCGCGTCTTCGACGGCGAAGAGCGTCAGCCAGTGGGCGAGCGCTCCGTCCTGCGGGTCCTCCAGCTTCTGCAGGCCGGCGACCAGCCGGCTGCCCACCATGAGGAGGCTGTACCCGGGGCTGCCTTCGAGCGGCGCGACCGTGGGGCCCAGAGCGGCGTTGTAGAAGCCTCCGGCCTTGTCGGGGTCGGGGGTGTTCAGTTCGTTCCACAGCACTGAGCCCGGTTCATTGACCACGCGGGCGCCGATGAAGTCGCCGGCCTGCCAGAGCCCGAACGTGGCTCCCGTGGGGTCGGCCGCGACGGCCGTGCGACCGGACGTGAGCAGATCCGTCGTGCGCGTCAGCACCGTACCGCCATGGGTCTCGACCGCCTGGAGCGCGTCGTCGGCGTCGGCGACCGCGAAGCAGGTGAGCCACCTGGGCGGTCCGCCCTCCTGCCGCATGGTCGCTGTGATCCCGGCAACGGGCTTGCCGCGCAGGGTACATGTGTACCCGCCGCTCCTCGGCGACGGCTCCACCTGCCAGCCGAACAGATCCTGGTAGAAATCCAGTGCCTTGTTCAGGTCGGGCACCTCAAGGTCCACCCAGCAGGGTGTGCCGGGCGCGTAGGGCGCGCTCACCTCAGGCATGACGTCGGCCTCCTTCATGTCACGGGGCCCTCGGTCGAGGGGCCCCCAGATACGACCAACGACGGGCAAATCGCTCAGGACACTGGTGCGCAGGACACTCGTTCGGAGGAACGGCCGGCTCGGGACCACGGTGCTCGGCGCCGCACGGCTGTGGCGCGCGCAAGGCCCGCTGGGGCCGCCCGGTCGGGATCCGCGCGGCGCGGGGTACGCGAAACTCGTACCGGCCCGGACCGCGCTCGGACCGCGCTCGGGCGGCGCTCGGGCGCTTTCACCACAGGGTCGCCGCACACTTTCACAACACCCGGGCACTTTCACAACAGTGGTGAGACAGCAATACTGTTGAACCTGGTTGGTGCAGACGCAGCATTCGCCGCTGTGTCGGAACGCGAGGAGCAGACATGGCGACCGGGACCGAGGAGCCGACGCTCACCGTCGACGAACTGGCGGCACGGGCCGGTGTCACCGTACGCACCGTGCGTTTCTACAGCACCCGGGGTCTGCTGCCGCCGCCGGTGATCGGTCCGCGCCGCGTCGGGCACTACGGGCACGAGCATCTGTCCCGGCTCGCGCTCATCGAGGAGCTTCAGCACCAGGGCATGACGCTGGCCGCGATAGAACGCTATCTGGAGCAGTTGCCGCCGGATCTGAGCGCGCACGATCTGGCGATCCACCGGGCGCTGGTGGCGTCCTGGGCGCCGGATACGCCGGAGGACGCGACGCGGGCGGAGCTGGAGCGGCGTGCGGGCCGGGCGCTGAGTGAACAGGACCTGGCGCGGCTGGCCGCGATGGGCGTACTGGAACGGGCCGAGCCGACCGACGGCAGGTACCGGGTGGACCCGGGACTGCTGCGGCTCGGGGTCGAACTGCTCGGCGTACCGATCGCGCACGAGACGATCCTGGCCGCGCGCACGGTGCTGCTGGAGCACGCCCGCTCCGCGGCACAGGAGCTGACCCGGCTGTTCCGCGACGAGGTCTGGGGCCCGTACCGGGAGCGGGAGTCGGACCCGGAGCATGTGGCCGCGATGAAGTCGCTGTCGGCCCATATGCAGCCGATGGTGCTCCAGGCGCTGGTGACCGCGTTCCAGCGGTCGTTGAGGGAGGAACTGCGGGCCGCGTTCACGGAGCAGTGAACGCGGCCCGAGCGGTCGCGGTCGGTGGCTCGGTGGTTCAGGGATTCAGTCGCTCAGTGGTTCAGTCGCTCAGTGGTTCAGTCGTGGAAGGTCTCGCCCTTCTCGGCCTTCTCCACGAGGAGTGCGGGCGGCAGGAAGCGGTCGCCGTACCTCGCGGCGAGTTCCCGGGCGCGTGCCACGAATCCGGGCAGGCCGCCCTCGTACCCGTTGATGTACTGGAGCACGCCGCCGGTCCACGGCGGGAAGCCGATGCCCATGATGGAGCCGATGTTGGCGTCGGCGACCGAGACGAGGACGTTCTCCTCCAGGCAGCGGACGCTGTCCAGCGCCTCGGAGAACAGCATCCGCTCCTTCATGTCGACGAAGGGGATGTCCGTGTCCGGCCTGGTGAAGTGCTCCCGCAGTCCGGGCCACAGACGGGTGCGGACGCCGTCCTCGTCGTACTCGTAGAAGCCCGCGCCGCCGCTGCGTCCGGGGCGGCCGAACTCGTCGACCATCCGGTCGATGACCGCGTCCGCCGGGTGCCCGGCCCAGGTGCCGCCGGCTTCCTCCACGGCCCGCCTGGTCTCGTTGCGGATCTTGCGAGGCAGGGTGAGGGTGAGCTCGTCCATCAGGGAGAGCACCTTGGCCGGGTAGCCGGACTGCGCGGCGGCCTGCTCGACCGAGGCGGGCTCGACGCCCTCGCCGACCATGGCCACGCCCTCGTTGATGAACTGGCCGATGACCCGCGAGGTGAAGAAGCCGCGGGAGTCGTTGACGACGATCGGCGTCTTCTTGATCCGGCGAACCAGGTCGAACGCACGGGCCAGAGCCTCGTCGCCGGTCTGTTCACCCTTGATGATCTCGACCAGCGGCATCTTGTCCACGGGTGAGAAGAAGTGCAGCCCGATGAAATCGGCGGGACGTGCGACCCCCTCGGCGAGGACGGTGATGGGCAGGGTCGAGGTGTTGGAGCAGAGCAGGGCGTCCGGCTCGATGATGTCCTGGATCTCCTGGAACACCTTGTGCTTGAGCGCGGTGTCCTCGAAGACGGCCTCGATGACGGCGTCACAACCCGCCAGATCGGCCGGGTCACCGGTCGGGGTGATGCGGGCGAGCAACTCGTCCCGCCGGGCCTCGGTGGTGCGGCCCTGGGCGAGTGCCTTGGCGAGAAGCTTCTCGCTGTACGCCTTGCCCTGGGCGGCGGCCTCCGTCGAGACGTCCTTGAGGACGACGTCGATGCCCGCGCGGGCACAGGAGTACGCGATGCCCGCGCCCATCATCCCGGCGCCGAGGACGGCGACCTTGCGGACCTGGCGCTCCTCGATGCCCTTGGGGCGGCCGGCTCCGGAGTTGACGGCCTGGAGGTCGAAGAAGAACGCCTGGATCATGTTCTTCGCGACCTGGCCGGTGACCAGCTCGGTGAAGTAGCGGGCCTCGATGGTCAGCGCGGTCTCGAAGTCGACCTGCGAACCCTCCACGGCGGCGGCCAGGATGTTGCGGGGGGCAGGCATCGGAGCGCCGGCGATCTGCTTCTTCAGGTTGGCCGGGAAGGCCGGCAGATTCGCGGCGAACTTCGGGTGGGACGGGGTGCCGCCGGGGATCCTGTACCCCTTGACGTCCCAGGGCTGCCGCGATTCGGGGTGGGCGTCGATGAAGGCGCGGGCCTTGTCGAGCATCTCCTCCCGGGTGGTGGCGACCTCATGGACCAGTCCGTTCTCCAGGGCGCGCCGCGGGGTGTACTGGGTGCCCTGGAGCAGCACCTTCAGCAGGGCGTCGGCGATGCCCATGAGGCGTACGGTGCGGGTGACGCCGCCGCCCGCTGGCAGCAGGCCGAGGGTGACCTCGGGAAGGCCGATCCGGGAGCCGGGGGCATCGAGGGCGACGCGGTGGTGCGCGGCGAGGGCGATCTCGTAACCGCCGCCGAGGGCCGCGCCGTTGATGGCGGCGACGACGGGCTTGCCGAGGGTCTCGATGCGGCGCAGCGAGTTCTTGATGGCGGTGCCCGTGTCGAAGACCTGCTGGGCGTTCTCCGGACCGACCTTGATCATGTCCTTGAGGTCTCCGCCCGCGAAGAAGGTCTTCTTGGCGGACGTGTAGATGATGCCGCGGATGGTGTCCTTCTCGGCCTCGGCGCGGTCGGCGACGGCCGCGATGGAGTCCTTGAAGGCCTGGTTCATCGTGTTGGCGGACTGCTGGGGATCGTCGAGTACGAGGGTGACGACGCCGGTCTCGTCCTGTTCCCAGCGGATGGTCGTGCTCTCGGTCATTGCTCTTCTTCTCCGTAGGCAGGGGTGGCCGGGGCGGTCAGAGACGCTCGATGACGGTGGCGACGCCCATGCCGCCACCGACGCAGAGCGTGGCGAGGCCGTACCGCTTGTCGCGCCGTTCGAGTTCGTCGATGAGGGTGCCGAGGATCATCGCGCCGGTGGCGCCCAGCGGGTGGCCGAGCGCGATCGCGCCGCCGTTGACGTTGATCCTGTCGAGGGGGAGTCCCATGTCCTTGGCGAAGCGCAGGACGACGCCGGCGAACGCCTCGTTGATCTCGACGAGGTCGATGTCGTCGATGGTGAGTCCCGCCTTGGCCAGGGCCTTGCGGGTGGCGGGCGCGGGGCCGGTCAGCATGATGGTGGGCTCGGAGCCGGAGACGGCGGCGGAGACGATGCGGGCGCGCGGTGTGAGCCCGTACCGCTCGCCGGTCTCCTTGTTGCCGATCGCGACGAGTGCGGCGCCGTCGACGATGCCGGAGGAGTTGCCCGCGTGGTGGACGTGGTCGATCTTCTCGACCCAGTGGTACTTCTGCAGCGCCACCGCGTCGAAGCCGCCCATCTCTCCGATCGCGGCGAAGGACGGCTTGAGCGCGGCGAGGGTGTCGGCGGTGGTCCCCGGCCGCATGTGCTCGTCGTGGTCGAGGACGACCAGCCCGTTGCGGTCCTTGACGGGAACGACGGAGCGTGCGAAGCGGCCGTCCTTCCACGCCTCGGCGGCACGCTCCTGCGAGAGTGCCGCGAATTCGTCGACATCCCGGCGGGAGAACCCCTCAATGGTGGCAATGAGGTCGGCCCCGATGCCCTGCGGGGCGAAACCGGTGTCGAAGTTGGTCATCGGGTCCATCGCCCAGGCGCCGCCGTCGGATCCCATCGGCACGCGGGACATCGACTCGACGCCGCCCGCGAGGACGAGGTCCTCCCAGCCCGAACGGATCTTGGCGGCGGCCAGGTTGACGGCCTCCAGCCCCGAGGCGCAGAAGCGGTTCTCCTGGACGCCCGCGACGGTGTCCGGGAGGCCGGCCGCGACGGCGGCGATCCGGGCGATGTCGGAGCCCTGGTCACCCAGCGGGCTGACGACGCCGAGGACGATGTCGTCGATGGCTGCCGGGTCCAGTCCGGGGAAGCGGCTGCGGATTTCGTGGATGAGGCCGACGACCAGGTCGATCGGCTTGGTGCCGTGCAGGGCGCCATTGGCCTTGCCGCGTCCGCGCGGGGTGCGGATCGCGTCGTAGACATACGCTTCGGTACTCAAGACAGCAGCCTTTCGGGGTGGTTGTGCGTCGGGGGTCAGGCGAGCAGCGAGCGGCCGATGATCTCCTTCATGATCTCGGTCGTACCGCCGTAGATGGTCTGGATGCGACCGTCGGTGAATGCCTTGGCGACCGGGTACTCCGTCATGTAGCCGTATCCGCCGTGAAGCTGGAGACAGCGGTCGGCGACGCGCTTCTGCAGTTCGGTGGCCCACCACTTGGCCATCGAGGCATGGACGGCGTCGAGCCCGCCGTCGGAGTGGTCGACGATGCACCGGTCGACGAAGGTCCGGGTGACGGCGCACTCGGTGGCCATCTCGGCGATCTCGAACCGGATGTGCTGGAGCTTGGCGAGCGGCCGTCCGAAGGCCTCGCGCTCCTTGACGTACCGTGTGGTGATCTCCAGCAGGTGTTCGGCGGCGGCGATTCCGGCGACCGCTATGCCCATCCGCTCCTGCGCCAGGTTGGTCATCAGATGGATGAAGGCGCCGTCCCTCTCACCGAGCAGGTTCTCCTTGGGGACGCGGACGTCGTGGAAGAACAACTCGGCGGTGTCCTGGGCCTTCTGGCCGATCTTGTCGAGGTTGCGGCCCCGCTCGAAGCCCTCGGCCCCGCGTTCGACGACGATCAGCGAGAGGCCCTTCGCACCGCCCTCCGGGGTCGTCCTTGCCACCACGACGACCAGGTCGGCGAGGATGCCGTTGGAGATGAACGTCTTGGAGCCGTTGAGCAGCCAGTGGTCTCCCCGGTCCTCGGCGGTGGTGCGGATCCCCTGGAGGTCGGAGCCCGCGCCGGGTTCGGTCATGGCGATGGCGGTGATGGTCTCGCCGCTGCAGAAGCCCGGCAGCCAGCGCCGCTTCTGCTCGTCGGTGGCGAGGCCGGTGAGGTAGGGGCCGATGATGTCGTTGTGCAGCCCGAGCGCGAGGCCGGGGGCACCGGCCCGGGTGAACTCCTCGGCGAGGACGGCGCTGTAGCGGAAGTCGGCGTTGCCTCCGCCTCCGTACTCCTCGGGTACGGCGAGGCCGAGGAGCCCCTGCCGTCCGGCCGCGCGCCAGGCCGCGCGCGAGACGATGCCGTCCTTCTCCCACTGTTCGTAGTGCGGGAGGACCTCCTTGGTGAGGAAGGTGCGGACGGTCTCGCGGAACGCTTCGTGCTCTTCGGTGAAGATCTGCCGCTGCACTGCGGGCCTCCTGGAGCCTGTTCTTGGGGGGATGAGCCGGGCGGGTTCGGGGCCGGGGACGGTACGGAGCAGGAACTTCCGCGCATCGGCAGGCGGCGAGGGGGCCGTCAGCCCGTGGTGTCCCTCCGGGGCCGCGTGATGCCGGGTACGCCCCAGTCGGCGGCGACGGCATCGGTGTCCTCGCCGGGCCGTGCGGGACCGCTGCGTACGGACACGGGGGTGGCGGAGAAGCGGGGTGCGGGAGCCGGCTGGGTGAGCCCGCCGTGCTCGACGAAGGTGGAGCGGGCCGCGAGGTGCGGATGGCTCGGCGCCTCACCGAGCGAGAGGACGGGGGCGACGCAGGCGTCGGTGCCTTCGAACACCGCGGTCCACTCCGCGCGTGTACGGGTCCTGAACCGGTCGGCGACGACGTCGCGCAGCTCCTCCCAGCGGGTGATGTCGCCCCGGTCCGGCGCCTCGTCCTCGATACCGAGAAGCCTGATGAACTCCGCGTAGAACCGTTGTTCCAGCGGGCCCACCGCCATGTACTGGCCGTCTGCGGTCCCGTACGAGCCGTAGAAGGGGCAGCCGCCGTCCAGAAGGTTGGATCCGCGCCGGTCCTGCCAACCGCCGGCCGCCAGCATGCCGTGGATCATCGTGGTGAGATGGGCCGCGCCGTCGACGATCGCCGCGTCCACCACCTGACCCCGGCCGCCGGGGGTGCGGGTGTGCTGGAGGGCCGCCAGGACACCGACGACGAGATAGAGCGAGCCGCCCGCATAGTCGCCGACCAGATTGGCCGGGACGGTGGGCGGCTCACCGGGCTTGCCGATCATGGAGAGCGTGCCGGTGAGGGCGATGTAGGAGATGTCGTGCCCGGCCCGATCGGCCAGCGGCCCGTCCTGGCCCCAGCCGGTCATCCGTCCGTACACGAGCTGCGGATTGCGGGCCAGCGCGGCGGCCGGTCCGACCCCGAGGCGCTCGGCGACGCCCGGCCGGTACCCCTCGATCAGGATGTCGGCACGCTCGACCAGATCGAGCACCGCGGCGGGCCCGTCCTCGGTCTTGAGGTCGACGAGCACGGAGCGTTTGTTGCGGTTGGTGAGATCGTACGCGGGGTCGATCCCGAGCCCCGGTCCCCCGGGGCGGTCGACCCTGACCACATCGGCACCGAGGTCGGCCAGCAGCATGGCGGCGAACGGACCGGGTCCGATGCCCGCCAGCTCGACCACCCGCACACCCGCCAGCGGTCCGTGCTCCGTCGTTGCCATCAAACCCCCAGCGGTGTGACACAACTGATGTAACAGCGATGATGCTAAGAACGCACCGCGCTCCGCACAACCCCTGAGGCCGAGCAAGCGCTTAGCTCTTCCTCCGGGATCCTCCCCCACGAGCGCCGCCCGGCCGCACACCGCCACGAACCCCTCCGCTAACCTCTGCCTGCTACATCGGCCCCGGCCCTCGCGGAGGCATGCGTGAACAGACAGAACGGGCCACAACGCCCCTACGACGTCGTCCTCTTCGGCGCCACCGGCTTCGTGGGCGCCCTCACAGCCGAATATCTCGCCGCCCATGCCCCTGCCGGCTTCCGCTGGGCCGCGGCCGGACGCAGTCGGGTCAAACTGGAGCGGCTGCGCGAACGCCTCGCCGCCGTCGACCCGCGCTGTGCCGAACTCCCGCTGCTGCACGCCGACGCCGAGGACGAGCACGCGCTGCGCGAACTCGCCGAATCCACCCATGTGGTGGCCACGACGGTGGGCCCGTACGTCTCGTACGGCGAGCGGCTGGTCGCGGCCTGCGCCGAGGCCGGGACGGACTACGCGGACCTCACCGGCGAGGCGGAGTTCGTGGACCGTATGTATCTGGAGCACGACGCGCGGGCCCGCGAGACGGGGGCCCGGATCGTGCATGCCTGTGGTTTCGACTCCGTCCCGCACGATCTCGGGGTGTACTTCACCGTCCAGCAGCTGCCGCAGTACGTGCCGCTGACGGTCGACGGGTTCGTCCGCAGCAACGCCGTCTTCTCCGGCGGTACGTTCGCCTCCGCGCTCACCGCGATGGGCCGCGGCCGTCAGATGCGGCGCGCCGCGCAGGAGCGCCGCCTGCACGAACCGCGCCTGGTCGCCCGCCGCGCCCGGGCCCGGCTCGGCGCCCCGCACTTCAGCGCGGAGACCGGCACCTGGGCCCTGCCGCTGCCGACGCTGGACCCGCAGGTCGTCGAACGTTCGGCACGCGTGCTCGCCCGGTACGGTCCCGACTTCCGCTACCGCCACTTCGCCTCCGTGAAGCATCTGCCCGTGGTGCTGGGCGGCACGGCCGCGACCGCCGCCCTGCTGGGTGCCGCGCAGGTGCCGGCGGCGCGGTCCTGGCTGATGGACCGGTACCAGCCGGGGGAGGGCCCGGACGCGGAGCGGCGGCGGCGCAGCTGGTTCACCGTCCGCTTCGTCGGCGAGGGCGGCGGTCGCCGGGTTCTCACCGAGGTGTCGGGCGGCGACCCCGGCTACGACGAGACGGCGAAGATGCTCGCCGAGTCCGCGCTGTGCCTCGCCCTGGACGAGCTGGAGCCGAGCTCGGGGCAGGTCACGACGGCCGTCGCGATGGGCGACGCGCTGCTGGATCGGCTTCGCTCGGCCGGGCTGCGTTTCCGGGTGGCGGCGGCTCGCTGAGCCGGCCGGTGGCCAGGCGGGGCACGGCCTGACGTACCGGTGGCCAGGCGGGGCACGGCCTGACGTACCGGTGGCCGGGCGGGGCGGGGCACGCTTGAAGTGCCGGTGCCCGCCTCGATTGCGGCCGGACGTGCCGGTGTCCGGCCGCGCCGAGGGCGGCCGGGCACCTGTCGTCCTTCTGCGCGTCGGAGTCAGCGCGTCGGAATCAGCGCGTCGGAGTCAGCGGGTCGGAATCAGCGGGTCGGGGTCAGCGAGACCAGCCGCAGTGCACATGGCGGCTGTGCCCGGCGTTGCCCGGGCCGAGGACTTCCTGCGCACCGAGCTTCTTGCAGGCTGCCATGAGCTGCTTGTGCGGGGCGCCGCTGCCGACGTGGCGGCCGTTGATGTGCGTGATGTCGAAGGCGATCCCGGCGTAGTGCCTGGAGTTGCGGCTGTGGTCGCCGCCGACGATCTCGGAGACCGAGAGCCGGTAGCCGTACTGGGTGCGCAGCTTCAGCAGACCGTTCAGCATCCGGGGATCGAGGGCGACCCGCCGGTTGGGCCGGTCGCCCCACGGGCTGGTGAGCGCTCCCTTGCCGTTCGCCGTGTCGACGAGGTTCTGCCGGGCCGTCGACCCGGCGTGCGTGCCACCGGGGTGGACGGTGGCCAGGGTGATCTGCTTCTGGGCCAGGATCTGCTTGGCCAGGGCCGCTCGGCTGCCGCCGGACGGGGTGCCGCTCAGCAGCGCCGCCCAGGTCCGGGCGCCGACGACGCCGTCGGCGGCGAGCCCGGCAGACTTCTGGAAGGACTTCACCCGGTCCGCCACGGCAGCGGTGAAGGACCCGTCGACGGCCACCGCGTGGCCGCGTGCCTTCAGCAGCGTCTGCGCGGCCTTCACGGCCGGACCCTTCGCACCGCGTCGCAGGGTGGAGACGAGCTTGCTCCAGGTTCCCGCTCCGACGATGCCGTCCGCGGCAAGGCGCTGGGACTTCTGGAACGCCTTCACCTTGGCGGTCGTGGCCGGACCGAAGGCACCGTCGGCCTTCAGCGCCTGCCCCCGGGCGTTCAGCAGGTACTGCAGGGCGGTGACGGCGGCGCCCTTGCTCCCCGTCTTCAGGGTCGGCCAGCCGGTCGCGGCGTAACGGGCCGAGTGCTCGACAGCGGCCGGGGCCGCCGTCCGCGGTCCGCTCGCGGCGGCGAGGGAAGCGGTCGGGCCGGTCAGTGCGGCGGCAGCGGCGACGCAGGTGACGAGCCGGACCGCGGTGCGGTGGGACCGGGTGGGACGTGCGGACATGGATGACTCCTCGTCATGAGTGGTGGTGGTGGGATGGGGACGGCGCACGGCTCGGCCCTCGGGCGGCGCACGCCGTGTGAGCGTCACGGGCTTCGGAAGCCGGATGAGCGCCGTGGAATCGCGAGGCGGAAGCGGGATGACGCCCGGCTGGGCCCGCCGGTCACGCCGCCGGATTCGTCGTCATCGCGCGCAGTTTCGGCCGGACTGCCGCGGAAGACGTCTCGGGGGTTGTTGTGCCTGGTGTCCACACCGCTCACCCCGTACGACGAGGGCGACGCGGCCTCGACGGCCGGGGCGATCACCGCCGGCGCGATCAGGGCCGCTCCCCCAGCGGTACCGGTCAGGGCGACGCGCACTCGTACGGGTGATGTCTGAGGCATATGCAGATCTCCTTGTTCGTCCGCGAGACGGCTGCGGCCGGCCCCGCCCACCGCGAATGCGCAGGCAGGAGCACCCCGGCGAAGGGGTGGGAAGAGGTGGGGTTCACGGGGCCCGACGAGCCGGCCGCTCCACAACTGTGCAGCACGGAACGGGGCTTTCACTACGATCTGCGTCCCGCGAGTCGATGCACCGGTGCGCCGTCCCGATGCGCGGCGCTGACCTGTGGTTATGCACGCAGAAAGTTACGCAGGAAGTCACGCAAGACGTCAGGAGGGAACCATGACGGACAACACGGTGGGGAGCCGCGAGGACCACCACCCGGGGAAGACTCTCGCCGCATTACTGAGGGGCTGGTGGGAGTCGTCCGCCCGCGCGGGCCGCGAGAAACCCACTCAGCACGCGATCGCGAAGCGACTGGGGATCGACCAGACCACCCTCTCGCGCTACCTGAACCCCGCTCACGCCTCCAACGCGCCACGCAGGATCGTCGAGCAGCTGCATGCGGTGCTGCGGGCTCCGGACGACGACCTGGTCCGGGCGCGCGCCCTCGCCGACGCGGCAGCCATGGCATCACCGGCCAGAAGACGCACAGCACGCACGGCGCGGCCCCAGCCGGATCCCGCAACGCCGCCCGGACCGCAGCCCGCAGCGCCGTCCCGACCGGAACCCGCAGCACCCCCCGGGGCGGCCGTACCTCCCGAACCGGAATCCACCGCGCCGACCCGGCCGAAGTCCGCCGCGCCTCCCGGGCCCGAACCCGCGGAAGCGGTCACCGGCGCGCCCACGCCCCCGCCTGTCGCACCGGCCACCGCGGCACAGCGGGTGGACCGTTGGTGGGACCGCTCCCCCGTGGTGCTCCCGACTCTGGCCGTCTCGGCGTTCCTCCTCCTCGTCCTCGGCTGCCTCGTGTGGTGGATGGCTCCGACACCAGGAGGGAGTGACGCCAAGGCCACCGCGAAGGTGTCGGACCGTCCGCCGGAGGGCACGGACTGGCCATTGGCCCGCAAGGGCAATGTCCTCTGGAAGGCCCGGACCGTGCAGTACCTCCTGCGCGCCAACGGCTTCGACGTGAAGGTCGACGCCGACTACGGGCCGGCCACGGCGGAGGCGGTGAAGAAGTTCCAGGCCGCACACGGCCTGACCGCCGACGGCAAGGTCGGAAACGACACCTGGCCGCTGCTCGTCGTCACGGTCGACTCACGCACGACGAAGCCCGACGCCATCGAGGCGGTGCAGTACCTGCTGCACCACGCGGGGGTGCCGACCGACACCACCGGCGTGTACACCCTCGCGACCATGCTGTCGCTGAAGGAGTTCCAGGCGTCCCGGAGCCTGCCCGTGACAGGTGTCGGGGACGAGGGCACCTGGCACGCCCTGCTCCATGCCCAGGGCCCTGACCAGCACAAGTAGCCGCGCCGACGGGCGGTGCGGTCTCCCGGGTCACAGCGCCCAGGCCACCAGTGTGCAGATGATCGAAACGACCCAGACCGCTCCCGCGAACATGCCGAGAGTCATCCCGACCGCGACCCGGCGCTGGGCGAGATAGACAGTTCCTGGTCGCGTGGACGTTCGATGTTCGGTCATACGCCCCAGTGTGCCCGTCATGATCGACGAGCGACATCCGTACGCCTACTCAGGCGATCGCCTCCCGCAGGGCCCGGCGGCAGAGCGCGTCGGCCCTGCGGGTGGTCTCCGGCTGACGGTAGTCGCGGGCCAACAGCAGGGTGTGGGCGCAGGCGTTGTCCAGACCGGTGCGGTGTCCGACGGAGACGAAGACCGGCTTGACGCCGCGCTGGGTACGCAGCGCCCGGCCCACCTCCTCCTCACCGTCGAGCAGCGGCGACCATGCGCCCCGGTGGGGGGCCGGTTGCTCGTACGAGAAGGTGAACGGGTTCTTGGCGACACCGATCACCGGAAGTCCCGTGATCACCCCGAGGTGGCTGGCCAGCCCGAAGCGGCGGGGGTGCGCCAGGCCGTATCCGTCGCAGATCACGAGTCCGGGGTCGGTCGGCAGGGAGTCCAGCGCGGCCAGCACGGTCGGAAGCTCCCGGAAGGCGAGGAGTCCGGGAACGTACGGGAAGGCGACCCGGCCGACGGCGGTGGCCTCGGCGACCACGTCGAGCGTCGCCCCGTCGAGGACGACGGCCGCCGCCACCACGACGTCGCGCTCGTCGTCATAGGCGACGTCGACCCCCGTGACCTGGCCGGTGCCGGGTGGCGGGCCCGGTTCGTCGAGCACCACCCGGGGGCGCAGGGCGTCCTGAACGGCTCGGGCTTCGGCCTCGTCGGCGGGCACAGGGAAGGGTGTCATAGTGCCGTCAAGTCTAGGCAGCGAGCGACGGCGGTGACCTCGGCGGGATTCCGTGATGAGCGGGCAACGCGAGTAGGAGCGGGCGGTGACGCAGCTCACGCCTCCTTCCGGTGCACGGACGGGGGGATTCCGCCGTCTTCCTCAGTGCCGGGAACCGTTCATCTCGCCGAGGAGACAGGGAGCAGGTCATGTCCACCGACATCGAGCAGTCCGTGCAGGCCCGCATGGTCGCATCCGCACCGCGGATGGAGACTCTTCCCGCCGTTCTGCGGTACGACCGGAGAGATCCGTTCGCCGTACGCATGGCCTTCCCCGCCAGGGCGACCCTGGAAGGCTCCGACGTGTCCTGGGAGTTCTCCCGCGAGTTGCTCGCGGCGGGGGTGGAGTCGGCCGCGGGTGTCGGGGCCGTACGCATCCGACCGTTCGGTTACGACCGTACGGTCCTGGAGTTCCACGCCGCCGAGGGAGTCGCGATGGTGCACGTCCGCACCGCGGAGCTGCGCCGTTTCCTGGAGCGGGCGCAGGAACTGGTGCCGGCCGGCGACGAACACCGGTTCCTGGATCTCGACCGGAGCCTCACCGATCTGCTCGGCGGGGCCTGCTGACCGTCCGCCCGGCGGACGGGGCGACGGTGATCCCGCACCGGTGCCGGCCAAGGCCGACGCGTGGTCCGTTCCGAGGGGCACGCGTGCGTGGTGGGGAAACGCTCGGCAGCGGGTCAACGGTGGAGTAAGGCCCAGGTCTTGCAGCCGCCGGACGGGGTCAGCGCGGGAGCCAGGCCCCAGTCGCCGCCGTGCGATTCGACCGCGGCTGCCAGCAACCACATGCTGTCGCTGCGGCGTTCGCGGCACTTCTCGGTCTTCTCGGCCGAGCCATGGGGCGGGTGCTGGTCGTAGAGGGTGATGCGCAGCGCATCGAACTGCCAGTGGACCCGTAGCAGCATTTCCCGGTCCGGGGTGAACCGGTAGGCGGACGCGACCAGTTCGGAGGCGGCGAGTACCGCTGGTTCACGGAGCTCCGCCAGGCCGTGCCGGACGAGGAGTTCACCCACGGCACTGCGTGCGAGACCCGCGCAGAAGGCGCCACCCGGCAGTGCGAACGAATAACTGAGGTTGTCCGCCACCGGCGGATGGGGTCCGGCTGGTGCGAGAGCCGGGAGACAACGCAGTGCGCCCTTCATCAAGATGCCCACATTTCCGGTTAATTGCGTTAATGATCACACAACGGCGCGGTCGCCCCGTGTGAGACTTACGCTACCGACCGTAGCGCACACTGGAGCACGGTGCTACTACTTGTGTGGTTCCGGTCATTTTGTTCACTCCCCCCTTCGGAAGGACGTCCGCCATGCCCCCCAGAAGCGCCCCGACCGCCCGACAGCAGCGCCTCGGGTACGAACTGCGGAAACTGCGCGAGCAGTCGGGCATGTCGGCGCAGCAGGCCGCCGCACTGCTCGGCGTCGACCGCACCCGCATCCCGAACATCGAGTCGGGCCGGTTCGGCATCAGCGCCGAGCGGGTCCGCACGCTCGCCTTCAACTACGGGTGCCCGGACACCGGCCTGATCGATCTGCTCGCCGAGATGGCCCAGGAACGGGCCAGGGGCTGGTGGGAGGAGCATCGCGGACTCCTGCTTCCGGGGCTGCTGGACATCGCCGAACTGGAACATCACGCTGTGGAGTTGAACACCGCGACCACCACACACATCCCCGGCCTGCTGCAGACCGAGGAGCACGCGCGGGCGGTTTTCGACACCGCCGATCCGCGACTTCCGGCGCCGGATCTGGCGGCCCGGCTCTCCCTGCGGCTGCGCCGCCAGGAAGTGCTGGACCGGGACCGCCCGCCGCTGTACGCATCAGTGATCCACGAGGCCGCTCTGCGCATGCAGTTCGGCGGCCCCAAGGTGGCGGGGGCGCAACTGGACCACATCGTCGGCCAGTCCGAGCGGGACCGGATCACCGTCCGGGTGATCCCGTTCACCGCCGGCGGTTTCCCGGGCGCCGGACAGTCGTTCACCTATGCGGGCGCCGCGGTGCCCCAGCTCGACACCGTGCAACTCGACTCCTCGCACGGCTCGATGCTGTTGGATTCCGACATGCAACTACGCCGGTACCGGGGGCTGTTGGAGCGGCTGCGCTCGCTCGCCCTGCCGGTCGAGGAATCGCGCGACTTCATCCGATCCATAGCCCAGGACCTCTGAGGAGACAGACCATGACCGACATCCACTGGGACGATGCCTTCTGCAGCGAGGGAGCCAACTGCTTCCGCTTCGGTCTCGACGACGAGGGCAAGGCGTACATCGGCTCCACCACGGACACCGCCGCCCATGTCAGCGACTCCGTGGAGGCGCTGCGGGCGCTGATCTCCGCGGTGAAGTCCGGCGCGGCGGACCACCTGCTCTGACCGCCCGGCCCGACCGCGCGCCGCGCCCCCGCACACGCCCGCTCCGAGTACGCCGACCACTCTGAGCATTCCGCCGCGGGGGCCGGCCCGGGCTTCGCAGAAGATCCCGTGCCCCGCCCCCGCGACACAGCCGCGGCTGCCGGCCGAGGCATGCGCCCGGTTCGCCGGGCATCCGGCACGGGAGGCCGAGCCCCGGCCGGAGCCGAACTCCGCCCCGGCCGACACGGTGTTCGCGCACCACCGCACCAAAGAGCCCGACACAACCGCACATTGATGGATATGGGGGACTTCGGTGCGCCGGACAGCCGGGCGGGCCGCCCGGCCCTACGCCCACCGCGACCTGCATACATAACGTTACGTAATCGGGCATCGGGCGAGCGGGCTTGGCGAGGGCCTTACTGCCGCTTTAACCTACGGTCTCGTAACCTACGTGTCCGTAGGTAATTCTCCCGTCCCCAGGAGTTCCCCGTGACGATCACCGCTCCCCACCTCGGCAGTCCCAAGGCATGGACCGACGCTCAGCTGCTGTATGCCCTGGAAGAAGTGGTGGAGAAGGAACTCAACCGCCATCTCAAGGTCGCCAAGGACTGGATGCCCCACGAGTACGTGCCGTTCTCCGACGGCCGGAACTTCCCCGGCGTTTTCGAGGACGGCGAGTCCTGGCAGGCGGACCAGTCCAAGGTCACCGACCTCGGCAAGGTCGCGCTGGTCGTGAACCTGCTGACGGAGGACAACCTCCCCAGCTACCACCACGAGATCGCCTCGCTCTTCGGCCGCGACGGCGCCTGGGGCACATGGGTGCACCGCTGGACGGCGGAGGAGGGCAGGCACGGCATCGTGATGCGTGACTACCTGCTCACCTCGCGCGCCGTCGACCCGGACAAGCTGGAGCAGTTCCGGATGGCGCACATGGCGGAGGGTTTCGAGTCCGACAACCGCCACTCCATGCTGCACTCGGTGGCGTACGTCGCCTTCCAGGAGCTGGCCACCCGCGTCTCGCACCGCAACACCGGCCACCAGTCGGGCGACCCGGTCTGCGACCGCATGCTGGCGCGGATCGCGACCGACGAGAACCTGCACATGGTCTTCTACCGCAACCTCCTCGGTGCGGCCTTCGAGCTCGCCCCGGACCTGACGATGCAGGCGGTGCGCGATGTCGTCGTCAACTTCCGGATGCCCGGTCACGGCATGCCGGGCTTCGAGCGGGCCGCCGCGCAGATGGCGATCGGCGAGGTCTACAACTTGCGCATCCACCACGACGACGTGATCCAGCCCGTGCTGCGCTACTTGAAGGTCCTCACCATCGGCGGCCTGGGCCCCGAGGGGCTGAAGGCGCAGGAGGAGCTGGGCCTGTACATGAACGGGCTGGACGGCGAGGCGTCGAAGTTCGACGAGAAGCTGGCGGCCCGCAAGGCACGGCTGGCAGCGCGCGCCCTGGCCTGACGCCGGACCGGCTGCCGTCGCCCGCCGGACGGTCCCCCGCTGCGCGCGTGCGCGCCGGCGATCCGGGGCCGTCCGGCGGGGCGGGGCCGGCCAGCCCCTCGGGCCCGTCCGGCCCCGGACCCCCGCCCCAGGCCCCCGCCCCGGACCCCGCGCCGGGTTCACATCGTCGCGTGCAGGTCCGACGCGTAGTGCTCGATGGCTCCTCGGTACGACCGTACTGCCGGGTCCTCACTCGTGGCGGCGAGCAGTTCCAGCAGCAGCCGCATGGACGCGTGGTGCTCGCCGGTGTTGAAGAGGGCCATGGCGAGAAACGTCCGCAACGCGCCGTCGTCGGGGAACCGCTCGACACCGCCGCGCAGGACCTCGACGGCCCGGTCGTACCGGCCGAGCACCCGGTAGGTGCTGCCGAGGCCGAGCAGAGCGCCCCGGCGATCCTCGTCCGACAGCCCCGTCCCGTGCAGGCAGCGCTCGTAGAACGGCACCGCCTCGGCTTCGAGACCGAGCACATCGTGGACCCAGGCGGTCTGGTAGGCGACCTCGGCATCCTCGGGAAAGGAGGCGGAGAGGGCCAGCAGGCGTTCCCGTGCTTCTTCGGGCCGGCCTTCGGTGCGCAGGCGCACCGCCGCCGCGAGCGCGGCGTCCCTGTCGTGATCGTTCATACGGACATCGTCCCAGGTGGACAGGGAGCGTCCGGCCACGGGACCGCCGTACCCGGGCGAGCGGGTGCGGCCGGTGACCCCGGGCGGCCGGCACATGGGGTGGGCGGCACGCGGGCCGGGCGGCGTGTCGTCAGGCCCGGTCGCGCTTGGTCCTGCGCAACCGGTCCCGCTCCTTCTCGGAAAGTCCACCCCACACACCGAAGCGCTCGTCGTTCGAGAGGGCGTACTCCAGGCAGGCCTCGCGCCCCTCGCAGGCGTTGCAGAGCTGCTTGGCCTCACGGGTGGAGCTGCCGGGAGCGGGAAAGAAGAACTCGGGCCCCGCCTGCGCGCACAGCGCTGTCTCCTGCCAGGCGAGCGCGGGGTCTGTCGCGGTGTTGATCAGCATGGACCCCACAGTGCCCGGTCGCGATAAACGACTGATCAACGCCGCATCAATGCGGCGCGCCGATGACTTCCGGTCAGCCTTGCGGTGCCGGGGCGCTCTTGATCAGAGCGAACTGCGCCCCGTCCGGATCGGCGACGTCGGCGAACTCGCCCACACCTTCCATCTCCATCGGCTCCAGCGTGAGCTTGCCACCCAACCGCTCCACCTCGGCCACGGCCGCGTCGCAGTCGTCGACCTCGAAGTAGGGCAGCCAGTGCGGTCCGGAAACCGCTTGTGTCGCAACGTCCTGGAGCGGGACCAGACCACCGAAGCCGACGTCCTCGCCGCCTCCCCCGGTCCGGATCACCGTATAGGACCCACCGCCTCCGGGAAACGGCGTCTGTGCGGTCTCCCAGCCGAACACGGCGTCGTAGAACGCGGCGGCCGCCGGGACATCCGGGGTGTACAGCTCGGCCCAGCACAGGGAGCCGGGGACACCCACCACGCCGAGCCCCGGGTTCTCCTTCGGCTCCCAGATACCGAAGCACGCCCCCGCCCGGTCCTTGAAGCGGGCCGCTCTGCCGAAGTCCAGCACATCCTTCGGGGCGAACGGCACGCTGCCGCCGGCCTGCTCGACCGCCTTCGCCGTGGCGTCGGCGTCCGGTGACCGGAAGTACACCGTCCAGGACGGCTTCGCCTGCTCCTCGGTGACGGTCATCGCGCCTCCGACCGTCTTCCCGTCCAGCGTGAACATGCCGTACCCGCCGGTCTCCGGGCCTCCGGCCAGATACTCCCAGCCGAAGAGTCCGCCGTAGAAAGCGGCGGCCCCGTCGAGGTCGGGTGTGCCCAGGTCGATCCAGTTGGGCGCTCCGGTGACAAAACGGGTGGTGAGCATGGCGAGCTCCTTCGACGCGCCCCGTTCTCGCGGTGCGGCGGCCTTCCTGATCCTCCGAGTCTTGCACCGGCCGCCGACGTCCGCAGCCCGCGGCCCGCGGACGGGCCGCGCTGTCCCACGCCGTGCCGGGGCGGCGGGGGACGGCGCGTGTCCACCGCACCATGGCGTACCGGCGGGCGACCGCTCGCCGTGGCCGGAAAGGGCCGGTCGTGGGCTGTCCCGACGGGACCGGACCGATGCCGTGGGGCGTCGGTCGTCAGCGCTTCACCCCCAGGGCCGGAAGCACCGTCTCCGCCACCCGGTGGGCCTCCTCCAGCAGCGGGTTGCCGGAGAGGATGAAGGTATCGACGCCCAGGTCCTCGAACTCCTTGAGGCGTTCGACGACCTGGGCCGTCGACCCGACGACGGCCGTGCCGGGGCCGGGGCGGAAGAGACTCATGCCCGGCCACATGTTGGGGTGTGCCTCCAGCTCCCGCGCGTGCGCCGGCACCTTGCCGCCGTGCTGCCGGAACTGGCGCTGCCAGCCCACGCCGTCCTCGCCGACGCGGTCGCCGAGCATACGGGCGTACGTCGCGTCGCTCGTGACGTCGAGGAGCCGGTCGGCCGCCGCCCATGCCTCGTCCTCCGTGTCACGGACGATGAGGTGGAGGCGCAGCCCGAACCTGAGCGTGCGGCCGTGGGCTGCGGCGCGCGCCCTGACCTTCTCCAGCTTCTCCTTGAGCAGATGCGGAGGTTCGCCCCAGGTCAGGAAGACGTCCACGTGCTCGGCCGCCATCTCGATCCCCGGGTCCGAGGAGCCGCCGAACCAGAGCGGGATGTGTGATTCCTGGACCGGCTTCAGCTCTCTGAAGGACGCGCCCGCGTTCTTCAGGTCGTAGAAGCGGCCCTTGTGGTCGAAGACCTCACCGGCCGTGAGCCGCTTCACGATCGACCAGTACTCGGCGCTCAGCTCGTACCGCTCGTCGTGCTCCACGTGGAGTCCGTACTCCTGGAGCGACCTGGTCGAGCCGTTGACGACGTTGAAGCGGAGCCGGCCGCCGAAGAGCGTGTCGAAACTGAGCGCCATCTTGGCGAGGAGGGTGGGTGAGATCAGACCGGGGTGCACGGCCAGCAGGGGTTTGAACCTGGTGCTGGTGGAGGCGGCCAGCGCGCTGCCGAGCGGCCAGACGTCGTACAGGTCGGTGGCGAGCAGCGCACCGCTGTAGCCGAGACGTTCGACCGATCCGGCGAGCTGGGCGAGGTAGCCGAGGTCGACCGGACGCCGCCCTTCGGGCTCCCAGGGATAGGCGCCTTCGCGCGGGATGATGTACCAGAGGACTTCGCTCGCCATGGCGTCAGGCCACCTCGTCCGCGGCGGCCCCGGCCCGGGCGTGGGCGACGGTGACCGGCCGGTCGATGAAGCCGGTGCGGTGGAAGATGTCGGCCGCTTCCTGCTGCTCGGCGATGAAGGCGTCCGTGACGGGCTCGATCCGCCAGGGCAGGGTCCGCAGGGCGGTCTCCCAGTCGTCGGCGGATCCGCCGAGGTCGGCGGCTGCGATCTCGGCCGCCTTCCGGGGGTGTTCGGCCGCCCAGTCGTCGGCGCGCTGCAGGGCGCGGGTGAGTGCCTCGATGACCTCGGGGCGGCTCTCGGCCAGATCGCGGCGGGCGAAGAAGACGGACCGGTCGGTGATGACGTCGCCGGTACGGACGAGGGTGCGCAGTCCGCCGGTGCGGCGGGCCGCTGCCAGTGGGGCGCCCTGCGCGACCCAGGCGGCGATGGCACCGGAGCGCAGCAGTTCCTCGCTGCTGTCGTCGCCGCGTACGGCGGTGATGTCGGTCGCGTAGGAGAGACCGGCGTCGTCCAGTGCCTTGGCGATCAGGTGGGTCTGCCAGGAGCCGATCGCGAGGTGGACGGTGGTGCCCTTGAGGTCGGCGACGGTACGCACGGGGCTGTCCTCGGGGACGAGGAGGGCGCCGTGTTCGGGGCGCGGGGCGGACACGGCGGTGTAGACGATGTCGTGCCCCGCGGCCTGGGCGGTGACCGGCGGGGTGGAGCCGGTGCCGCCGAAGTCGATGACGCCCTGGCTCAGGAGTTCGCCGGTGCGGACGCCGTTGGTGTACGGGTGGAAGACGACGCTCTCGCCGAGCGGTGCCAGTTCCTCCTGGGCGAGACCGAGCCGGGAGAGGTGGTACAGGTGGTAGAGGGACGGGTTGCTGCTGTGCACGCCGATGGTGATGGTCATTCAGCTCACTCCTGCTTCGGTACGTTCGGTGGTCGGTGCGGGGTGCGGGGCCGTGTCGACCCCGAGGTCGTCGAGCAGTCGTCGGCGCAGGGCCGCGAAGGCGGGGTCGCCGGGGTCGCGCGGCCGGTCGACGGTGACGGGCTCGTCGGTGACGAGCCGGCCCTCGCGCAGGACGGCGACCCGGTCGGCGAGCCGTACCGCTTCGTCGACGTCGTGGGTGACGAGGAGGACGGCGGGCCGGTGTCTGCGGCACAGCTCCCCCACCAGGTCCTGCATCTTCAGCCGGGTCAGGGCGTCGAGTGCGGCGAACGGCTCGTCGAGCAGCAGCAGTTCGGGTTCGCGGACCAGGGCGCGGGCGAGTGCGACGCGCTGGGCCTCGCCACCGGAGAGGGTGGCGGGCCAGGCGTCGGCGTGCCGTTCCAGGCCGACTTCGGCCAGGGCCCGCAGACCGTGTGCGGAGCGGCTGCGCGGCAGGGCCACGGTCACGTTGGCGAGGACCTTCTTCGACGGTACGAGGCGGGGTTCCTGGAAGACGACGGTGCGGGCCCGGGGGACGAGGACCTCTCCTCCGTCGGCGCCGTCGAGGGCTCCCAGGATGCGCAGCAGGGTCGTCTTCCCGCTTCCGCTGGCGCCGAGCAGTGCGACGAACTCGCCCCGTGCGATGTCGAGCCGGAGGCCGTCGAGCACGGCACGGTCGCCGAAGACGCGGCGCAGTCCCCGTACCCGTACCGCGGGCGCGTGAGGTGTCCGACCGGTCATCGCCTGGCTCCTTGCGGGGTGCGCCAGGGCATCAGCACGCGCTCCAGCAGCCGGACGACGATGTCGGCGGCGAGTCCGAGCAGCCCGTAGACGAGGATGCAGACGGCGAGGATGTCGGTGCGGGCGTAGCTCTGTGCCTGGGACATCAGATAGCCGATCCCGGCCGTCGCGTTGATCTCCTCGGCGGCGATCAGGGCGATGACGCTGAGCGTCATGGAGAGCCGCAGCCCGGCGAGCAGGGAGGGCAGGGCTCCGGGGAGGACGACTTCGCGTACGAGCGCGAGCCTGCCCATGCCGAAGCTGCGCATGGCTTCGATGAGTTTGGGATCGGTGTTGCGCACCCCGCTCGACGTCGACACGTACATCGGGAAGGTGGTGGCGACGGCGATGAGCAGGATCTTCGCGGTTTCGTTGATTCCGAACCAGACCATGAACAAGGGCACCAGGGAGAGGAAGGGAATGGTGCGCAGGGTCTGGAGGGAGGAGTCGAGGAGTTCGTCGCCGAGGCGGGTGAATCCGGTGGTGATCCCGAGGACGAGCCCGGCGGCGAGCCCGATGGCGAGGCCCAGTCCTGAGCGGGTGAGGGACGTCGTGAGTGCGTCGGGCAGCTGCCCGTTGCTCCACAGCTCCCCCACCGCGCGCAGCACTTCGGCGGGTGAGGCCAGTACGTCGGGGGTGAGCAGACCGGTGGCCGATGCTGCCCACCAGAGGGCGAGGAGGGCGACCGGGCCGAGTGCCCGGACGGTCAGGGAGTAGGTCCGGCCGCGGGCCTTGAGTCGCTGGGGCTGCGGCCGGACGAGGCCCGGATGCAGGGCGGCGTCGGTCATGTCAGCTTCTCGATGTCGAGGAGGTGGGCGGCGACGTCCACCTGGTTCGTGGTGACCTTCTGCTCGGCGTAGAAGGCGGCGACGTCCTCGAAGCGTGTGATGTCCTCGGGTCCGATGGGTCCGACCGTTCCGCTCTTGCGGGTGATGTCGGTCTGGACCTCCTTGGCCTTGCCGGTGACGGCGGTCGGTCCGGCGTCCGTGAAGACGTTCAGGTAGGCGGCCGGGTTCTCCTTCTCCTTGGCACTGGCGTCGTGGAGGTACTGGTAGAGCGCCTTCACGACCTTCGGGTGCTGTTCGGCGAATCCCGTGCGTACGGCGTGGAGGCTGTAGTTGTCGGAACCGATCGCGGCGCCGTCGGCGACGAAGTGGGCCTTGCCGCTGCCGATTTCGGCGACGGCGTAGGTGGCCCAGACGGCCCAGGCGTCGACCTGGCCGGCGTTGAAGACGGCGGCCGTCTGGTCGGGGCGCAGGTAGACGCGCTTGACCTTGCCGGCGGGGATGTGGGCCTCGGCGAGGGCCTTGAGGAGCAGGTATTCACCGGTCCCGCCCTGGTTGACGGCGACCTTCTTGCCGACGAGATCGGCGACGGACTCGATGCCGGAGCCGTTCTTCACGAGGATGCCCTCGCCGGCCGCGTCCGGGTCGACCGCGGCGAAGAACGCGAAGCCGGGGCGCTGGGCGAGCGAGGTGATGCCGGAGGTGATGGATCCGGTGGCGACGTCGAGCTGGTCGGCGTTCATCGCCTGGGCCGCCGGGGCGAAGGGGCCCGCGCTGCCGGTCCATGTGACCTTGGCACCCGCCTTGGCGAGCGCCTTGTCGAGGCTGCCGTCCTTCTTGCCGAGGGCGAGGACACCGGAGTTGCCGGGGTCGGGGATGCGGATCTCGACCGTTGCCCGGTTGGGGGAGGCGCCGCTGTCGGCCTCGGAGGTGCCGCAGGCGGTGAGGGCGAGGAGTGCGGTGACCGTGAGGAGCGCGGGGGCGAGGGAGGTACGCAGTGGTCGGCGGAGGTTCATGGTGTCGGGGTTCCTCGTGGGTCAGGGGGCGGAAGGCGGGGAGGAGAGGACGGCGGGACGGGAACGGGCCAGCGCGGCGGCGCGGCGCAGCGGTCCGGGGTCGGCCCAGGCCGTGACATCGACGGGTTCGGGCAGGAAGCCGTGGGCGCGCAGCCCAACCTCCTGCTCGGCGAGGAGGGCGAGGCGTTCGGTGGAGAGGTCGGGGTGGAGCGTGAGGTGGGTGCCCGGCCGGTAGGCCCCGGCGACTCCTTCGGCACCGGCGCCGGTCTCGGAGCCGAGGATGCGGGCGACCTCGCCGGGCTGTCCGGTGGCCCAGTCGGCGGCCCTGAGCAGGACGGCGAGGAAGCGGTCGACGAGGTCGGGGTGGTCGTCGAGGAGTTGCTGATGGACGGTGATGGGGCGCGGGGTGCCGTTGTTGATCCGGAAGCGGCGGTCGGGCAGTGCGTCGAGTTCGACGGCGATCTCGGCCCCCTGCCGTCGTGCGGCCTCGACGGCCAGCGCGCCCTTCACGTACACGGCGTCGACGTCGCCGCGCCGCAGCGCGGCCAGCTCGGCGGCCCACTGGCCCTCGTTCTCCGCGGCGGGTACGTCCACCGGCGTGGCGTCGTCCAGTGCGAGGCCAGCGGAGCCGAGCGCGCCTTCGAAGCCGCGCAGCGCCATGGCCCGCCAGAAGTCGATGGCGATGTCGTGCGCCGGCACGGCGAGCCGCAACCCGCGCAGGGCGTCGGCGCCGCGGATGCCGGAGCCCGGCGCGACCAGTACGGCCTGGCGTTCCTCGATCCAGGTGAGTCCGATCAGCCGGGTCCGCTCGCCGCGCGAACGGGCCCACAGGGCGGGGACGTTGCCGCCCTCGCGGAAGAGTCCCGACAGGGCGTGGGTGAAGTGGGCGCCGCGGTCGGCATCGGGTGCGGCGTCCTGGAGGGAGCGCACCGTGATGCCGTCGGGGGCGAACTCGCCGGTGAGCCACCCGCGGTCGGCGGCGATTCCGGTCGCGGTGGGTACGGGACAGCGGGTGAACCAGAGCGTCCGGGGCTGGACGGCATGCGTCATGGGGGTCTTCCCGAGGGTCGGCGAAGCGGAGGGAGGGCTGGTGCGCGGTGCGTACGGCGGTGCGTACGTCCGTGCTGGTGCGCGGTGCGTACGTCCGTGCTGGAACGCGGCGCGTACGTCAGTGCTGGAGCACGGTGCGTGGATCAGTGCTGGAGCGCGGTGCGTACGTGGGCGCCGGGGCAGACGTACGGCGGGCGGCAGGCACCGCGTAGGGCGGAGGAACCTCCGGGCCGCGCCGAGGACGCGGCGGGGAGGGGCGGCGCATGCGTGAGGGGAAGAAGGTCAGCGACAGGCGGCGCTGGAGACCCGCGCCAGGTCGATGTGACGGCGCAGCGTCAGAGCGAGCAGGACCGGAGCGGCGTGAGCGGGACTCGCGGTTCGACGGCCGGCCATGGCACTGCTCCCTTCTGCTCGATCGGTGGTGATGTGCGGCAGCCTGCCACGGACGCGCCCCGACCCACAACTCGCTTCCCACGATGTGGGATTGAGTATGAACAGAGTGTTTCACAGGGGGCGGAGACTCCGTTCTCAACTCCCGTAGTATGGCAACCACATGCCCTCCTTCCCCTCACGAGCAGAGAGTCACCCGATATGACCGAGGCCACGACGGTGCGCGCCCCGGCCGGAGCGCAGGCGGTACAGCGCGCCCTGGACGTCCTGCACTGCTTCCACGACAACGGCCCCGATCTCAGCGCCTCCGACCTCGCCCGCCGCCTCGGACTCTCCGTGTCCACGGCGCACCGGCTGGCCCGCACCCTGCTGAGTGCGGGTTTCCTGGAGCAGGACGCCCGCACGTCCCGTTACCGGCTCGGGCCCGCCGTGACCGAGCTGGGCCGCCTCTCGTACCACCAGCGCGGTCTGCACCTGGCCGCCCCGGAGCTGACCGACCTCGCCGAGCGCACGGGTGCCACCGCCGACCTCGCGCTGCGCAGCGGCCCGCACGCGGTGATCGTCGCCGGTGGTTCGGTCACCCCGAAGGTGGGGCTGCGCAGGCCGCTGCACTCCACCGCGCTCGGCAAGGTGCTGCTGGCCTGGGCGCGGCCGGGCGAGGGCGGACTCGCCTCGCTCCCTCCGCTTCCGGCGTTCACCGAGCGCACGATCGTCGAACGGGAGGCTCTGGAGGCCGAGTTGGCCAAGGTGCGGTCCCACGCCTACGCGCTCAACGACGGCGAGTCGGCCTACGGCGTACGGACCTTGGCGGTCCCGGTGCTGGACGGTTCCGGGTACGCGCGCTTCGCCCTCGCGGTCCGGGCCACGCCGTCCGTCATCACGGACGCGCGCACCGAGTGGTTCCTGTCGCAGGCCCGCGCCTGTGCGCGCGCTCTGGAGATCCTGTTGCTCTCCCCGGCGGAACGCCGACCGCCCGCGTCGTGAGCCGGGGGCACGGTCGGCGCCGCGTGGCACGATAGGGATCGCCCGGGGCGGGTGCCGGGCAGGACGGCAGCCGGACTCCGCGGACAGAGGGACGTACATGACAGAGGCCGGACCGGCGGAGGCCAGGGCTCCCCGAGGAAGGGCCGCCCGGGAGCTGCTGGAGCAGGCGGAGCAACTGCTCGGCACGGCGCGCACGGTGCTGGCCGATCACGCCCGCGCCGTCGACGCCGTGCGCGCGGCGCTGGCTCCGCTGCTCGACTCCCTCATCCGTCGCGAGCTGTCGGCGATCCCCGTCTCCCGGCTCAAGGACGTCACCGAGGGCAGACTGCGGATCGGCGCGGTCCAGCAGGCCGGCTTCACGACCGTCGGCCAGGTCCACGAGGCGAACCGCTTCGAGCTCCGCCAGATCCCCGGGGTCGGCGCGCAGACCGCCGACCAGGCACTGGCCGCGGCCGGGCAGATCGCCCACGCGGTGCGGGACACCGTCACCGTCCGGATAGACGTGGACGCCCCGGACAAGGACACGACCGCGCTCGTCACCGCATTGCACCGGCTGGTCGAGGCCGGTCCCGACGTCCGCCGGGCCGTGGACGCGGCGGGCCGCCTCGTCGGGCGCCTGGAGCCCCTGCTGGCCGCGGCGGGACCGGCACGGGGGCGGCTGCGGATGCTGCTCAGTCGGCGGCAGGCCCGCGCCCAGGCGCTGGAGGCCGTCGTCTCGGTACGGGCCGCCGTCGCCGAAGCGGCCACGCGCGGGCTTCCCCTGCTGTTCGGGCAGGTCTCCGTCGATCTGCTGCGGGACGCCGAGTCGGACCTCGCGGCCTGGGTGGACTTCGAACTGCGGTCCGCGGAGTACTACAGCCTGCTCGCCGAGATGTCGGGCACGGGGCCCGACCGGGACGCGGCCGAGGGATTCCTCCCGTCCGGGATAGCGGACCGGGTGCGTGAGCTGCGGCTGGACGACGCCCATCTGCGCGTCGCCCTGCGCGGGTACCAGTCGTTCGGCGCCCGGTTCGCGCTCGCGCAGAAGCGGGTCATCCTCGGGGACGAGATGGGACTCGGCAAGACCGTGCAGGCCATTGCCGCGCTCGCGCACCTCTCGGCGCGGGGCGAGACACACTTCCTCGTGGTCTGTCCGGCGAGCGTGCTCATCACCTGGGCGCGCGAGGTCCGTTCCCGGTCCACGCTGCGCGCGCTGCCGGTGCACGGCGCCGAACGGCAGGGCGCCTTCGCACAGTGGCGGGAGGGCGGCGGGGTCGCCCTCACCACGTTCGACGCGCTGCACACCCTGCCGGCCGCCGCGGACTGCGACACGGCCCCTGCCATGCTGGTGGTCGACGAGGCCCACTACGTCAAGAACCCCGACACCCGCCGTTCCCGAGCGGTGTCCGGCTGGACGCGGCGTGCCGAACGGGTGCTGTTCCTGACCGGTACGCCGATGGAGAACCGGGTCGAGGAGTTCCGCAGCCTCGTCCGCCAGCTCCGGCCCGAGCTGGCCTCCTCGATCCACACCACGCACGGCGCCGCGGGTTCGCACGCGTTCCGCAAGGCCGTCGCCCCGGCCTATCTGCGGCGCAATCAGGAGGACGTGCTGACCGAACTCCCCGCGCTGGTGCAGGTCGACGAGTGGGAGCAGTTCAGCGAGGGCGACCTCGCGGCCTACCGCGAGGCCGTGGGCGCCGGGCAGTTCATGCGGATGCGCCGGGCCGCGTACGCCCGGCCCGACACGTCCGCGAAACTGAACCGGCTGCGCGAGCTGGTCGCCGAGGCCGCGGACAACGGCCTCAAGGTCGTCGTCTTCTCGTACTTCCGCGAGGTGCTCCTCAGCGTCGGTCAGGCCCTGGGCAAGGGCGTGTTCGGGCCTCTCTCCGGAAGTCTTCCGGCCGCCCGGCGGCAGGAGCTGATCGACGGATTCAGTGCCGTCGAGGGCCATGCCGTCCTGCTGAGCCAGATCCAGGCGGGCGGTGTGGGGCTGAACATGCAGGCCGCCTCCGTCGTCATCATCTGCGAACCGCAGATCAAACCGACGATGGAGCATCAGGCGGTGGCCCGGGCACACCGGATGGGCCAGATACGGTCCGTCCAGGTGCACCGGCTCCTCGCCACCGACAGCGTCGACGAGCGGCTGCTGAACATCCTGGCGCGCAAGGAGCGGCTGTTCGACCTGTACGCACGGCGCAGCGACGTCGCCGAGACGACGCCGGACGCCGTGGACGTGTCGGACGGATCGCTGGCCCGACGCATCGTCGAGGAGGAGCAGCTGCGCCTCGCCACCGGAGCGGCGGGAGCCGCCGAGGCAGCCGGGGCGGTGCCGGGGAGCTGACCGCCTCAGCTCCCGTGCGCCGCCGGGGCGTGGGTGGCCGGGGCGTGGGTGGCCGCGTCCTTCGCCGCCTGATCGGGAGCCGCCTTGCCGGGCGCCGCCTTGCCGGGAGCCGCCTTGCCGGGAGCCGGTGTGCCGGCCGCCGTCGTGCCGGGAGCCGTGTCACCGTGCCCGGTGGTGCCCTTCGCCGTACCGTCCGGCGCGGTCTTGCCCGGCGCGGCCGACGCGTGGGTCGTCATGTCGTGGGGGTCGTAGCCCGGCACCGTGCCGTCCGGTTTGGCGACCAGCAGCAGTCCGGCCATGCCCATGTCGGAGTGGCTCTGTACATGGCAGTGGTACATCCAGGCGCCGGCGCCCACGTGTTCGCCCGCGATGACCTGGAAGCCGAAGGAGTCCGCCGGTCCGACGATCTTCGTGTCGACGACGCGGCTCGGGTCGTCCGGACCGGTGAGCAGACCGGTCCGGTTGTCCGCCCAGCGATGACCGTGAATGTGGAACGTGTGGAAGTAGTCGCCGTGCGTGATCATCACCACTTCGAGGCGGTCCCCCACCGTGGCCTGGAAGTCGGGGGCTTCGTGGGCCGGCTTGTTGTTGATCGTCAGGTCGTTGAAGACGATCGTGATCGTCTTGTCCGGCAGGATGTCTCCCGCGCGCCTGACGATCAGCGGACCGTAGAGGCCCTTCTTGATCCCGCCGGTGCCGTGATCCGTGCCGACGACGTGGTCGTGGTAGTGCCAGTAGCCCGCGCTGCCGGGCTGCCAGGTGCCGTCCTTGCGCCGGCCCGGCGCGTGGGTGCGCCAGGTGTAGGTGCGGGTGCCGCCCGGTTCGACGATGCTCTTGTTCATCCGGGTGCCGTCGCTCGCGATGTCGTAGTCGACTCCGTGCGTATGCAGGCTGACCGGCACGTCCATGGTGTTCTCGAACTCGATGTGCAGCGTGTCGCCCTCGGTGAGTTCGATGAGGGGCCCCGGGATCGACGCCTTGCCCTTCTCCAGGCCGTAGCCCATCTGACCGTCCGCCAGCTTCTCGGCGTACAGCTTGAGATGGCGGACGGCACCTCCCGCCGGGGCGGTTCTGGGCGGGGGTTCCGCCGAACTGGCCTCGATCGTCCCCAGAGACAACGATGTCACCCCGGTCGCGGCGGCCACCCCTCCGCCTACCAGGAACCGCCGGTTGAAGCTCCTTCTGTCCATGTCGAACTCCCCACTGCGTCAAGGAATTTGCCGATGCTTGCGCTCGTGTCCGGATCGCGGGGTCTGCGCAGACCGCGGAGGCTACGGAGGTTACGGGGATTGCGGCGGCTTCAGAGGTTGCCGAGGTTGGCGGGGCACAGGTACCCCCCGGACGGCCCACACCGTAGCCGGGGGATCTTCGTTTATCCACACCCAGGACAAAGTTCGTGCGATTGCTGCCATAGCTATTGGCGAGTCGCGAAAAGAGGTCTAGCTTCATCCGCTGTTGTAGTGACCAAAGAGGGGTGGGTGACCACATGCAGCGCACACCACATCACAGGTCCAGATCGCGACGCGGACTTGCTGCGGCCCTGGCGGCCGGAGCCCTGGCCGCTTCCCTGCTCGGCGGCAACGCCGCCAGCGCCAGGCCCTATCCGGAACCGCCGCGCGACATGGTGACAACGTTATCCCTGCCGTCACCACCGGGCAGCGCCGACGTCAAGGTCCTGGTGTTCCATGCCTCCGCCACCGAGGAGTCCCCGACCGTCGACGCCGGGATCGCAGCGATCGAGAAGATCGGACTCACCGGGCCGGAGGCCGGCCGGTTCCGGACCGTCGCCACCGACGACCCGGCCGTCTTCACCAAGGGCAAGCAGCTCGGCACGTACAACGCCGTCGTCTTCCTGACCGGTGGCGGCGATGTGCTGGACCCGGAGCAGGAGGCCGGCCTGGAGGCGTACATGGAGGCCGGAGGCGGTTTCCTCGGCATCCATGACGCGGCGCGCACCGAACCGTATTCGGACTGGTTCACCGGACTGGTCGGAGCCCGTCCGGCAGCCGACAGCCCGACCGCCGTACAGCGCGCGACGGTCGAGATCGGCGACCGCCAGCACCCGGCGACCAAGAACCTGCCGCTGGAGTGGAAGCGCCCGGACAAGTGGCTGAACTGGACGAAGAACCCGTCCGGTGACGTGCACACCGTGGCCCGCGTCAGGGAGATCACGTACAAGCCGGGCGCGAGCGCCAACGGCTGGGACCACCCGGTCTCCTGGTGCCGGGACTACGACGGCGGCAGGTCCTTCTACACGGCCATGGGCGGTACGGTCGACAGCTTCGCGGAGACCGACTTCCGCGACCATCTGCGCGGTGCACTCGACTGGACGACCCGGATCTCGCAGGCCGACTGCCGGGCGACGATCACCTCCAACTACACGGCGGAGCGGGTCACCCAGCCCAATCAGCCCGGCCGGAACGACCAGATCGGCGAGCCGCACGGTTTGGTCGTCGCCCCGGACGGACGGGTGCTGTACATCGGCCGCGGCGGGGCCGACAGCAGCCGGCCGGTCGTCACGGACTGGAACGACCCGGACATCGGCAAGGGGCTGGGGCAGATCCATGTCTACGACCCGAGGACGAAGAAGGCCACCCTCGCCGGCGAGCTGACCGTGTTCGGCAACAAGGGCGGCGGAGACGAGCTGGTCAAGGTCGAGGAGGGGCTGCTCGGGATCGAGCTGGACCCGGACTTCGAACAGAACGGCTGGGTGTACCTGCACTACACACCCCACTCGAAGATCGACCGTGACAAGCAGATGGCGGTGCGCCAGGTCTCCCGCTTCACCCTGGACCCGGCCACCGACAAGCTGGACCTTTCCTCCGAGAAGGTGCTGCTGCACTGGCCGGTCCAGATCCACAGCTGCTGCCACGCCGGCGGCGGGATGGCCTGGGACTCCAAGGGCAACCTGTACATCGCCACCGGTGACAACAACTCCTCCCAATTCAGCGACGGTTACTCGGGCAACAACCCGCAGCCGAACTACAAGGGCGTCTCGTTCGCCGATGCCCGGCGGACCGCGGGCAACACGAACAACCTCAACGGCAAGATCCTGCGGATCCACCCGGAGGACGACGGCACGTACACCCTGCCCGAGGGCAACCTCTTCACCGGCGAGGAGCCGGACGAGGGCGGTGGCAAGACCCGCGGGGAGATCTACGTGATGGGCGTGCGCAACCCGGCCCGGATCTCGATCGACAAGACGACCGACACGCTGTACGCGGGCTGGGTCGGCCCCGACGCGGGCGCGCCGAGCACCACATGGGGTCCGG
Organism: Streptomyces sp. NPDC058051; assembly: GCF_042885475.1. Classification (NCBI taxonomy): domain Bacteria; kingdom Bacillati; phylum Actinomycetota; class Actinomycetes; order Kitasatosporales; family Streptomycetaceae; genus Streptomyces; species Streptomyces sp. NPDC058051. The sequence continues at coordinate 67,651 of NZ_JBHVRW010000023.1, forward strand.
CGAAGTACGACACCTTCGCCGCGATCACCAAGGCGGGCAACCACGGCTGGCCGTACTGCATGGGCAACAAGCAGCCCTACCGGGACCGCAACCTGCCGGACCCGAGCAAGCCGCTCGGCTGGTACGACTGCGACCACCCCAAGAACGAGTCGCCGAACAACGACGGCCTGGTGAACCTGCCGCCGATCACCTCCAACACCATCTGGTACTCCCCGCAGGGCGGCGGCGTGGACTACCCGCGCGACGCCGACGGCATCCCGAGCTACAAGGCGGAGGAGCAGAAGCAGCTCCTGCCCTGGCTCAAGGGCGGCGGCCAGGCCACCATGAACGGCCCGGTCTACCGGTACGACGCGGCGAGCACCAGCGCCGACAAGTGGCCCTCCTACTGGGACGGCAAGTGGTTCGTCGGTGACTTCTACGACGACACCCAGCCGCGGCACGCCGTACTGACCGACCCGAAGACGGTCGGCAAGGGCGGTCTGCCCACGCACGCCGAGTCACTCAAGAAGATCATTCCGGTCGGTGCCGACGGCATCCGCAACCTGATGGACTGGAAGTTCGCCCCGGACGGTTCGCTGTACGTCCTGGACTACGGTCGCGGATTCTTCACCTCCGACTCCAAGTCCGCGCTCTGGCGTGTGACGTACAAGGGCGGCGGTCCGACCCCGGCCGCCGAGGACCTGGCCAGGAAGGCGGCAGCGCAGTGAGACATCGTTCGCTCCACTCGCGACGGCGATACCGGCCCGTCCGGTTGTGGCTCGCCCTGCTGGGTGCGTTCCTGATGGTGCTGGGCCTGACCTCGACCGCGGCGTACGGCCGTACCGTGGCGGCTCCTACGGCCGCGGCGGCCGATCAGGTGCTCACCTGGACGGCGGGCGACTCCATCGACCACTACCTGTCGGCGCCGACGACCGCGGTGGCCGGCAAGGCGACCATCGTGTTCGAGAACAGCGCGGCGACCGGGAACACCACGGGGATGCCGCACACGCTCACCTTCAGCGTCTCGGACCCGGAGTTCAACAACGACGTCACGCTGAACATCCTGGCCAATCCGGCCGACGACCAGGGCGGCCGGCACACCGCCGAGGTCACCCTCACCCCCGGCCGGTACTTCTACCACTGCACCATGCCGGGGCACGAGGCGATGCAGGGCATTCTCGTCGTGACCGAGGACGGCGGCGGCTCGGACACCACCGCGCCCGAGACCTCGGCGAAGGTCGACGGCGACAGGAACGCCGACGGCGCGTACGTCGGGCAGGCGACGGTCACCGTCACGGCGACCGACGACAGCTCGGGGGTCGACACCGTCGAATACGCGGTGGGGGCGGACGGCGCCTGGCAGCCGTACACCACTCCGGTCGTGGTGAACGAGGTCGGGGCGCACACGATCCGGTACCGCGCCACCGACAAGGCGGGCAACGCGGCAGCGGAGAAGTCGGTCGACTTCGCGGTCGCCGCACCGCCCACGGACGACACCACGCCGCCGGAGACCTCGGCGACCGTGTCCGGCGAGCAGGACGATCAGGGCCGGTACCTCAGCATGGCGACGGTCACCGTGACCGCCTCCGACACCGGGTCCGGAGTCAACACCATCGAGTACGCGATCGGGGCGGACGGCGCCTGGCAGCCGTACACCGGACCCGTGATGGTGCACGAGACCGGCACGCACCACGTCCGCTACCGGGCCACCGACAGGGCGGGCAACGCGGCGGCCGAGAAGTCGGTCGACTTCACCGTCGTCGCGCCGCCGGCGCAGGACAGGACGCCGCCGGAGACCTCGGCCGCGGTGGAGGGCGACAAGAACTCGGACAACGCCTACATCACCAGCGCCAAGGTGACCGTCACGGCGACCGACGCCGAGTCCGGCGTGGACAGGATCGAGTACTCGCTCGACGGCGGCCCGTTCCTCGCGTACACCGGCACCGTCATCGTCGACCGGGTCGGCTACCACGCGGTCGCCCACCGGGCGACGGACAAGGCCGGCAACACCTCCGTCGCGAAGCAGGTGTCGTTCACCGTCGCGCAGAGCGGGGGCGTGCCGGCGCCGAACTGTCCGGAGTTCGACGAGCGGCTCACCGTCATCGTCGGCACGGTCGACACCGGGGTGCCCAACCGCATCACCGGCAACCGCTGCACCATCAATGAGCTGATCGAGGACGAGAAGGACTGGTCGTCGCACGCGCTGTTCCTCAAGCACGTCGACAACGTCCTCGACAAGCTGCTCGCCGCCGGTGTGATCGACGCCCGCGAGCACAAGAAGATCTACCGGGCGGCCAAGCAGTCGGGGATCGGCGAGCCGGGCCAGGACGAGGGCTACACGAAGCTCTTCGACGGCACGGCGGGGTCGTTCGCCAAGTGGCAGCAGGTCGGCGGCGGCAGGTTCGGACTCAATGCCGACGGTACGATCACCAGCTCCACGACGGTGGACGGCATGGGCATGCTCTGGTTCCCGGGACGGCAGTACGGCGACTTCTCGCTCAAGCTCCAGTGGCGCGACGACGCCCCCGGCACGGGCAACGCCAACAGCGGAGTGTTCGTCCGCTTCCCGAACGTCCACGACAATCCGGAGGAGTCCCGTCCGGAGTGGGTCGCCATCAAGTACGGCCATGAGGTGCAGATCCTCGACCGTCCGGACGGCGACATGTACAAGACGGGTTCGATCTACGGGTTCGACCGGATCGGTCTGGCCGGCGCCGGGGTCACCCCCAAGGGCACCTGGAACGACTACGAGATCCGGGTGGTGGACCAGCACTATTCGATCTACCGCAACGGTGTCCTGCTGAACGAGTTCGACAACAACGGCGGCCAGGTCTTCGAGCCGCCGCGGGACGACGACCCGGGCACCGACGGCCGGCGCTACGCCTCCGGCTACATCGGGCTCCAGGTCCACAGCACCACGGACGTGGTCTCGTACCGCGACATCCGTATCAAGGAGCTGTAGCCCGGACCGGCGTCAGGGGGCCGTGGCCGCGTGCTGAGGCATGTGGTCACGGCCTCCGGGGTGCCGGTGGCGCCACACCCAGAACACGGTGGAGGAGACCAGCGCCCATCCTGCGAGCACCAGGTACGGGAAGATCCGCTGGTGCCCCTGGTAGTAGACGGCGGCGTGCTGGGCGTTGACCGAGGCCCCCGGGGGGAGCCAGCGGCCGATGAAGCCGAGCACCGACGGCAGCAGCGGCCAGGACACCGCGCCGCCGGAGGACGGGTTTCCCAGCATCACCATCAGCCCCCAGGTGGGCAGCATGGCCCAGCGCCCGATCAGGGTGTTGAACATGGTGAACACCATGCCCGTGGTGAACATGGTGAAGGCGAGGATCAGCCACGACTGGACGAAGGGCAGATCGACGGAGCCGAGCAGCCAGTCCACCACGGCGGCGATGGAGAACCCGCCGAGCAGGGCGTAGGCGACGGTGAACCCGATCCGTTCCAGGGGCTCCAGTGCCTTGGCGTGCACGCTCAGCTGGATCGCGCCGACGAAACCGACGATCACCGCGGCGAGCGAGATGTAGAAGAGGGCGAGGCCGCGCGGATCGCCCCGCTGCAAGGGCTTCACGTCCGTGACCTTCACCGGCACGTGGGTCGCGTCGCCCACCTTCAGCACGGACTCGGCGAGCAGCTGGGCGACCGAGGCACCGGACGCGCTCGCGACGTCCAGGCCGACCCCGCCGTCCTCGGAACGCAGGATGGCGAAGACCTTCTGCTCCTCCAGCGCGGTGCGGGCCCCGGCTCCGGTGGCGTACGCGTGCGGCACCAGCGAGGTGTTGAGGGCGTCCTCCAGCTTGTCGAGGAAGACCTTGTCGCGCGGGGTGTCGAGCCGGCCGACCACGGCGGCCGGGATGTTGCGCGGGGTCGGGTTGGCCATCGCGTACGTGTAGGAGCCCGCGAAGAGGCCGGCCGCCGCCGCGATGATGAACAGGAGCACCAGGGCGGGCAGATACGGGGACTCCTTGAACGCCGCCCACCGGTCACCTCGGGCCGGGGGCCGGGCATGTTCCCCGCGCGGGGAGGCGGGCTCCAGGCCGGGTGCGCTCATGCATCGCCGTCCTCGTCGCGCCGGGCCCTGCTCGGCTGGACCCGTTTCGGTTCGCCCGGCATCTTCGGGTACTCCGGCGGATACGGCAGGTCGCCGAGCCCGCGCTCCCGCTCGTCCCGGTCCGCCAGCTCCAGCAGCCCGTCGAGCCGGAAGGCGTGCTCGTCCATGTCCGCGTGCACGTCGCCGGCTTCCGCATAGCGCTTCGGCATGGTCCCGATGTCGAAGTCGCGCGGTTCGGCGTCGTCGAGTTCCGTCCAGCGCAGCGGGGCGGAGACGGGGGCGTGCGGAAAGGGGCGCACGGAGTAGGCGGAGGCGATGGTCCGGTCGCGGGCGGTCTGGTTGTAGTCGACGAAGATGCGCTCGCCGCGTTCCTCCTTCCACCAGGCGGTGGTCACCCGGTCCGGCATCCTCCGCTCCAGTGCGCGCCCGGCGGCGATGGCGGCCCGCCGGACCTCGGTGAAGGTCCAGCGCGGCTCGATGGGGACGAAGACATGGATGCCCCGGCCGCCGGAGGTCTTGGGCCAGCCGCGCAGCCCGTGGTCGTCGAGGACGGAGCGCAGCTCATGGGCGGCCCTCACCGCGTCGGCGTAGTCCGTTCCGGGTTGCGGGTCGAGGTCGATGCGCAGTTCGTCCGGATGGTCGGTGTCGCCGCCGCGCACCGGCCAGGGGTGGAAGGTGAGCGTGCCGAGGTTGGCCGCCCAGAGGACGGCGGCGACCTCGGTGGGGCAGATCTCGTCGGCGGGACGCCCGCTGGGGAACGCCACCCGGGCGGTCGGGATCCAGTCGGGGAGGTTCTTCGGCGCCCGCTTCTGGTAGAAGAACTCGCCTTCGACGCCGTCCACGAAGCGCTGGAGGGTGGTCGGCCGGTCGCGCAGGGCGCGCGTGATGCCCGGACCCACGGCCAGGAAGTACTCGGCCACGTCCCTCTTCGTATAGCCCTTCTCCGGGAAGTAGACCTTGTCCGGGCTCGACAGCCGTACGGCCCGTCCGCCCGCTTCCAACTCCACCGCTTTTCCCGCTGCGCCCATGACGGTCACGGTAGGCCGGGCTCACATATGCCGCATATCGGGGGACGTATGTCCACCGATGGGCAACAATCGGCCCATGGATCTGCCGGTGATGCCTCCCGTGAAGCCGATGCTCGCCAAGTCCGTCGCGAAGATCCCGCCCGGTATGCAGTACGAGGCCAAGTGGGACGGCTTCCGCGCCGTGGTGCACCGCGACGGCGAGGAGGTGGTGATCGGCAGCCGGACCGGAAAGCCGCTCACCCGCTACTTCCCCGAGCTGGTCACCGCCGTCCGGGAGAGCCTGCCGCCGCGCTGTGTGATCGACGGCGAGATCGTGGTCGCGTACGGCGGACGGCTGGACTTCGACCGGCTCAGCGAGCGCATCCACCCCGCCGATTCCCGGGTGCGGCTGCTCGCCGAGCGGACCCCGGCCAGCCTGGTCGCCTTCGACATCCTGGCGGTGGGCGACGATTCGCTGCTCTCCACCAGGCAGTCCGACCGGCGCGCCGTGCTGGAGGCGGCCCTCGCCGGTGCGTCGCCCCCCGTCCACCTCGCGCCGGCGACCACGGACCCGGCACTCGCCCAGCAGTGGTTCGAGCGGTACGAGGGCGCGGGTCTCGACGGTGTGGTCGCCAAACCGCTCGATCTGCCGTACCGCCCCGACACACGGGTGATGTACAAGATCAAGCACGAGCGGACCGCGGACTGCGTGGTGGCGGGCTACCGCTTCCACAAGAGCGGCCCGGTCGTCGGCTCGCTGCTGCTCGGCCTCCACGACGCCGGGGGCGTCCTCCAGCACGTCGGCGTCTGCGCGGCCTTCCCGATGAGACGCCGCGCGGAACTGGCCGCGGAGCTGGAGCCGCTGCGGATCGATGTCACCGGTCACCCGTGGGCCGCCTGGGCGGACGCCGAGGCGCACGAGCGCGCCCGGCTGCCCGGGACGCAGAGCCGCTGGTCCGGGAAGAAGGACCAGTCGTGGGTGGCGCTGCGTCCGGAACGGGTCTGCGAGGTGGCGTACGACCACATGGAGGGCGACCGTTTCCGGCACACGGCGCAGTTCCGCCGGTGGCGGCCGGACCGCACCCCCGAGAGCTGCACCTATGCGCAGCTGGAGGAGGTGGTGCGGTACGACCTGGCCGACGTGCTTTCAGGAGGCGGGCGCTGAGGGCCTGTCGGGTGGCCTTCGGCCGCCCGGCCACAGGTCACAGGTCACAGGTCACAGGTCACAGGTCACAGGTCACAGGTCACCCGGCAGGCTCTGCCTCCGACGGCTCGGCGCAGGGGTCCTCGCTCGTGCTCGGGTCGGGTGACGGGGACTCGGTCGTTCCGGCCGGGTCGGTCGGGTCGGGGGACGGCGAGCCGGACGGGCAGCCGGGATCCGTGCCGCCGGGATCCGTGGTGCTGGGGTCCGGATCGGGGCTCGTCCCGGGATCCGGGGTGGTGGGACCGCTGTCGGTCGGGTCCGGGGAACCGCCCGGATCGGTGGGATCCGGGGAATCGCTCGGGTCCGGGGAACCGGTGGGCGAGTCGGAGGGGTTCGGGGACGCCGACGACGAGGGGCCGGGCGAGCCGCCGGGCGGCGGGCCCACGACGATGCCGCCGCCCGGGGCGCCGGGGCCGCCGACCGGGTGCGTCGGCTTGTTCGGCCCGCCCGCACCGGGGCTCTTCGGCACGGTGCCCTTGCCGTCGGGCACGGGGTGGATGCCCTTGCGGTAGAACTCCAGCCAGGACAGCACCGTACGCAGGTAGGTGTCCGAGTGGTTGTAGCTGAGGATCGCCCGGTCCAGATCGGCCTTCACGGACAGATCGCGGGTTCCCGCGCAGAGGTAGGCTCCGGCGGCCAGGGCCGCGTCGAAGACGTTGTTCGGATCGCGGCGGCCGTCGCCGTTCCCGTCCCTGGCCCAGTGCGCCCAGGTGGAGGGGATGAACTGCATCGGGCCGACTGCCCGGTCGTACGTCCTGTCGCCGTCGTACACACCGTTGTCGGTGTCCGGGATGTTCGCGAACCCGGCTCCGTTGAGGACCGGGCCGAGGATCGGCGTGAGCGTGGTGCCGTGGGCGTCGACCCGTCCCCCGCCGGCCTGCCCGGATTCGACCTTGCCGATCGCGGCGAGCAGTTGCCAGGGCAGATGGCACCCGGGGTCGGTGCGCCCGAGCGTGCTCTCCGCCGCGCGGTACGCCGCGAGCACCGTGGCCGGGATGCCCGCCTCGGCCCATGCCGTCGTAGCGGCCGGGCTCTGCTTCGCGCCGGCCTTCGGCGGTTGCGGCGACCGCAGCGGCGGCAGTTCGGTGTGGTACGAGTCGTCGTTGGGCACGTGCGTCCACGTGACCTCGTCGGCCTCCTGACGCTCCTTCGCGGTCAGTTCGTGGTGCACGGTTCCGGGTCCCTGGGACGCGGTGAGCGCGGCCATCGCGGCGACCGCGGCTGCCGTTCCGCCGGCCCGGCGGCGCATGGTGCCGTTGAACCTCATGCGTGCTCCCCTCTCCCCCGGGTCACTGGGTGAACGTGTCGATGCCGGAGATCCGCCAGGTCTCACCGCGGCGAACGGCGTCCACGGCGAACATGGCCGCCGCGTAGGTCGTCTCGTCCGACGCACCGGTACGGGTGTTGCTCTGGTCGGCGAAGATCAGTAGCCGGGCCCGGTCTCCGTCGAGGAGCTCCACCCCGCTCTCGGTGACGGTCGTGGTGAGGACGAGCTTCTGCTTCGGCCCCTGCTCCCGGACGTCCGCGAGCATGTCCTTGTGCTGCTGCACCGCCTTGCCGACGAGGTAGGTCTTCGCCGCCTGGTCGGACTTGGCGGTGGCGGCGTAGTTGTACGAGAAGACCGCGCCCACCGCCTCGGAGATCTGCCCCTTCACCTCACTGGTCCTGCTGATGTCGGTGAGGGCGGTGTTCTGGCGGCTCGCGTCGCCGCGCAGCCCGTCGGCCTCGGTGAACGACCAGGCGGCGAAGGCGCCGAGGAGGAGGGTGAGCGCGCAGAGCACGACGGGCAGCCGCATCCGCATCCGCATCCGCAGGCGAGACGTGGCCGTGGCCGTGGCCGTGGCCGGCGCTTCAGCCGTCTCCTCGTCGGTCGTCTCGTTCTCCGCCGGCTCCGCGTCGGGGGAGTCCGAGGGCGCGTCAGGATCGGGTGCGGTCCCCGGCTGCGGCTCGTCCTCGCCGGTCCGCCCCCTGCTGCGCGGGGGCGCGGTCGTACGCTCCGCGGCGGCGACGGTCGCCAACCGGCGCTGACGGTTCACGAGATGACGCGTCGTCGACATGTGCCGTGTTCCTCTCGGTGGAATGGTTCGGGTGGTGCCGGGCGGGTTCAGCCGGCCGTGTTTCCGACCGGCGCCTGGCCGAGGGTGCTGAGCTTCCACCCGTCGGACGTGCGGGTGAGCCGGCCGAGCATCCGGCTCTCCTTCACCGCTGGCTTGCCCTTCGGCGCTGCGACGGTGACCCGCAGTGCCACCATGACCGACGCCTTGCCGGCCCGGTCGTCGAGTTCGGTGACCGCGCCGGACAGCACCTTGGCGGTGCTCACGGTCTTCGCTTCCTGGATCTGCTTCTCGAACCCGCTCCGCCCGTCGACGAGTTGCTGGTGCAGATCGCCGGTCGTGGAGTCCTCCCAGCTGTCCAGTCCCTGGCTGAGCTTCTGGTGGTCGAGCGTGTTCAGGTTCTGTACGGCCTGCTCCCCCGCGGCCAGCGCGTCGTCGCGGGTCTGCCCGTAGCCGGCCGCGTCGTCGTGCGCGGCCCCGTACCAGGACGAGCCGCCCCAGGCCGCGCCGCCCGCCGCCGCGACGGTCAGCACGACCGCCGCCACCACCAGCGGGTTCTTCGTCGTCCGTATCCGTGCCATGTGCGGTCTCTCCCTCTACCGGCTGAGCTGAGCGGTGGGTGTCCGGGTGACGGTGGTCGCGGCCCCGGCTATCGGGTGGCGATATCGACGATGCGCCAGTGTCCGTTGTGCGGTTCGGCGGTGACGGAGAGCTGGGCGGCCGCCGTGGTGGCCGCCTTGCCCCGGCGCTCGTAGACCTGGTCGAGGAAGACGAGCAGCCGGGCGCTCGTGGCGGAGAGCCGGGTGACCCCGGCGCGTACGACATGGGTGGTGAGAGTCAGCTTCTGGTCCTCGGACTGCTTCTCGACCTGGCCGAACAGCGCCGCGTACTGCTGCAGCGCCCGTCCGCCGAGAAGCTGCTTCGCGGACTCCTTGGTGGCGGCGGTGTCCTGCGGGCCGTACGAGAAGACCTTGCCCAGCGCGCTGCTCACGTCGCCCACGACGCGGGTGGTGGCCTCGCTGTCGCTCAGCGCCAGGTTTCCGGTGGCCGGGGTGTCCCTCAACTGCTGGGTCCGGACGAGGAATCCGGCTCCCGCCACGACGAGGGCGACCACCAGCAGCACGGCGGCCGTGCGCCGGAGACGGCGGACGGACCCGGACCCCCCAGAACCGTCCCCGTCCCCGTCCCCGTCGACCGCTGCCCCCACGGTTCCGGCGGCCTCCGCCCCCACGGCCCCGTCGACCTCGGTGATTGCCGGGGCCTTCGCCTCCTCGGCTTCGGCCTCGGCCATCTCCCCGGTGCTCACCATCGGCGTCCTCCCCCGTGCCTCATGCCGCACCCACCGGAATCGCGGTGAGTGCCTTGATCTTCCAGCCGTCCGCGGTACGGGCGAGGGTCGCCTCGAACCGTTTGCGTTCGGTGCCGGCCTCGCCGGTGCGCGGGGTGACCCGGACGTCGACGGTCGCGATCAGCTCGGCCGTACCCGTCCGTTCGTCGAGCGCGGTGAGCGCCGCGTCGGTGACGGTGCCGCGGGCGGTGCTGCCGCTCTTCTTCAGCTCCTCGGCGTCCTTCCCGCGGGTCCGCTTCAGCTGGTCGTGCAGCGGTCCGGTGGAGACGTCGAGCCACTGGCCCAGCCCCGCGTCCACGCTCGCGTCGTCCTTGCCGTTCAGGCTGTTCAGCCGGGCCAGGTGGTGCTTGCCCGCTGCCAGGGCCGCGTCGCGGCTCTTCGCGTACGCGAGGGTGTCGTCGCCCCGCGCCTGCGCGTACGACCAGCCGCCGAAGGCGCAGAACAGCACGGCGGCGAGTACGGCCGCCCAGCCGCCGAGTCTTCTGCCTCGGGTGTTCACTCGCCGGCCTCCAGTCCCAGCAGCCCGGCCATGCCGCTCGCGGCGGGCGCCGTGTTCGCCGTGGCCCCGAGTGCACCGGGGAGCGTGCCGCCCGCGTCGGTGCCCAGGAGCATCGAGCCCGGCTTGGCGGGTTCGGGTACGGCACCGCCCTTGGGGGCGTTGGCGCTGCCGCGTACGTTGATGCCGGTGCCCGGCGAGGACGTGCAGCGTGCCTTGGTGTTGACCGCGGGGCCGGTGGTCGTGTCGAGACCGTTGCGATAGGTCGTCCCGCCGTATCCGGCGGTGCAGGGCAGCGGTTCGAAGAAGGTGACCGACAGGCCGAACCGCGCGCCGTCCTCGTCCACGGCGCTCGCCCCGGCCGCGGCGACGGCGGGCAGTTTCACGAGGAGTTCCTCGATGCCGCGCTGCCGGGTGACGGCCACCTCGGAGGTGGTGAGGAGGTTCGCGACGACGACCCCGAACCCGGGGTCGAGGTCGCGGAGCAGGCCGCTGATCTGCTCGGTCGCGTCGGGTGCGGCGGCGATCAGCTTGCGGAGGTCCGTGTCGGAACTCTTGAGCTGGGCTGCCAGTTCCTCGGCCCCGGAGGCGAATCCCTTCAGCGCCTCGCCCTGTTCGGCTTGGGTGCGCAGCACGACCTCGCCGTCGGCCATCAGCTTGGTGGTGGTGGGCAGTGCGTCGTCGGCCGCCCGGACGAAGTCGCTGCCCGTGTCGAGGAGGACCTGGAGGTCGTCACCGCGCCCGTCGAACGCGGCGCCGAACTCGTCGACCACGGTGCGCAGCGATTCCAGGTCGACGGAACCGGCGAGGTCGTTGACGCTGGTGAGGACGTTCGTCACCGGTGCGGGAACGGTGGTGTCGGCCTGGTCGATGACCGAGCCGTTCTCCAGGTAGGGGCCGTCGGTGCGGGTCGGCCGGAGGTCGACGTACTGCTCGCCGACGGCGGAGAGGTTGGCGACGACGGCCTTGAGCTCGTCGGGGATGGGCGGCGCGGACTTGTTGATGCGCAGTTCGGCCTCCACGCCGTCGTCGGTGAGTTCGATCGGGCCGACGCGGCCCACGGACACGCCCCGGTAGGTGACGTTGGAGTGGGTGAACAGACCTCCCGTCCGGGAGAGCTGGACCTTGACGGTGTAGTAGTCGCGCAGGCCGACGTAGTGGCCGAGGTCGGCGTACCGGACGCCCAGGTAGCCGAGCACGAGCACGGCGATGATCAGGAACGCGATGTTCTTCAGCCGGGTGGCGAGGGTGATCATCGGTTGCTCCCCTCCGAGGCCGAAGGCCCGTCCGACGGTTGGTCCGAGGGCTGCCGCGCACTCGTTCCGGAAGGTGTGGCCGTGGTCGTCCGCGAGGCCGTGATCGAGGGCAGGGGCAGCGGCAGTCCCGAGCCGGCCACCGCGGACGTTGCGGTCGCGTCGTCGGCGTCCGGGTCGTAGGGCGGGATGACCTGGGTGCCGGGGACGGCCGTCATGTCCAGGTAGACGTTGAGGTAGTCGCCCTTGACACCGCGCAGCACCTCGTCCGTGAACGGATAGGTCGCGAGCACCTGGAGGGAGTCCGGCAGGTCGTTGCCCGAGTCGGCGAGCGCCTTCAGGGTGGGGGCGAGGGCCTTGAGGTCGGCGATGGTGTCCGCCTTGCTCTTGTTGACGGTGTCGACGGCGACGGTGGAGAGGGTGTCGAGCGCGCGCAGCATGGTGAGGAGCGAGCCGCGCTGTTTCTCCAGGACCTTCAGGCCGGGGCTGAGCCCGGTGAGGACCTTCCCGACGTCCTGTTTCCGGGTGGCGAGGGTGGCGGAGAGGCGGTTGACTCCGTCGAGCGCGTCGGTGATGTCCTTCTTGTGGTCGTCGAGGTTGGTGACGAGGGTGTCGACACGGCTGAGCATGGACCGGATCTGCGGCTCCTGCCCGGTCAGTGCCTTGTTGAGTTCGGTCGTGATGGTCTTGAGCTGGTTGACACCGCCGCCGTTGAGGAGCAACGACAGGGCGCCGAGGACCTCTTCGACCTCGGGGTTGCGGTTGGTGCGGGAGAGCGGGATCTTCGCACCGTCGGTGAGGGTGCCTCGGGCGGCGCCCGCCGCGGGTGGTGAGAGCTGGATGTACTTCTCACCGAGGAGGCTGGACTGTTCCAGGTGGGCGTAGGCGTTGGCGGGCAGTTCGACCTTCCCGTTGACGCGCATGGTGACCCTGGCCTGCCAGTTGCCCGGAGCGAGGGAGATCTTGGTGACGCGGCCGACGGAGACGTCGTTGACCTTCACCGAGGACTGCGGTGCGAGGCTGAGCACGTCCGCGAAGTCGGCGGTGATCTCGTACGGATGGTCTCCGAGGTCCGCGCCGCCGGGCAGCGGCAGTTGTTCGATGCCGCTGAACCGCGGGGCCTCGCAGCCCCTGACGACGAGGAGGCAGCAGAGGCCGAAGGCGATCAGGGTGGCGGCGCCGGTGGTCGCGAGGGCCCCGGGTCTGCGGAGGTCACGGCTCATCGGTCCGCCCCCTTGGTGTCGTTGTTCTTCCCTGTCCCGGTGTCCTCCGGCGTGCCGTAGACGGTGCCCACGGCCGGCAGCGGCAGTGCGGGCAGCGCCTTGCGCCGTTCGGCGGTCACCGGGGAGAGGCCGTCGAGACTCACGGTCGACTCGGTCAGGGGCCCGCCCATGCTGAGCTCGTTGAGGTCGGTCCGGCCGTTGAGTGTCCGGTTCGTCGGGTCGTACGCGTTGACGAGGTTGCCCGCGGAGAGCGGCAGTGTGTCGAGGGACTCGGCGAGCGAGGCCCGCTGGTCGACGAGGGTCTGGGTGAGCGGCACCAGGGCGTCCACGTTCTTCTTGAGTGCCGCGCGGTTGTCGTGGATGAAGGTCTTGACCTGGGCGAGTGCGGTGCCGAGCTCCTTGAGCGCGGCACCGAGGTTCTTCTTGTCGTCGGCCAGGAAGCCGGTGACGGAGTTCAGCTGCTGCTCGGCGGCGCGTACGTTGCCGTCGTTCTCCTTCAGCATCGTGGTGAAGGTCTGCAGGTAGGACAGCGTGTCGAAGAGGTCCCCATTGCTCTTGTCGAGGGTCTTCGTGGCCTTGCCGAACTGTTCGATGGAGTCCCCGATGTCCTTGCCGTTGCCCTTGAGGTTCTTCGCCCCGGTGTCGAGGAGCCCGGCGAACGCTCCTTCGGCGTTCGCGCCGTCCGGCCCGAGCGCGCCGGCGAGTTCGGTGATGGACTCGTACAGCTGGTCCACTTCCACCGGCGTCGCGTTGTTCGCGGCGGGCAGTTCGGCTCCGTCGGCCAGGACGGCTCCCCCTGTGTAGGCGGGGGCGAGCTGGATGTACCGGTCGGCGACGAGGCTGGGCGCGACGACGACGGCGTGTGCGTCCTTTGGGACCTGGATGCCCTTGTCGACCCGTAGGACGACCTCGACCTCCTTGCCACGCGGTGTGACCGACGCGACGGTGCCGACCTTCACGCCGAGGATCCGCAGGTCCGATCCGGCGTAGACACCGGTGGCCTGGTCGAAGTACGCGGTGACGGTCGTCGTCCCCTTGTCGTCCAGGGCCATCAGGCCCGTGGTGGCAGCGACGGCCACCACGGCGAGTCCGGCGCAGATGCCGACGATGCGCGTGCGTCTCATGTCAGCTGCCGCCTTCCTGCTTGGGAGGCATGCACCCGGTGGCCGGTGGGGTGTCGGCGGGCAGGTAGTTCTTCGGGACGACACCGCAGACGTAGTTGTCGAACCAGCGGCCGTTGCCGAGGGTGTTGCCGACGAGCCGGTTGTACGACCCGGCGAGCGACAGCACCTTGTCGAGGCTCTTGCGGTTCTTCTGCAGGACCGCGGTGACCCGGCCGAGTGCGTTGAGTGTGGGCTTCAGCTGCTTGTTGTTGTCGGCGACGAGCCCGGTGAGCTGGGTGCCCAGATCGCGGGTGCCGGTGAGCAGCAGGTGGATGGAGTCGCGGCGCGCCTGGATCTCGCCGAGGAGCAGGTTGCCGTCCTCCAGGAGGGTTTCGAAGCTGCTCTTCTTGTCGGCGAGGGTCTTGGTGAGCTGCTTGCTGCCCTTGAGGAGGGTGGCGAGCTGGGCGTCGCGCTCGGAGACGGTCCTGGAGAGTGCGGAGAGCCCGTTGGCGGCGCTCTTCACGTTCGGCGGCGAGTCCTTGAACGTGGCGGAGATCGTTTCGAAGCTCTTGGCGAGCTGTGCGGTGTCGATGTCGCCGATGGTCTCGCCGAGACCGTTGAACGCCTGCGTGACGTCGTACGGGGACGTGGTACGGCTCGCGGTGATGCGCTCGTGCGGGTCCTGCGGGGCGTTGCCGAGCGGGTCGACGGCGAGGTACTTGTCGCCGAGCAGGGTCTTGATGGCGATGCCGATGGTGCTGGAGTTTCCGATCCAGGCGTCCCTGACCCGGAAGGTGACCTTCACCTTGGCGCCGTCGAGGGAGACCCCGGTGACCTCGCCGACCTTCACCCCGGCGATCCGTACCTCGTCGCCGTCGGCGAGTCCGGCCGATTCGGTGAAGTCGGCGCTGTAGGTCGTGCCGCCTCCGATGAAGGGCAGCGAGTCGGCGCGGTAGGCGGCGAATCCGAGGAGGGCCAGGACGAGCAGGCCCACGACGCTGACGGCGACGGGGTTGCGTTCCCGTACGGGTTTGATTCTCATGACAGGCACCTCGGCTGGGTGATCGCGATGCCGGTGGGCGGTGTGCTGCCGTCACTGGTCGTCACACCGTTGATCCGGGCTTCGCAGAGATAGAGGTTGAGCCACGAGCCGTACGAGGTGAGGCGGCTGATCGCCGTCATCTTGGCCGGGGTCTTCTCCAGGAAGTTCTCGATCTCCGACGAGTTGTCGGCCAGCCGGTCGGAGAGGCGCCCGAGCTGTTTGATGTCCTTCTTGAGCGGGGCCCGGCCGTCGTCGAGCAGGTCCGCGGTGACGGTGGTGAGCGCCCCCATCGCGGTGACTGCCTGGCCGAGCGGTTTGCGGTCGCCGGAGAAGCCGGTGACGAGCTTCTGGAGGGTGACGACGAGGTCGTTGAAGCCGGCCTCGCGGTCGTTGACGGTCTTCAGGACCGTGTTGAGGTTCTTGATCACCTCGCCGATCACCTTGTCCTTGGCGGCGACGGTGCCGGTCAGCGACCCGACGTGCTGGAGGATGCTGTCGACGGTGCCGCCCTCGCCCTGGAGCACCTGGACGATGGAGCCGGCGAGCTGGTTGACGTCCGGTGGGGAGAGCCCTTCGAAGAGCGGCTGGAAGCCGTTGAAGAGCTGGGTGAGGTCGAGGGCCGGGGTGGTGCGGGAGAGCGGGATGGTCGAGCCGACGGTGAAGCTCTCGCCGACCGGACCCGCCCCCTGGTCGAGGTCGATGTACCGCTGGCCGACCATGTTGAGGTACTTGATGGACGCGGTCACCGATGCCGGAAGCTTGCGGCCCTTCTGGACGCTGAAGCCGACTTCGGCGAGCCGCCGGTCGGCGACCTCGATGGATTCGACCTGTCCGACCTTCACGCCGGCGATCCGG
Organism: Streptomyces sp. NPDC058051; assembly: GCF_042885475.1. Lineage (NCBI taxonomy): Bacteria > Bacillati > Actinomycetota > Actinomycetes > Kitasatosporales > Streptomycetaceae > Streptomyces > Streptomyces sp. NPDC058051. Next base: position 83,269 of record NZ_JBHVRW010000023.1, read on the forward strand.
ACGCTGTCGCCGACGATCAGTCCGGTCGCGTCGGTGAACCGGGCTCTGTAGGTACTGGTGCCGCCGACGCCCGTGTTGGCGATGGACAGGGCCAGGACGGCGGTGGCCACGACCGTGACCAGGATGAAGACGATCGACTTCGTGAGGGGCCCGGCGAGGGAGCGGCGCTTCACTTGAGCTTCACCTCCGCACCGCGGAAGGCCGGACCGATGAGCACGCTGCTCCACTCGGGCAGTTCCTGCGGCTGGACTTTCAGTGAGGGAGCCACCAGTTCGTTGACGAGCCGGCTCTCCTGCGGGGAGTTGGGCATGCCGAGGGATGCGTCCGCCGCCGCCACTTCTTCGGGGGCGTCCGGCTCGGACGACGACGCGGTGGCCTTGTCGGCGGCGGCACGGGCGTCCGCCGTCGGCACGGTGGCACCGATGTAGGGCAGGGAGTAGCAGTGCGGTCCGCCGGTCGCGTCGTAGACCGGGGTGTCCTTGCCCGCCACGTACTTCCCCTTGGAGGGCACCGCCTTCAGGGTGACGTGCAGGCCGGGTTCGTTCGTGCCCTTGCCGAGCGCCTTGTCCATCGCGGGGACGAATCCGGCGATGGTGCGCAGCGTGCAGGGGAACTCCGACGAGTACGTCGCGAGGGTCTCCAGTGTCGGCCTGCTCGTCGCGGCGAGCCGGATGAGGTTGTCCTTGTTCTTCCGCAGGAAGGCGGTGGTGTCCTGGGCGGCGGCGGTGGTGGATCCGTACAGGTCGGCGAGTTCGGCCTGCTGGTCGGCGAGGGTGCTGCTCGTGGTGGTGAAGTCGGTGAGCGCGTCGAGGACGTCCGGGGCGGCGTCCGCGTACACGGTGCTCACCTTGACGAGTTCCTTGATGTCGGCGTTGAGCTTGGGCAGTTGGGGGTTGAGCTTCTTCAGGTGGGCGTCGAGCGTGACCAGGGTCTCGCCGAGCTTGTCGCCCCGCCCTTCGAGGGCCTGGGAGACGGCGGTGAGGGTGGCGGAGAGCTTCTGCGGCTGCACGGCGGTGAGCAGCGGCAGGACGTTGTCGAGGACCTCTTCCAGCTCGATGGCGTTGCTGGAGCGGTCCTGGGGGATGACGGCCCCCGCCTTCAGCGTCTGCGCGGAGGGGATCTCCGGTGGTACGAGTGCCACGAACCGTTCCCCGAAGAGGGTGGTGGGCAGCATCTGGGCGGTGACGTCGGCCGGGATCCGGTCGAGCTTGCCGGGCTGGATGGCGAGGGTGAGACGGGCCCCGTCCCCGTCGGCCGCGATGGTGCGGACCTGGCCGACGACGACACCGCGCAGTTTCACATCGGCGTTGTCGTGCATCTCGTTGCCGACGGTTCCGGTCCGTACGGTCACGGTGGCGTCGTGGGTGAAGTCCTTGTTGTACACCGCGACGGACACCCACACGAGTACGGCGGGCACGAGGAAGAAGCCGGCTCCGGCGAGCCGTCGGCGTACCGTCTGCGCGTTCATCATCCGGCCACCTTCACGGTCGTCGTGGCGCCCCAGATGGCGAGTGAGAGGAAGAAGTCGGTGACGCTGATCAGCACGATCGCGTTGCGCACCGACCGACCGACGGCGATTCCGACCCCGGCGGGACCGCCCTCGGCCCGGAATCCGTAGTAGCAGTGGGCGAGGATCACCATCACGCTGAAGATCAGCACCTTGAGCACCGACAGCAGGACGTCGTCCGGGGAGAGGAACAGATTGAAGTAGTGGTCGTACGTGCCTTCCGACTGCCCGTTGAACAGCACGGTGACGTAGCGGGACGCGACGTACGACGAGAGCAGCCCGATGGCGTACAGCGGGATGATCGCGACGACTCCGGCGATGACCCGGGTGGTGACGAGGTACGGCATGGAGCGCACGCCCATCGCTTCGAGGGCGTCCACCTCCTCGTTGATCCGCATCGCGCCGAGCTGGGCGGTGAAGCCGGCGCCGACAGTGGCGGAGAGGGCGAGTCCGGCGACGAGCGGTGCGATCTCACGGGTGTTGAAGTAGGCGGAGATGAAGCCGGTGAAGGCGGACGTGCCGATCTGGTTGAGCGCCGCGTACCCCTGGAGTCCGACGACCGTTCCCGTGAAGAGAGTCATCGCGATCATCACGCCGATGGTTCCGCCGATGACGCCGAGGCCGCCGCTGCCGAAGGCGACTTCGGCGAGGAGGCGCTGCACCTCTTTGAGGTAGCGGCGCAGGGTCCGGGGGATCCAGATCAGCGCGCGTATGTAGAAGGTGAGTTGATCGCCCGAGCGATCCAGCCAGCCGAGCATGGACATCTTCTCTCAGCTCCCCTTCGCGGGGACGATCTGAAGATAGATCGCCGTGAGGATCATGTTCACGAAGAACAGCAGCATGAAGGTGATGACGACGGACTGGTTGACCGCGTCGCCGACGCCCTTGGGGCCGCCGCGCGGGTTCAGCCCCCGGTAGGCCGCGACGATGCCGGCGATGAAGCCGAAGATCAGTGCCTTGAACTCGCTGATGTAGAGGTCGGGCAGCTGAGCGAGGGCGGAGAAGCTGGCGAGGTACGCGCCGGGGGTTCCGTGCTGCATGATCACGTTGAAGAAGTAGCCGCCCAGGGTGCCGACGACGGAGACCAGGCCGTTGAGCAGGACGGCCACGAACATGGTGGCCAGGACACGCGGGACGACGAGACGCTGGATGGGCGAGACGCCCATGACCTCCATCGCGTCGAGTTCCTCGCGGATCTTCCGCGACCCGAGGTCGGCGCAGATCGCCGAGCCGCCCGCACCGGAGATGAGCAGCGCCACGATGAGCGGGCTGGCCTGCTGGATGACGGCGAGGACGCTGGCGCCGCCGGTGAACGACTGGGCGCCGAGCTGTTCGGTGAGCGAGCCGACCTGGAGGGCGATGACCGCGCCGAACGGGATGGAGACGAGGGCGGCGGGCAGGATGGTGACGCTGGCGATGAACCAGAACTGCTCGATGAACTCCCGTACCTGGAAGGGCCTCCGGAAGACCGCGCGGCTCACGGCCAGGGCGAGCGCGAACAGTTTGCCGATTTCGCGCAGCGGGGTGAGCAGCCTCGTCGGCTGCTTCTGCACCGGGGCCGGCTGCGGGGGTTTCGCATCGGTGGCGGGCGGCTCGGGGGGCCGCACCGGAATCTCGGCCGTCACGGGTGTGCACCGCCGGTGGCCGGGGTGTAGCTGTTCATGATGGCGGTGCGGGCGGCCTCCGGGAGCTGGCCCATCATGCCGAGGACCCGCTCCCGACGGCGCAGGACGGCCTGGCGGACCGGCATGCCGGGCGAGGGTTCCAGCTGCGGTACGACGGTCCTCGGGCCGTAGGCGGTGCCGCTGCCGCTCAGCTGCTCGGCGGCGAGCGTGGCGGCGTCCTTCTCCTCGGACATGCCGATGGGGCCTTCGCGGCGCCCGGAGAGGAACTGGGAGACGACGGGCATGTCGCTGGTCAGCAGCACCTCGCGCGGCCCGAAGGTGACGAGATTGCGGCAGAACAGCATCCCCATGTTGTCGGGGACGGTCGCCGCGATGTCGAGGTTGTGGGTGACGATGAGCATCGTGGCGTCGATCTGCGCGTTGAGGTCGATCAGGAGCTGGGAGAGGAACGCGGTGCGGACCGGGTCGAGCCCCGAGTCCGGCTCGTCGCAGAGGATGATCTGCGGATCCAGGACGAGCGCACGGGCGAGACCGGCCCGCTTGCGCATGCCGCCCGAGATCTCGCCCGGCAGCTTCCCCTCGGAACCGAGGAGCCCGACGATGTCGATCCGCTCCATGACAATGCGGCGGATCTCGGATTCCTTCTTCCGGGTGTGCTCGCGCAGGGGAAAAGCGATGTTGTCGAACAGCGACATCGACCCGAAGAGGGCACCGTCCTGGAACATGAGCCCGAAGAGTTTGCGGGTCTCCATGATGTCCCGCTCGGGGCTGTTCACCATGTCGACGCCATTGATGAGAACGCGGCCGTGTTCGGGCTTCAGCAGGCCGATGATGGACTTGAGGAAGACGGTCTTTCCCGTACCCGAAGGGCCGAGCATGACGCTGACCTCGCCGGCGGGGAGCGTGAGCGACACATCCTGCCAGATGTTCTGCTTGCCGAAAGACTTGGTAAGGCCTTCGACCACTACTTCGATTCCCATCCCACCTCCTGCATGCGCTCACGAAGTGACAGAAGTGCGCCGAGGGGCGCACGTTAAGTTCACCAAGACCGCCAGGACAAGCCCTTGAACAGCCAATTCGCGAACATCCGGCCTGCTTGTCATCCAGTGACAAACTTTCACTCAAACCTTGTGAAGAACTGCGTACGCACCACGGTCGGCGCAGGCCGGGATCCCGCGGCCCAGGGGGGCCCGAGCCGTGGGATCCCGGAATGAGAGCTCGGCCCGTGTGGCGATTCGGGGCTGAGAGCTCCCGGACGGGGAATCCCGGCGCGGGGGGCCGCGACAGGAGTCCCTTTCTGACGGGTGAGCAATCTCCGGACGCACCGGACGCGTTGCCGACGAGGGCGACGTTACGGCCGGGTAACCTGCCCCGCAATACAAGTTCTCCAAGTTTTCGCGAGCCCGCGTCGAGCCGCCGTTTTCTTTGCAGTGTCTGAGCAGCGGACATGAGGAATCTATCGACAAGTGATAATTCCCGAAGTTCACGTGCCGGCGCACCGACGATCACGGCCGACCGCCCGACGACCGCCCGGACCGGCGCGAACGCACAGGAGGGGCGTCAATTCCGCAACGGGCACGCACGACGACGGGGCACGTGCCGCCCCCGGGCCGTACGCACGACGTGACAAGGTGGCTTGATGCCGTACTCACCCGCGGACGAGAAGTCGTATGCGGCGGCAGATTCTCAAACAGCGGGATTGTGCGCCAGTGTTTCCCGCAAGTAACCTCACGGCTCGGTGAATGGGAAGTCCGCACCATCTTTGCTCGCTCAGGACCCCAGCACCCGCATATCGCACACCTATGATCTGCGCACCCCTCACTTCATGACCGCCGCGCACCGGCTTCGGGGCGTCGCAGGCAGACCGAGCAATTCCGGGTTCACCAGGCCGCCTCGACGACGGCTGCCTCAAAAAAGGGGAAGACATGAGATCTGGTTCGAACCGGGCGCGTGTGGGGCTGCTCGCCTCCTTCACCGCACTTGCCGCCTTCGCGTCCATGGGGTCGGCCACCGCGGCCACGACCCTGAACGGCAACTGGGCGCCTTTCAACCGCTGCCCGGTGGACGCTCCCGCCATGCTGGCCGCGGACGGGGCGACCGACACCGCCACCTGCGTCTCCTCCCACTCGGCGAGCGGCTCCATCAAGCTCGGCAACACCGTGGTCCCGGTGGGCGCCAGCGACCTGCAGATCGGGGTCGTCACGCATCCGGGAGGCGGGACGACCGTGGTCTCACCTCAGGGCGGCGCCCTGGTCGCCGACTCCGCCCAGATCCCCGGCGGTCTGCTCGGCCTGATGTGCCCCAGCGACATTCCCGTGATCACCGGCATCTGCAACCAGCTGACGGACGTCAGCCTGAACCGGGTGACCGCCACCATCGAGTCCGTCAACAACCCCACCGACTTCCAGCTCCTGGCGGGTACCACCACCGGAAAGCCGATCGTCACGCTGCCGGTGAGGATCCACCTGGAGAACCCGTTCCTCGGCAACTCCTGCTACATCGGCTCCGCCTCGGACCCGATCCTGCTCCGTCCGGAGAACCTGACCCGCCCGACCGTCGGCACCCAGAAGTTCGCCGGCGACGGCACCACCGACGCGGCCGGTCCCATGGGCCGGATCAGCCTCCTGGGCGCCACCCAGAACGACACGACGTACGCGGTCCCGGGGGCCGGCGGCTGCGGGCTGGGCCTGCTCAACTGGGCGGTGAACCTGAAGACCGGGCTGCCCGCGGCCTCGGGCAACAACAACGTGGCCCTCAACGACGCCCAGACGTACGTCGCGACGATCAACAACCCCGGCAGCGTCGCCCCCGACGCGGGCAAGCTGCTGTCGCAGTACTGGCACTCGGCGGCCCAGTAGCCACAGGCCGTTCCCTGCCCGACGCCCCGGTGGGGCCACTCTCCTGTGCGGAGGTGGCCCCATCGGGGCGTGGACGTGCGCGGACGGACGAGGAGCGCTCCGGCGACGCGGGGGGTCGGGCTACCGCGGAGGGCACACTGCCTGCGGCGGGGCGAGCTACCGGCGGGGGTGCCGGCGGGGGTCGGACTACCGGCAGGGATCGGACTACCTGCGGGGCGCCGACGATGACGGCCGTGAGGCCGTCACGCACGCGAGTGGAGGCATCCGCGTCCCGGCCTGTGCACGTCATCACACCGGCGGACACATCGGCGTCCCGGCCGGTGTACGTCGCACCGACGGACACACTGACCGTCACGCGGGGCAGGACACGCGTCCTGCCCGGCGTTCCGCGGGACGCGGAACGCCGGGCAGGTCAGGCGGAACGCCGGGCAGGTGACGCGGGCAGGTCAGGCGGGCCGGCCGTGCGGGCAGGTCAGGCGCTCACGATTTCGTGCCCGGCATCTTCGGCATGGTCGGCGGGCAGAGGTTGTTGGGCGAACTCGGAATGCATGTCGTTCCCTGGTTCATGCTGATCAGGTTCCCCGGGCCCGAAATGGATGCCGTGAACAAGGCGTCGAGATTCTCGTCACCCGAACTGCAGCCGGAGAACGGCGGGATGTCCACCTCCCCCTCCAACAGGCCGCCGGAGTAGACATTGACATATTTCGCCCCGCCGTTGAGAACCACCTTGAAGGGTCTGACGGTCCTGCAATTGCTTCCCACGTCCAGGGGAGTTCCATTGACCTTCACGTCGTGGAGACGCAAGGACTGCATGAAAAAGGCCGTGGAAAAGGCGATTCTCTGGGCGCCGGTACCGATGTTTCCGGTGGAGATGGTCATCGGGCCGTTCTCGAATTCCACCTTCGCGCTGACCGGCTGGAATCCGAAGGTCAAGAAGGTCGATTCGGCATCCGGAAGCTTCAGGTTCCCGAGCGAGTCGAGTCGGGTGTAGGCACCGCCCTTGGCGCTGGCGGCACGATTCGCGGTGTGTTTGATCGCCATGACGCTGATCATTGCCGGGGTGCGGGCGGGATCGTTGATGATCATGGCCCCGTTCAGCTTGCTCACGTTGGCGATCCCGACCGCGTAGGCGCAACCGAAGGTTCCGCCCGTGGGCACATCGGTCTCCCTGACGGGATCGCCCGGAGGTGCCTGCGGGGCCTCGCTCGCGTCCATCTCCCCCGTGGCCGGCTCGACCGGGCAGGGATCGGCGTCCTCGGCCGGGGTGTCCTCCGGCTCGACCATGATGCCTTCCGCGGACTTCTCGCCCGAGTCGCCGCTTTCCGCCGGGTCGGGTGTTGTGGACGCATCGGCATCCGGGCCGCCCGGCACCGAAACAGTCGCAAGACGTCCGTCCTGCCCCTTCTCCGGTTCGCACGTCAGCGTTGCCGGAGCCGCTTCGCTCTCCTGGCCCAGGGCCGTCGCGGAGCGCAGCGTGACCGTCAACTCCCCTGCGGTGAAACGGACCTCACCCGGAGATCCCACCGTCACCGACGGGACCTCGCCCGAGTGGACCATCCTCACCGTGCCGTCGGAAGCAAGCGGGGTGCCCGGAGCGCCGAGGTCGGCCCACTGCGCCTGGACCGACTGATCGTTCTGCGCCACTTCCACCGTGAGCGCCGCCGTGCTCACCACCGCCTCGGTGCCGGCCGGGAGCAGCCCGTCGAGATCGGTCCGCGACAGCGTCACGGCGACTGTCGCGGGCCCGGGTTGCACGGGCCGGCCGACATCGCCCGTGGCCGGGACTTCCACCGAGACCTCGACCGTGGCCGCCGCGGTCCCGTCCTTCGGTCCGCAGTCGTACGCGAGGGTGACCGGCTTCGTGCCTTCTTCCGCGACGGATCCGGGTCCGGACAGCAGCCCGGCGAGGAGCGCGACGCCCGCGACCGAGGCGAGCCGCATCGACCGCCTGCCGCCCGCCACGAGTGACTTCATGTTCATGCCGACGCTGTCCTCCACCTCGTGCGTGCTGCGACTGTTCTGCTGCGGCGCCGTCGCCCACGGCGCCGGAAACGAGAAGGCCGGGCCGACGGCGGCAGCATTCGCCCGCCATCGGCCCGTACCCGTGCGCTGTCCGGTACTACGGGGTGGTGATCGTCGGCGACGTGCCCGTCGACGTCACGTTCACGTGGTACGAGGCGTTGAAGCTGGCCACGTCACCGTTGTTGATGAGTCCGAGGCAGCTGGCGCTGGACGCGACCAGCTCGACGCCCGTGCCGTCGATGACGAGGTCACCGGTGTTGTTCTGGTAGCGCCCGTAGACCTTACCCGTGAAGTCGGCACTGCAGCCGATTCCGGAGATGTGGGCCGAGATGGAACTCACGGTGCCGTCCACCCAGTTCGCGTTGGAGGCGTTCGGCTGGACGGCGTTGATCAGCCACGGCGTCGTCTTCATCGTGACATCGAAGGGGATGCCACCGACCGTGCAGTCGGTGAAGATGATGTTGTTGATGTTGGCGATGCCGTTACCGGTGGAGCTCGACGCCTGGAGGACGCCGGCCGTCACGTCGGAGGATGCGCACTCCAGTGACGCCAACGGCACTTCCAGGGTCGGGAAGTCGGCGTGCGCGGTGTAGGCCCCCGACGGCGCGACCGTCCAGGTCGCCGCGGTACCGGCCGAGGCCGCCGACACCGTCATTCCGATGGCCGCACCGAGGGCGGCGGTTACAACTGCGGCTCTGCGAGCAAGGGTGTTCACGGATCCGTATCCCTTCAGGATGTATGACCCGGTGCCGAAGCTCGCCTCCGGCCGGATTCGGCGGAGCTCCCGGGGCGGGGTCACAGGACAGAGAAGTGGCAGTCCGACCTGACCGACTGCTCGACCACTTGCGTTCGGCGATGACGCTACGGGCGAGTAATGTTGCACCGCAACACTCGGGACGAAGAATCTCCGAAAGCGCATCCGCCGGGCAATAACTTGTTCCGGGGCGAGTACGGGATCATCGATTCTTATCCAGAAGTGAGTGGTTCGGGCCCGGCGACAGTGTGGCGCGCAGTCGCCGGATCGGCCGGTCGGCGGCCGGGAATCTCGGCAACTCCCCACGTCACGGCCCCTGTCGGGAGACGGATCCGGCCCCGATCGGTTCAATCGGTTCACTGCGCGGCCACCGGAGCGAGGGCCCTTGACTTCACCGCCCCCACACAGTCGAATTACCACCGGAATACCGATCGCGACGCGCTCCCCATTACCGGTGACGGCCGCACAGGGATTCCCGGTCGGCCGGGAATTCCTTGCCACTGACTGCCGGACCTGATTGCGGTCCCACTCCGTCCGCCGGATCCGTGGCCGGCCCGGAAGAGGAGCGGCCCGGCCCCGGCACGGGAATAGGTGCCCCTTGCATCTCGTGCTGTCACGACGGTGTTCCACGGGCCCCTGCGTGGACTATCTTCAGCAGCCACGTTGGTACGCACCTGAAGGCCTGGGAGCGCTCCTCCCACGGCCCACCCCCATCGGGCGCCGGAGAGCAAGGGGTACAGGCATGCCGGGAGTCGCACAATCCTCGGACCTCGGAGAACCGCTGGGGCCACTGCCTCAGGAGTTCGCCGCGATCGTACGGCCCGAACTCCCCAGCCTGATCAAGGAGATCGGGCTGGAGGTGACCCGCGCCTACCCCGAGTACGCGCGACTGCTCGACGGCCCCTACGGGCAGGGCATCCGGGTCGGCGTGGAGCAGAGCATCTCCGTCTTCGTGGACCAGGTCGCCGAGCCGGCCTCTCCCTCCGCCCTGCGCGACGAGATGTGCCGCAGATTCGGCAGGTTCGAGGCGTACGAGGGACGCGGTCTGGACCAGTTGCAGGGCGCGTACCGACTGGGCGCCCGGATCGCGCTGCGCCGGGCGAAGAAGGTGGGCCGGCGCTACAACCTCTCCCCCACGATGATGCTCACCTTCGCCGACGCGCTCTTCTCCTACGTCGACGAGCTCGAAGCGCTGTCCCGCGAGGGCTACTTGGAGGTAAGGGCCGCCTCCAGCGACCATACGGACACGCTCCGGCGGCGGCTGCTGCATCTGATACTCGCCGGCCGGCCCGTGCCCCGTACCGCCATCGCCGAACTCTGCGAGCAGACCGGCTGGGTGATGCCCGACGAGGTGACGCTCGTCGCGGTGCGCCCGTCGGCGGACCTCGGGCGGCTCGGCGCCGACCGCGACGTCCTCGTCGACTTCACCGACCCGCAGCCGCACTTACTGATCCCGGGACCGTTCGACGAGATGCGAAGACGCATGCTTGATCACGCGCTCCCGGGTACCCACGCAGCCATCGGCCTGACCGTTCCCGCCGCCCTGGCATCGGACTCGATCCGCTGGGCACGTCGCGTGCTGGAACTCGTCGACGCGGGGGCGATCGACGACGCACCCGTCATCCTCTGCGAGGACCACCTGATCACCCTGTGGCTGCTCTCCGACCCGGTCCTCCTCGACCAGCTCGCCCGGCGCGAACTCGCCCCGATCGCCGGCATCAGCGTCAACCGGCGGGAGCGGCTGATCGAGACCCTGCGGATCTGGCTCGACACCCGCGGCACCGCCGCCCAGATGGGCGAGCTGCTCGACGTGCACCCGCAGACCGTCCGCTACCGGATGCGCAATCTGGAATCCATCTTCGGCGAGCAACTCGTCGACCCGGAGTCCCGGTTCTCCACCGAGGCCGTGCTCCGCGCGATGCAGCTGCGGGCCCGCAGCAACGACACACCACTCTGATCGGCGCAGCGGGGATTCCGACCCGAGCACGTACCTCACGCGGAGTCAACTTACTTACGGGTAAGGGAAAAAGACCGGTCACTCCCAAACGGTTGCCACACGGAGACGTTCTCAACGAGAAACCCGGAATGGCGTCCCGTACACATGGAGAAGTCGGCCGCCCACCAGGCGGCTGCGCCAAGAACCGCCTCCTGGCCAACCATCCGAGAGGGAACCCCCCATGACCGCCTCGCACCTCCTCGTCCCCGTGCCGATCCCGGACCGGGTCGCCGCGCTGATCGGATCCTGCACCCCGCCGCACATCCTGCAGGCGGAGTTCGACGCCGACTGCGCCGCACGCGAGGTGCGCAGGTTCCGCGGCCCCCGGCTCTGCGTCGAGGACCAGGCCGACCGCGAGCAGGCACTCTCCGCCCTGGCCCGCGCCAACAAGGTCCTGGCCGCCCACCACCCCCGGCTGCCGGTGCGCCCCGACGACTCCTGGTGACCCGCCGGCCTCCCCTCCTCCCGCACCTGCCCCGCGAAGGCCCGCACCTGCCCCCCGAAGGCCCACGCCTGCCACGCGAAGGGCCGCACCCGCCTCACGAAGGCGGGATCTACCCGCGAAGGCCCGCACCCGCCCCACGACGCACGAAGGCTCGTGACCTCCTGGCGAGGAGGCGCGCCCGTCTTGCGGAGGGCGCGGCACGGCCCGTACCTTACTCAAAAGTAAGTTTACTCTGGAGTAAGGAACTGGCGTGGCCGACAACAGCAGCGGCAACCTCACCGACGAACTGGCCGGGCTCGACTTCGCGGCCGTCTCCCCCGCGGAATTCGCCCGCATCGTCAAGGGCCTGTCCGCCAAGCAGCTCGGCGAGGTCATGCACGGCGAACTGCGCCTGCGCATACTCGGTGAGGTCTTCGGCCGGATGAAGCAGCAGTTCCGTCCGGAGGCGGCAGGGCAGCTGAAGGCACTGATCCGGTGGAAGATAACCGGGGACAGCGAGGTGGTCTTCGAGACCGCGATCGCCGAAGGCCGCTGCACCGTCAGCGAGGGCCGCTCCGACGCCGAACCGCGCACGACGCTGGTGATGGGGGACACCGAGTTCCTCAAACTGGTCTCCGGCAACGGCAATCCCGTGACCATGTTCATGATGCGCAAGCTGAAGGTCGCCGGCGATGTCTCGCTGGCCTCCGGGCTGACCCGCTACTTCGACATCCCGAAGGTCTGAGCCCATGAGCTATTTCTCCCTCGCGCTCACCGAGGAGCAGCAGGATCTGCGCAACTGGGTGCACGGCTTCGCCGCCCAGGTCGTCCGCCCCGCGGCCGCCGAGTGGGACGCCCGGGAGGAGACCCCGTGGCCCGTCATCCAGGAGGCCGCGCGGATCGGCCTGTACGGTTTCGAGTCCCTCGCCGACATGTACGGCGACCCCTCCGGCCTCTCCCTCCAGATCGCCAACGAGGAACTGTTCTGGGGCGACGCCGGAATCGGCATGGCGCTCTTCGGCACCTCCCTCGCCGTCGCCGGCATCTTCGCCTCCGGCACCCCGGACCAGCTGGCCGAATGGGTGCCGCAGTGCTACGGCGACGAGGACGACCCGAAGGTCGCCGCGTTCTGCGTGTCCGAACCGCAGGCCGGCTCCGATGTCTCCGCGATGACGACCAGGGCCCGTTACGACGAGGCCCGCGACGAGTGGGTACTGACCGGCCAGAAGGCGTGGATCACCAACGGCGGCATCGCCGAGGTCCATGTGGTCGTCGCCTCCGTCGACCCGTCGCTCGGCTCCAGGGGGCAGGCCGCGTTCATCGTGCCGCCCGGCACCGACGGCCTCGCGGCGAGCCGCACCATCAAGAAGCTCGGCCTGCGCGCCTCGCACACGGCGGACGTCTTCCTCGACGACGTCCGCGTGCCCGGACACTGCCTCCTCGGCGGAAAGGAGAAGCTCGACGCCCGGCTGGCCCGGGCCCGCGAGGGGACGAACGCCAAGGGACAGGCGGCGATGGCGACCTTCGAGGTGAGCCGCCCGACCGTCGGCGCCCAGGCGCTGGGCATCGCCCGCGCCGCGTACGAGTACGCGCTGGAGTACGCGGGTCAGCGCGAGGCGTTCGGCCGGCCGATCATCGAGAACCAGTCGATCGCGTTCGCGCTGGCCGACCTCCGCACCGAGATCGAAGCCGTACGGCTGCTGATCTGGCAGGCCGCCTGGATGGCACGCAACGACCGGAGCTTCGACGCGGGACAGGGCTCCATGTCCAAGCTGCGCGCGGGTGAACTGGCCGTGTCCGCGACCGAGAAGGCCGTCCAGATCCTGGGCGGCGCCGGGTACAGCAGGGAGCATCCCGTGGAGCGGATGTACCGCGACGCCAAGATCTACACGATCTTCGAGGGGACGAGCGAGATCCAGCGCCTGGTGATCGCGCGGGCGATCTCCGGGCGCCACATCCGCTGATCACCCCCGGCGCGGGCGCCGTCCGCGCCGGCCCGTGCGCCCGGAGCCCCGACCGGGTGGGGACCGGCTACGGCGGACATGAGAGTGTCGGGCCGTGACAGCGATCGCTGTGCGGCCGGCTCGTCCGGGGCGGACCTCATGACGCCCCGGCCCGCGCCGGGCGGCGCCGTCGACGTCAACGACCCACTGTCCGCCGCCACGCCCCATGGGGGAACGTCATGCCCGTCGGCCCGCGCCCGTCCGTCCTCTTCGTCACCGACCTCGCCTACGAGGCGAGAGGCCGCCGCTACTGCGACGAGGACATCCATCTGACGTCACGCCTGCGCGAGGAGTTCGACGTCGCGCTCTGCCACCCCCTGGACGCCGCCGCGCTGCTGGACGGCTTCGACGCGGTCGTCATACGCAACAGCGGTCCGGTGCTGCACTACCAGGAGGCGTACGACGCCTTCCGCACGCGGGCCCGGGAGCAGGGCGTACGCGTCTACAACCCGCTCAACGGCCGGGGTGACATGGCGGGCAAGCAGTATCTGGTCGATCTGAGCCGGGCCGGATATCCGGTGATCCCCACGGTGGACCGGACAGCGGATCTGGGGCTGCTGCCCGCGGTCGCGGAGTACGTGGTCAAGCCGAAACTGGGGGCGGACTCGGTCGGGCTGCGGTTCGTGCAGGAGGTGGCGCTGCCGGAGGGCGAGGACGGCACGGTGCTCGTCCAGCCGCGGATCGACTTCCGCTACGAGGTGTCGTTCTACTTCATCGACCACGACTTCCAGTACGCGCTGTACGCACCGGATCCGGAGCGGCGGTGGGTGCTGGAGCCGTACGATCCGAGCGGGGCGGATCTGGAGTTCGCCCGGAGTTTCGTGGACTGGAACACGCTCGACCACGGTATCCAGCGGGTCGACGCCTGCCGGACCGCGGCGGGCGAACTGCTGCTCGTCGAGCTGGAGGACCTGAATCCGTATCTCTCGCTGGACCGCGTCGCGCAGCCGGTGCGGGCGGCGTTCGTCACCCGCCTGAAGGCTTCCCTGCGGGATCTGCTGGCCTGACGGCCCGTTCGGCCGTCCCCCACATGCGGGAGTCGCGGGCCCGTGTGAGCGTGCAGACGTGACCACTGCCAGCGAGACCGCCCCCGCAGCGCAGAGTGCCGCCGCGCCGCCCGTTCTCGATCCCCGCCGCAGGAACATCGTCTTCGCGACGATCGTGCTCGGAATTCTGCTGGCGGCCCTGGACCAGACGATCGTCGGCACCGCGCTGCCGACGATCGTCTCGGATCTCGGCGGCGCCGCCCATATGTCCTGGGTGGTCACCGCGTATCTGCTCGCCGAGACGGTGGCGACGGTCCTGGCCGGCAAGTTCGGCGACCTGTTCGGCCGGAAGATCATCTTCCAGCTGTCGGCGATCATCTTCATCACCGGTTCCTTCCTGTGCGGTCTCGCGAGCAACATGACGCTCCTGATCGTCTGGCGCGGGCTGCAGGGCATCGGCGCGGGTGGGCTGATGGTCACCTCGATGGCGCTGATCGCCGATGTGATCCCACTGCGTGAGCGCGGCAAGTACCAGGGTGCGATGGGCGCGGTATTCGGGGTGTCGACGGTGATCGGGCCGTTGCTCGGCGGGCTCTTCACCGACCACCTGAGCTGGCGCTGGGCGTTCTACGTCAATGTGCCGATCGCGATCGTGGTGGTCATCGCCGCCGCTCGGACGATCCCGTCGGTGAAGGCGGCGGGGCGGCCCGTGATCGACTACCTGGGCATCGCGATGGTCACGGTCGGCGCGAGCGCGCTGATCCTCGCGACAAGCTGGGGCGGCAACGAGTACGCGTGGGGCTCGCCCGTCATCATCGGTCTCTTCGCGGCCGGAGTCGTGGCCCTGGCCGTCTTCTGCCTCGTGGAGTTCCGGGCGAAGGAACCGATGCTGCCGATGCGGCTGTTCCAGAATCCGGTGTTCACCGTCTGCTCGATCCTGAGCTTCATCGTGGGCTTCGCCATGCTCGGCGCGATGACCTTCCTGCCGACGTATCTGCAGTACGTGGACGGGGACTCGGCGACCATCTCGGGCGTGCGGACGCTGCCGATGGTCATCGGGCTGCTCGGCGCCTCGATCTTCAGCGGCAACATGGTCTCCAGGACGGGCCGGTACCGGATCTACCCCGTCGTGGGCTCGCTCGTCATGGCGGTGGGGCTGTTTCTGCTCTCCCTGATGGGTCCGGGCAGCGGTGTGGGGCTGGAGTCGCTGTACATGCTGGTGCTCGGCGTCGGCATCGGACTGTCCATGCAGGTGCTGACCATCGCCGTGCAGAACACCGTCGACTACTCGGATCTGGGTACGGCGACGTCGGGCGTGACGTTCTTCCGTACGCTCGGCAGCTCCTTCGGCACGGCCGTGTTCGGCACGATCTACGCCAACGCGCTGAAGCCGAATCTGACCGACGGCGTCGCCGCGGCGGCACGGGCGGGCGGTGACCCCGCCGTGCTGACGAAGGCCGCGCAGAGCCCGGAGGGGCTGCACCGTCTGCCCGCCGCGCAGTCCGCGCCACTGGCACAGGCGTACGCCGACACGCTGCACACCGTGTTCCTGTGGACGGTGCCGGTGGCGCTCCTGGGGTTCGTCGTGGCGCTCTTCCTGAAGCAGATGAAGCTCCGGGACACGGCACGGGTCGGCTCGACGGACATGGGTGAGGGCTTCGCCCAGCCCAGCGACGGGGACTCGGCCAAGGTGCTGGAATTCACCGTGGCCAAGATCCTGCACCAGGTGGGACCGGACACGGCCCGGCGGATCACCGCGGGTTCGGACACGCGGCTGGACATGGCGGGGGCCTGGGCGGTCATGCAGGTCGAGCTGTTCACCCGGATGGTCGGCCATGCGAGTCTGAACCTGATCGCGACCCGGCACCGGGTTCCGCCCGAGGTGCTGGTGCCGGTCTTCGACCGGATGATCGAGGAGGGCTTCCTCACCGGCGACGGTCATGTGTTCACCCACACGGCCGCGGGCAGCCGGGAGGCCGCGGCGATCACCTCCGCGTGGGCGCGGTGGCTCAACGAGCGCCTGGACGAGCACGGGGCACGCCCGGACGACCGGCGGCTGCGCGCGGCGGTGGACGTGATCGCCAAACGGTTGCTGGCGGAGGACCTGACGCAGGAACTCTCCCCGGAGAGGTCGCGGGCGAGGGCCGTCCGAGAGCCTGTCGGGTGACCTCTGAGCGGGCAGGGCCCGGCACGCGGCTCCGTCAGTCGGCGAAGACCGCGCTCGCGTACACCCAGGCGCCCCCGGACCGGACGAAGCGGCTCTTCTCGTGGAGCGAGTCCGGCCTGCCGTTGTCCGTGCAGTGCGCGCGGAAGGTGACCGTCCCCGTGGTGTGGAACGCGCTGCCGTCCGTCGTGTCCAGGATCTCCAGCCGCACCCAGCGCGTCCCCGGATCGAAGTCCACGGCGGGCGGCCGGGTGTCGGGGTGCCAGGTGCGCAGCAGATACGCCTCGTCCTGTACCGCGAAGGCGGTGTACCGCGAGCGCATCAGCGCCTCGCAGGTCGGTGCTGCTGCGGTCCCGGCGTGCAGGCGACCGCAGCAGTCCGCGTAGGTGGCGGGCAGGCCGCACGGGCACGGCGACTGCGCGGTGATCGCGGAAGGCCGCGCTCCGCCGGTGGCGGACCGCTTCGGGCGTGTGGTGCGTCGTGACATGCGTCCATTGTCGCCCGCGTCCGCCCGGCCCGGCGGGCCGGGGGGACGCGGCGGAGGGACGCACGGGGAGCCGGCCCGCCGGGCGGAGACCCCTCGGTGAGGGAGAGCGCCCGGCAAGGCGCGTCAGCAGGCAACGTCCGCCGGGCCGTCAGGCCTTGTGGGCCACGCCCGCGTAGCCCGGGATGGGCTCGTCCCCGGCGACGTCGACGACCTCGCCCAGCTCCGGGTGCCAGTCCGCGGAGAGGGTGACACCCGGCTCGATGAGGTCGAGTCCGTCGAAGAACCTGGAGAATTCGGCGTGCGAACGCAGACGCAGTGTCATCCCGCGGGCCTTGTACAGGGCGGACGCCTGCGCCGCGCCCTCGGGGTCGAAGTCCCCGGTGGTCTGCGAGAGAACGAGGTAGCTTCCGGAGGGAAGCCGCTCGACCAGGCTGTTGACGAGTTCGGCCGCGCCGTCCTCGTCGTCCAGGAAGTGCAGCAGGGCCAGCAGCGAGAGCGCGATCGGCTCGCGGAAGTCGAGGACCTCGCCGGCCTGTTCCAGGATGACTTCCGGCCTGCGGGCGTCGACCTGGATGTACTCGGTGGCGCCCTGCGGGGTGGAGCGCAGGAGGGCCGCCGCGTGCGCGAGGACGATCGGGTCGTTGTCGCAGTAGACGACGCGGGCGTCGGGGGCGGTGCGCTGGGCGATCTGGTGGAGGTTCGGCTCGGTGGGTATGCCGGTGCCGATGTCGAGGAACTGGCGGATGCCGCTCTCGGCCAGCCACCGGGTGGCGCGGTGCATGAAGGCCCGGTTGACGCGGGCCATGTCGCGTCCCCTGGCGTCCACGGACAGCAGTTGCCGGGCCATCTGCTCGTCGACCGGGTAGTTGTCCTTGCCGCCGAGGAACCAGTCGTACATCCGTGCGGGATGCGGCTTGCTGGTGTCGATCTCGATGGCTCGGGGTTCTTGCCCGGTCATAGCACGCTCCATGGGTCCATAGGTCGGCGAACAACAAGAGTCTGGCCGGGGCCGGGCTCCGGCGCCGGGGAATCCGCCGGAGAGGCTGTCGGTCAGGGCGGACCGGGTCACCGGTCCATGCGTTTCAGGTGATGCGGTCGGTGCGGGTGATGCGGCCTTACGGGTACTGCGGTCGGTGCGGGTGATGCGGTTCCTCAGGTGAGAAGGAAGTCCGCCTGGCCGGACTTGGCGCCCTGGATGAAGGCGGCGATCTCGCGCGGGGAGTAGATGAGAGCGGGGCCGTCGGGGTCTGCGGACTGGCGCACGGCGACTCTTCCGTCGGACAGCTTCATGGCTTCGACGCAATTGCCTCCGTTCCCACCGCTCCACGGCTTGGACCAGCCCTCGGAGCCGAGTTCGGCGGCCGGCATGCCGTTGTATATGGGTTCCATCACAGCTCCTTGCGGAATTCCCGGAGGATTTCCTTCGTGCGTTGTGCAGTCGCGGCCTGAGCCGCCATGCGGTCCATGACTTCGAGGTAGGAGGCCACCTCGGGGCGCGCGTCGAAGTAGACGGCTCCGGTCAGGTACTCGCTGAAAACCATGTCGGGAAGTTCGGGAATACCGAAGCGGAAGAGGACGAAGGGGCCGTAGGTGCCCGGGTGGTGACCGGTCGAGAATTCCGCGATCTGGAGCGTCACATGCGGCAGCTCGGTCGCTTCCAGCAGCCGGTCGATCTGCCCGCGCATGGCGTCGACACTGCCGACGGGACGGCGGAGCACCGTCTCGTCCATCACCACCCACAGCTTCGGGGAGTCCGGTCTGGTCAACAGGGACTGCCGCTCCATCCGCAGCGCGACATGGCGCTCGATGTCCTCGGGCCTGGTCTGGCCGACGGCTCCGGTGCGCATCACCGAGCGTGCGTAGTCCTCGGTCTGGAGCAGTCCGGGTACGAAGTGCGGCTCGTACATGCGCAGGAGGCTCGCGGCGCCCTCCAGACTGACGTACATGCTGAACCAGTCGGGCAGCACATCGTGGAAGCGCTGCCACCAGCCGGGCTTGTTGGCTTCCTCGGCGAGCTCCACGAAGGCGTCGGCCTCGGCGTCGGCGATGCCGTACGCCTTCAGCAGCAGCTGGACATAGGGGATCTTGAGAGCGACCTCGGCGGTCTCCAACCTGCGTATCGTCGCAGGTGCGACCCGCAGCACCTTGGCAGCCTGGTCACGGCTCAGGCCGACGCGCTCCCGCAGATCCTGCAGGCGCTTGCCGAGAACGACCTGACCCACGGTCGGGGCGGACCGCGGTTCGCTCACTTCAGACCTCCCGATGCGCTGTTTGCCAGCAGTGTGCCATGCGCGGGCCACCCAGAACACTGCCACTCTGAATTTTTCAGAGTGCCCCTTGCCAAGTGTTCCCGACAGGGGGAGAGTTGGTGAGTGAACCAGTTCGTGTAGTCACGACCGCCCTCATGCACATGGGACCGCGGAGTGTGACGCAGCCCCCACTGTGAGGATTCGGTTGTGGCACCTGGCAGCGCGCTTATCCCCCGGCTCATGGATCTCAGGCCCGGGACGGAAGCGCTCCGGTACTGCTTCGCGCTGCCCGCGCACCCCGAGTCGGTGGCCGGTGCACGGCGGCTGACGACGGCTCGGCTCGACGAGTGGCGGCTGACCGAGGACACGCACGAGGCAGCGGTCCTGATCGTCTCGGAACTGGTCACCAACGCGGTGGTGCACACCGTGAGCGCTCGCGTCGTGTGCGAGCTGCGCTGCCTCGACGGGCGGCTGCGCATAGCCGTGCAGGACCAAGGACACCAGCCCGGCGGGCCGCAGCTGTGCCGCACCGCCGACGACGAGCACGGACGCGGCCTGCTGCTCGTGGACGCGATGAGCAGCTCCTGGGGTTCCCGCGACGCGGGCAACGGCTCGGGGCGCATCGTCTGGGCGGAACTGCCGCACGGCTCGGAGCGGTCATGCTGAGGAACGCCATGTCCCATCTGCTCGGAGCACGCCGCTCACGTGAACTCCGGCCCGCCTCCGACACGGGCACGGTCCAATTGCCGCTGCCTCCCGCGCTGTCGGCGAGCCTGGGCTGCGACGCGGTGGGGGTGCCGTCCCGGTACGGCTTCCGGCTGATGTCGCATCTGCCGCGCACCGGTTGCGTCTTCGCGGACGCCGACCGCTGGTGGTGGATCGTGCCCGCGGGCTCCGATCTCGATCTGGACTGGCCCGCACAGGCCTCGTACGCGAAGGGCGCGTGCGTTCCGGCGGTACGGCCGAGGCTGATCCACCAGCCCGACAACCGCATGCCGTACACCCCGCCGATCCCGCTCTTCCTGATGGTGTGCCAGGTGAGTGGTGTGAAGCCGTCGTGGGCGCTCTCCGACGGCCCTCGCGCCATCTCCGCTCCCTGACACCGCGCATGGAAGAGGGGGCGGGGATCCCTGAGGAATCCCCGCCCCCTCGGCCGGATCACTTGCGGAACGTCAACCAGTCGACCGCGGCGACCTCGGAGCCGCCCGCCGCGACCAGATGGATGTCGTGCGAGCCGGTGACGGTGCGCAGCAGCTTCACCGACTGCTCCTGCCAGGCGTCGGGACCGCCGGTGGCCTTCACCGGCAGCACGCCGACGAGCGGGCCCTTCGGACTGTCCAGGCGTAGCTGGAGCACTCCGGTGCGGCCGTTTCCGGCAGCCGCGAGACGGGCGGTCAGCCGGTCGGCCCCCGCGCCGAACTGCACCTTGCGGAAGCCGAACCGGTCGCCGGAGCCGAGAACCCCGGTGGCCGCTTCGCCGCGCTCCACGCCCTTGACGTCGGTGGCCTGTTCGGCCTGGAGCGTGGTGGCCGCGTCCGGACCGTCCGCGTACAGCCGGACCTCGTTCACGGCCCACGCGGTGTCGCCGGGAGCGGTGAGGGTGATCCGCAGATAGCGGACGGTGGCCGGTGCGAAGACCGCTTCCTGCGTGAAGGAGCGCCCCGCGACCTGTGCGACCGAGTCCCACCGCTTGCCGTCACGGCTGGTGGCCACGGTGAATCCGGACGGATGCCCGGTGGCGTCCAGACCGGCGTCGAGGGCGAGCCTGCCCACCGTCTTCGCCGTGCCGAGGTCGACGGTCAGCGTCTGCCCGGGAGCCTGGAGTCCGGTGGCCTGCCACTGGGTGGTCTGCACGCCGTCCACCGCGGCGGAGGCGTCGCTGCCGTCGGACGCCGTGGCGGTCCATCCGTCGTTGCGCAGGCGCGACTGGCAGCCGGGCAGGTCGCAGCCCGCGGACCAGATGGCGTCGCCGTACTCGTACGCGCCCTGGTCGGGACCGGCGCCGCGGACCCCGGTCGTGACCCCGTCGACCGTCTCCCCCGCGTCGATCGCCGGTGAGTCGTCGAGCAGCCACAGCTCGCCGTTGCGGGCGTCGGCGTAGCGCGGGTCGGTGGGCGGGAGCAGGTTGCTGCGCTCGATCGGGGCGGGGTCGCCGGGGCCGGAGATCTCCGTCTTGGTCATGCCGACGATGTTGCTGACGTACGTCCCCGTGGCGTCGGTGGCGCCGCTGAGGCGGACCGACGCACCCGTGATGCCGGGGCCGTACGAGGAGTGGTGGTCCCGGTTGCCGAGGCTGACCCCGCTGTGGCCGTTGAAGAAGGTGCCGCGGGTTCCGGTGTTGTACGCGACGTTGTGGTGGAGGAGGAAGTTGCCGGAGGAGTTGTCGATGTAGTAGCCGACCTGACCGTCGTGGTCGTGGACGATGTTGTGGTCGACACTCGTGCCGGTGGCGTCCAGGTTGCAGCAGACGTAGAAGGGGCTTCCGTCGCGGGAGGTCCGCATCGCCTCGGAGAGGTCGTTGTAGGCGATCCGGTTGCCGTGGAAGGGCACGCCGTTCAGCTGCCACGACACGTCGATGCTGCCGCGCCCGGTGCGGCGGATGGTGTTGTGGGTGACGGTGTGGTCACTGCCGTTGATCTCGATGCCCGGCGTGTAGCTGCCCATCCAGCCGATGTCGTGGATGTACGTGTTGGTGACGGTGTTTCCGCTGCCCCGCACGAGGACGCCGGTGCCGGCCGAGTAGCCGATCTCGCTGTCGCGCAGGGTGTTGCCCGTGCCGAGTATCTGCACGCCCGAGTCGAGGATGCGGGAGACGACGATGTGGCCCTCACCGGGTTCGATCGCGAGTTCGTCGTCGGCGGGCATCGGCAGGGTCGAGTACTCGGACACGTAACGGGCGTTCAGGCGCTCGACGACGACGCCCGTGCTGTCCTCGCCGGTGCGCAGGGACGTGCCCCACAGGTCGAGGCCGCGGACCGTGACGTAGGAGCTGTCGCTGAGGTCGACGCCCCAGGAGCGCTGCTTGGCGGTGACGGTGTGGCCGGCCATGCCGCCCTTCGGCGGGACGAGGTACAGCTTCCGCTCGGCCTTGTCGTAGTACCACTCGCCCGGCTGGTCGAGGGCGGCCTTGGCACCGACCAGATAGTAGTTGCGGAAGTTCTGGTCCCCCATGCAGAGCGGGTCGCAGCGGTAGTTGCCGCCCTTGAAGTCGAGGGCGCCGGCGGTGGTCGAGGTGACGGTTCCGGTCTGCTGGCTCCAGGGGTTGGAGCCAGCCCACAGATGGACCGTGGCGCCGGTGAAGTCACCGGCCGGCAGGTCGGGGTCGTCGATGTGCTGGTCGGTGGAGGTCCTTTCGGCGACGGCCCAGGTCGGGTTGAGCGGGTCCGTGCCGGAGTTGGGCCAGCGGCCCTCCATGGCGCGGTCGCCGTCGAGGAAGAGGGCGTTCTCGCTCGCGTCGAGCGGGAGGTCCGTCCTCGTCGCGACCAGGCCGCCGCCCGCGTCCTGCCAGCCGGTGACCGTCTCGGTGCCGTCGATGGTGACCGTTCCGTCGCCGTACGCGGCGAAGGTGATCGGTGCGTCCGCCCGGCCGGAGGGCGGGGTCACCTGTTCGCGGTAGGTGCCGCGGTGGATCAGACAGCTGTCGCCGGGGCGTACCAGTTCGGCGCAGCGTGCGATCGTGCGCAGCGGGTGCTGTGCGCTGCCCGGGGACCGGTCGGACCCCCAGGTCGCGACCTCGTAGGTCCGGCCCTGTCCGGCGGCGGTCGCCACCCCCGGCAGGGCGAGCGGCAGGGCGATCAGTGCGGCAGCCGCGGCGGCCACCAGCGATGACGGTCTGAAAGCCGGTCTCATGTACAGCCTCCGGTGTTCGGGGGTTCGGGTGGGCGTTTCCAGGCGGTCTCGCCGTCCGGTCCGGGCGGGGCGCCGAGGACCGCGCAGCGCAGCCAGTGCTCGCCGGGCGGGAGTTCGCCGGTGAGCGTGGGCAGCGTGGTGCGACGGGCGAGCACATTGGTGCCGGGCAGGCAGTCCACGAGCTGCCCGGTGCGACGGCCGTCGCCGTCGATCAGCCCGCTGAGTCCTGCGGGCCCGGCTGCGCGGGCGTGGGCGGGTCCTGCCTGCCGGGCGGGCGCGGAGTCGCGGTCGAGGGCGAAGCCGCCTTCCGCGGTGTGCAGATGGCGCGCGGTGCGGACGCGGTGGACACGCAGGTGCCAGGGCGGGGCGGCGGTCAGCCAGGTGGTGACCTCCACATCGGGCCAGGGATGCCAGGTGCAGCGGACGGTGGAGTCGGTGACGTGGTGGTCCCTGGGCTCCTCCCGTACCCGGTAGTGGATTCCGCCGTCGTCGCTGAGTGCCAGCATCGAGTCGTACGCGCCCTGCTCCAGGCCGACGGGCCCCGCGGGGAGGCTGAAGCCGAACCGTGAGGAGTAGGCGAACTTGGCGTATTTCTCGGCTCCGTGGCGGACCCAGGCGTGGTGCTGCCGTCCGGCGAGCAGGGTGACGTCGCCGCCGGACCGCATCAGGACCGCGCCGGCGTGCGGCTGGGCGGAGACGGGGGGCATCGCCGGGGCCGGGTGTTCGGCCGCCGTCCAGAAGGGGTGGGTGGCGGGCAGTGCGAGGGGCAGGAAGGTCTTCATCGCCCAGTACGGCGAGCCGGGGGCGTTGTACTGCTCGGCGAGCGCGGGCTGCGGATAGGTGTAGCCGACGGAGAGCAGACCGCCGGGTGCGGCTTCCGGCCACTGCTGCCACCAGCGCAGATGGCGCATCAGGTGGCCCTTGACGACGCCCCAGGGCAGGGCTTCGACCCCGGCGTACGGTAGTGCGGACCAGAACGCGGCATGGGCGAACCGGTAGGTGAGGGAGCGGCCGTACGGCACCGCCGCGCCGTCGTCGGCGAACCAGTGCTGGAAGTCGGGGGCGAAGAGTGCCGCTCGCATCCGGAAGCGGATGGCCCGCTCGGGATCGCTGTCCTCGGCGAGGGCCGCGTACAGCAGTCCGTAGAAGTGCATCGCCCACGGCACGTAGTAGTCGCGGCGCTCGGTGGGTCCGTCCGCGTACCAGCCGTCGCCGAGCGCGAAGGTCTCCAGCTCGTCGAGGCAGGCACGGACCCGCTCACGGTCGTGGGGCACGCCGACCCGGTCGAGGCCCAGACCGATCAGGACGGGGAAGAAGAGCCAGTTGTTGTCGGTGACCGGGCAGGAGATGCCCGACTTCAGCCAGCGGGCGACCCGTTCGCGCTCCGACTGTGCCAGCGGCTCCCAGAGCCGGTCGGGGGCGAGAGCGAGCGCGAAGCCGATGGCGGCCATCTCGACGACGCGCTGATCGTGCGGCCCCGGCAGGCCCCAGTACTCGGCGTGGTCCGGGTCGGTGCCGGCCGCCAGGCCGCGTACCCAGTGGTCCCAGTGCGCGAAGTGTCCGCCTCCCGCGGCAAGCGGGGCGAGTCCCCACAACGGGCGTGCGAACGCCTCCAGTTCGGCGGCCGCATCGTCGTGGATGGCGGTGTTGACGCCGAGGCGGAGCCGGGCACGGCCCGGGCTGAAGTGCGGGAGCAGGGGTTCGGTGAGGGCGCGGGCCCGGCTCTGCAGCCAGGCGCGGTCCTCGGTCGGGGTGCCGCCGGTGTTCTCGTCCGCGGTCGTCCGGTCGTCCGTCATCTCCTCACCCCTTCTCCGCGCCGGCCAGCAGTCCCGTGCGCAGGAAGCGCTGGGCGAAGAGGAAGGCGATGAGGGTGGGCACGCAGGCGACGAGGCCCGCGAGCGCGGCTTCCGGCTGGTGGATGTCGAGGTCGCTGAAGCCGCTGGACGCGTTGACGGCGCCGGTCGACTGGAGCAGGGACATCAGGCCCAGCTGGAGCGTGTAGGTCCGGTCGTCGGCGAGCATCACGAACGGCAGGAAGAAGTCCGTCCAGGTACGGGTGAAGGAGAAGAAGGCGATCAGCCCGATGGCGGGCTTGGCGAGCGGGATGCCGATCGACCAGAACAGCCGCAGCTCCCCCGCTCCGTCGACCCGGCCGGCGTCCAGCAGGCTGTCGGGAAGGTTGGCCGCGAAGTGCAGATAGGCGAGGTACACCCCGAACGGGTAGAAGGAGAGCGGCAGGATCACCGACGCGGGCGTGCCGGTGAGACCGAAGGCGTTCATCTCCAGGTAGAGGGGAAGGACAAGGGCCGCCGGGGGCAGGATCATGCAGACGATGGAGAGGGTCAGCAGCAGCTTGCGCCCCCCGAAGTCGTGCTTGGCCAGGACGTATCCGGCGGGGACGCAGAGCACCAGGGACAGGGCGACGCTGGCCGCGGTGTAGAACACCGAGTTGCCGATCCACAGCGTGATCTGCCCGTCGTTGTAACTCATCAGGTGGTCCCAGGCGTTGCCCACGTTGCCCAGGGAGCCGAAGCCGAGCGACGATCCGGTGGTGAGGTCGTCGGCGGTCCGGGTCGGGGCGAGGACCAGCCACAGCAGCGGGAGTCCGAAGAAGACGGCGGCGCCGAGGAGGAAGAGCAGCCGTGCGGAGCGGGATACGGCGTTCATCGGACTCGGACGCCTCTCACGTGTGATCACCGGTGGTCCGTTTCGTACATGCGGGTGCGGCTGATGACGATCCAGGCGGCCAGCAGGCCGACCGCGAGCATGGCCAGGGAGAGAGCGGCGGCCTTGCCGAAGTCCCCTTCCTGGGTCGCGTAGTTGTACGCGAGCTGGTTGACCGACCAGGTGGGGCTGATCTGTCCCGGCGCGCCGGTGGTGAGCACGGTCGGCTCGACGAAGACCTGGCTGCCGGCGGCGAAGCTGGAGATGAGGACGAACGCGACGTAGCTGCGGACCATGGGCAGCTTGATGTGCCAGGTGGTCCGCCAGGTGGAGGCCCCGTCGACCTGGGCGGCCTCCATGACGTCCTGGGGCAGTGCGTTGAGCGCGCCGTACAGGACGATGATCCAGCCGCCCGCGTGGACGGCGACGCCCATCACGGTGAGGACGGAGATCAGGCTCTGCCCGGAGAGGGCGTCGGTGGCGCTGGTGATGTCGAACAGGTCGAGGATCGGGCTGAACGGGCTGGCGTCGGGGCTGACCATGAACAGCCACAGCAGTGCGGCGGCGGATCCGGTGACGGCGCCCGGCAGGTAGTAGACGAACTGCATCGTGGACGAGAAACGGCCGGGCCGTACGTGCAGGGTCAGAGCGAGCGACAGCACCAGCAGGACGAGGATCGGCAGCCACAGCAGGAGGTACATGCCTACGTGGGCGGCGGAATCGACGAGCCGGTAGTCCTCGAAGACTCCGGTCCAGTTCCGGGTGCCGGCGAACGCGCCGTCGTGGACGAAGGACGTCCAGAGCGCGTATCCGGCCGGAGCGAGACCGAAGAGGACGAGGAAGAGGGTGTAAGGACCGACCAGGGCCCAGGCGGCGAGGGAGCGGGCCCGTTTCATGGGGCTTCTCTGCTGCGTGGTGTGCGCGGATGGCGTATGCGGGGTGATGCCGACCGGAGGACGACTGCTGGTGACAGTCACTGCGCGGCTCGTTCGACCGTGTAGTTGCTGGTCTTGGCGGCCTGGACAAGGCGCTCCTGCCAGCTGCCGAGTGCGCTCTTCACGGACTTGCCGGCACCGACCGCGGCACCGACGGTGTCGTTGAAGCTGCTCTGCCACTCGGCCTCGTAGCGGACGGCTCCGAAGCCGGGGCGGAGGTTGGCGGCCGCCTCTGTGAGAACCGGAACGGGATTGGTGGCGTAGTAGGTGTCCTTCGCCTTGGCCTTGCCCCATTCGGTCGCCGCCGCGGTGAAGGCCGGGTACGTGGGCTGCTTGGCCTGCAGGGCCACATCGGTGGTCAGCCAGGTGACCAGGTCCGTGGCGGCCTCGGTGCGCTTGCCCGCGTGCTTCGACACGACGAACGCGCCGCCGCCGACCTGTCCCGCCGCCGAGGTGGACTCGCCCGACCAGACCGGCATCGCGGCCGCCGCGATGCGGCCGTCGGGCACCTTGAAGGACGGCTTGAACATGAAGTCGCCGAACCAGGCCGGGCCGGGCAGCATCAGGATCTTGTCGTCGGCACCGAGCTTGGCGAAGGACGGCTCGGTCGGCACGACTTCGGTGACGGCCTTCTTCTCGGCGAGCGGCTGGAGGATGTCGGCGACGCGGCCGCAGGTGGCGTCCGTGGTGTCGATGCGCACCTTGGTGAGGCTGAGGGTGTCGCGGGTGGGGCAGCCGCTGCTGCCGAAGTAGAGGCCCGCCCCGTACTTTCCTGCGACGGACCCGACGATGGTGCCCGGGTGCTCGGCAGCGGCCTTCAGGCCGACGTTCCGGTACTCCTCCCAGGTGGTGGGCACCTCATAGCCGTACTTCTTCATCAGCGTGCTGTCGTACCAGAGGATGGCGGGCGCGATGTCGTTGCGCAGACAGTAGGTTTGGCCGTCGAAGGTGCAGGTGTCGAGGGCGCCGGGGGCAAAGCCCTCCAGGGTCTCCTTCGGGACGGCGTCGTCGAGGGGTGCCGCGTAGTTGAAGGGCTCGGCTGCGAGAGTGGCGGTCTCGGACGGATTGGCGAGGAAGACCACGTCGGGCCAGCCCCGCTTGGTCCGGTTGGCCAGGGAGACCTTGGTGGGGACGTATCCCGCGTCCGGCGGAATGGTGACCACGCGGATCTTCTGGTCCGGGTGCGCCTTGGCATACTCCTTGGCGGCGGCGGTACGGGTGTTGTCGACCCAGACGAGCAGCTCGTCGCTGTCACCGCCCGAGCCGCCCGAACCGGCGCCACAAGCGGTGAGCAGCAGTGCGCCGCACACCGAAAGCGCCGCGCGCATCCTTGCGCCGGTACCCCATCGGTTCATCGAAGACCACCTCTGTGCCCGAAAATGATGTTGCGATAGTTTTCGCAACAACGGTTCGCTCGAAACGTAGGAGAAACATCGGATGACGTCAACGGCTGGGGACGAATCGACACGCAGCACGCTGGCAGAGATTGCCAAAGAGGCTGGGGTTTCGGTCTCCACGGTGTCCAAGGTGCTCCATGAGAGATCCGACGTGTCATCGAAGACCCGGGCGAAGGTTCAGCGGCTCCTGGAGCAGTACGGATACCTCGCCCGGAACAGCCCGCCGACCTCTCAACTCCGGGGCGGACTCATCGAGTTCGTCATCAACGAGCTGGACAGCCCCTGGGCGGTCGAGCTGATCCGCGGGGCCGAGGAAGCCCTGCACGGGGTCGGGATGGGCATGGTCGTGTCAGCCACGCACGGCCGCACCAGACTGGCCCGGCAGTGGCTGGACTCGCTGGCCACCCGTCCTTCCCGGGGTGCGATCCTGGTGGTGCCCGAACTGACGGCCGAGCAGCACGAGGAGCTGCGCAGGCTCGCCATCCCGTTCGCGCTGGTCGCCCCGATCGAGGAACCGGCGCCGGGCGTGCCCTGGGTGGGCGCCACCAACTGGCCCGGAGGTCTCGCCGCCACCCGCCATCTGGTCGAACTGGGGCACCGGCGCATCGCGATCATCAGCGGACCGGCCCACCGGCTCACCTCACGGGCCCGGGTGGGCGGCTACCGCTCGGCGCTGGAGGAGGCCGGGCTGCCGTTCGACGAAGAGCTGGTGCGCTACGGCGATTTCACCCATGGGCTCGCCCATCAGCACGCCCTCGACCTGCTGAGACTCCCGGACCGGCCCACCGCGGTCTTCGCCGGGAGCGACCATCAGGCCCTGGGGACCTATCGGGCGGCAGCGGCACTCGGACTGCGTGTCCCGGACGACCTGAGCGTCGTCGGCTTCGACGATCTGCCGTTCGCCGACTGGGTGACCCCGCGGCTGACCACGGTGCGTACGCCGCTCGACGAGATGACCGCGCTGGCCGCCCGCATGGTGCTTCAACTCATCGCCGGGGAACAGCCGGAGACGACACGGGCGGAGGTGGCCACGGAGCTGATCGTCCGGGAGAGCAGTACGCCGCCCGCGAGGTGAGCCCCGTCCGGACGTGAGGCCCGGATTCCGGCCCGGGCCCGCGCGGCAGGCGGCGTGAGATGTCCGACCGGGGCTTGCATTTTCGCAGATTTTCGAAATAGTCACTTCCTCTCCCGGTGATCAGCCGGCTCCCTGCCGATCGGAGTACTCCCGTGGCTCATGCCCGCCCCCCGGCGCTGCTCTGCCTGCACACCCGCCATGTGCCGGACCTGTTCCCTCCGGATGTCCTGGAGCGGCTGGCCTCGTCCGTCGACCTCCCGGTGGATCCGCCGCTGGTCGCCGAGCGGTTCGACGATCCGGCGGTACGCGAGGCACTCGCCCGCGCGGAGGTGCTGATCACCGGCTGGGGCTGCCCGCCGGTCGACGCCTCGGTGCTGGCCGCCGCACCCGCTCTGCGGGCCGTGGTCCACAGCGCGGGATCAGTCAAGTCGCTGATCACGGACGCCTGTTGGGATCGCGGCATCGCGGTCTCATCGGGCGCGGACGTCAACGGGGTGCCGGTCGCCGAATACACCCTCGCCGCAGTCCTGTTCGCCGGGAAAGGGGTCTTCACCGCCCGGGAACGGCTCAGGCGGGAACGGGGGGCGCTGTCGCCGTACGACCTCGGCACCCGGCTCGGGAACTACCGGCGGCGGGTGGGCGTCATCGGCGCCTCACGGATCGGCCGGCGGGTGATCGAACTGCTGCGGCCGTTCGATCTGGAGGTGTGGCTCAGCGATCCGTACGCCGACGAGACCGCTGTGCGGGCCCTCGGCGCGCGGCCGGCCGGACTCGACGAACTGCTCGCCGGATGCGACGTGGTGAGCCTGCACGCGCCGTCCACCGCCGAGACGTACCACCTGCTCGACCGTCGGCGGCTGGGGCTGCTGCCGGACGGAGCGGTACTCATCAACACGGCGCGCGGGGCACTGGTCGACACGGTGGCACTGACGGACGAGGTGGCGACGGGCCGGATCAGTGCCGTGCTGGACGTCACCGATCCGGAGCCCCTGCGGCCCGACAGCCCGCTCCTGGACCTGCCGGGCGCGTTCCTGACACCGCATCTGGCGGGCTCGCTCGGCAATGAGCTGGCACGGCTCGGGAACGCGGCGGTCGACGAGGTGGAGCGGCTGGTGTCCGGACGGGCCCTGGCTCGCCCCGTGCACAGGGACGAGCTTTCGTACAGCGGCTGACCTGCGGGTTCACCGGACGGCCATTCCGGTCACGCTGCGTTGTCAGTGGTCCGTTCTACTGTGGCACCACTGATCGAAAAGCCCGCGGCAGAGCGGGTTGTCCGGGTGTGAAGGGGGCGGAACGGTGCGCCGCTGGCGGCTCGCCTCGGCCGGGGCACATATCGGGGCGATGACACCGGGCCGCCTCGCCGAGTTCGTCGCCGAGAGGCTGGGCCGATGACCGCCACGCCGAGCGGCACCCTTGCCGCGCGCCCCGACCTGCTCGCCCTCACGGCGGACACGCTCGCGGCACTGTCCAACCGCGGCCTGGTCAAACGGGCCACGAAGGAGCTGGACGGCGGCACGGCGCCCACTGTCACGACCGACGCGGACACCACGGTCCGGGCCCGCTTCACGCCGATGCGTGGCTGGAAGCGCAGCTCCACCTCATGGTCAGCAGTGAGCTCCGCTCCTCCCAGCCGGACCACACGGCGACATCGGCACGTGGTCCGCGCCGTGACCGTGTGGATGCGCCGGACTGACAGCCGGAGCGACGGCGGACACCAGCACCGTGCACACCACACCACGGTCCGGAAGCAAGAGCAGGCATCAGCACCGTGCACACCACACCACGGTCCTCGCAGCGGAACGGTGAACCTCTCCGGCCGCAGCACTACGGGCGGTTCAGACGGGCGAGCTGGGGGTGGACCTTCGTGTACCCGTCGAGGAGCCGCCCGGCCACGGTCACCGAGTCGATCAGCGGGTGCAGCGCGAAGGCCTTCACCGCGGTGGCGCGTGAGCCGCTCTCCGCCGCGTCCAGGACCGCGCGCTCGACGGCCTTGACCGCAGTGACCAGGCCGACGGCGTGGTACGGAAGCGGGTCGACGGCGACGGGACGGGCGCCGTTGGCGTCGACCAGGCACGGCACCTCGATGACGGCGTCCGCGTCGAGCACGGAAAGGGTGGTGCGGTTGCGGACGTTGAGGATGAGCGAGGTCCGCTCGTTGCGGGCGACGGCCCGCATGAGAGCGAGCGCCACCTTCTCGTAGCCCCCGGACTCCAGATCGCTCTCGTCCCGCTCACCGACCCCGGCGACCTCCCGGTTCTCCGACATGTAGGTGGCTTCCCGTTCGGCACGGGTGCGGTCCCAGGCAGGCAGTGCGGGGACGCCCGGGTCCTTCACCCGGGCGTAGAAACCCTCCTGCTGTTCGCGGAGGAACGCGCCCCGGGTCTGTTCGGCGTCCTGGTAGGCGCGCACGGCTTCCCGGTTGAAGTAGTAGTAGTGCAGATACTCGTTGGGGACGGCGCCCAGCGACTGCAACCAGTCGACGCCGAAGAGTCTGCCTTCCTCGAACGAGCCGAGGAGTTCGGGGTCCGCCAGCAGGCGCGGAAGTTCGTCGCGCCCGTCGACGTGCAGTCCGCGCACCCAGCCCAGATGGTTGAGGCCGACGTAGTCGATCCGGGCCCGGTCGGGGTCGGCGCCGAGCACCCGCGCGATCCGGCGGCCGAGGCCCACCGGGGAGTCGCAGATGCCGATGACCCGGTCGCCCAGATGACGGGACATGGCCTCGGTGACCAGGCCGGCGGGGTTGGTGAAGTTGATGACCCAGGCATGCGGGGCCAGCCGTGCGATGCGCTGCGCGAGGTCGACGGCGACGGGCACGGTGCGCAGCCCGTACGCGATGCCGCCCGCCCCGACGGTCTCCTGGCCGAGTACCCCCTCGTCGAGGGCGACCCGTTCGTCGGCGGCCCGTCCCTGGAGACCGCCGACGCGGATCGCCGAGAAGACGAAGTCGGCGCCGCGCAGCGCCTCGTCCAGGTCGCGGGTGGCGGTGACTGCGGGCGCGTCCGGGACGTTCGCGGCTTGTTCGCCGAGCACCCGGGCGATGGCGGTGAGCCGGTCGGCGTCCGTGTCGTAGAGGGTGACCGCGGTGACGCGGCCCTCGGCGTGATCGGCGAGCAGCGCCCCGTACACGAGTGGAACCCGGAATCCGCCGCCGCCCAGAATTGTCAGCTTCACGCTTCCGCATGGTACGGGGGCCGGGCAGGCGGCGGCCCGAGCGACCCCGGACGGCGGCTGCCCGCCGGCGCGCCCCCGGCCCGGTGACCGTGGCCCCGTGGGTCCGTGGCCACCGGGCCGCTGGTGCGCGCTGATTCCACCGGTCCGGCGAATCGTCCACCGGTCCGGCGGTGCGGGTCGTCCCGTCACGGCCCGTCGGGCGAGCGGGTCAGGTGCCGCTCCACCAGCGCGCGACGGTCCGCCACAGCCCTGCCCGCTGTCGCGGGAGTCGGCCCGTGGCGGTCTGCCCGGTGGGCGTGCTCCCGGGCTCGTCGGTGACCGTCGCCGCGAACGTCGCGCCGCCGGCGCCCGGCGCGGCCGGTGCCGCACCGGACGCGCGCACGGGGGCGGGGGTGGTGTGCCGGACCGTGGACTGCACCTCCCAGTCCTGACGCGGAGGGTTCGGCCTCCCCATGGACGGAGGTTCCTTGTCGTCCTGCGGCGCACGCGCGGCGAAGTCCGCCGGCAGCTTCACCAGGTGCCGGCCCATGATGTTGCCGATCCAGGACAGTTCGCTCTCGTCGACGGCGAGTTCGAGGTCGGGGAGCCGCATCAGCAGGGCGTCGACGCCGACGTCCGCGATGGCACGTCCGATGTCCTGCCCGGGGCATTCGTGGGGGCCTCCGCTGAACGCGAGGTGGGCGCGGTTGCCCTCCATGTCGGCACCCAGGTCGGGTCGTACCACCGGGTCGGTGTTGGCCGGTGCGATGCCGACGATCAGGGCGTCGCCGGCCCTGATCTGCTTGCCGCCCAGTTCGGTGTCACCGACGGCCCAGCGTCCGAAGACGGCGGTGAACGGAGGTTCGTCCCACAGTGTCTGCTCGACCGCTTCGGGCACCGTCATGTGGCCACCGCTGAGCCGGGCCCGGAAGCGGGGGTCCGTGAGGACCATGCGCAGGACGTTGGCGATCAGATTGGCGGTCGCCTCGTAGGAGGCGATCAGGATGAGCCGCAGATGCTCGCTGACCTCCTGGTCGTTCAGTCCTGCCGGGTGCTCGACGAGCCAGGTGGCGAAGTCGTCCGCGGGTTCGCGCCGGCGGCGCTGGACGAGGCGGGTCAGCGCCTCCAGGACGTAGGCGTTGCTCGCGACGGCGGTCGCCGTGCCGCGGGTCATGTCGCGGGCGGCCTGGACCATCCGGTCGTTGTACTCCTCGGGCATGCCGAGGATCGCGCACATCACCATCATCGGCAGCCGTTCCGCGAACTGGCTGACCAGTTCGACGCGGCCTTCCTGGCAGAAGTCGTTGACGAGCCGGTTGCTGAAGCGGTTGACGTGGCGGCGCACCCCGCGGGTGTCGATGCGGCCCATGCTGTCGGTGACCGCGCCGCGCTGGCGTTCATGGGTGGCGCCGTCGGCGAAGACGCAGATCGGCTGCCAGGTGAAGATCGGCGCCAGTGGATGGTCCGGTGCGACGGTGCCGTCCTGCAGGGCCCGCCACCGCCGGGAGTCGCGGGAGAACTGCGACGGGGTGCGGGTCATGTGCAGGTTCTCGCTGTGCCCGAGGACCAGCCAGGCGGGCACGTCGCCGTGCAGGAGCACGGGGGCCACACTGCCGTGTTCGGCGCGCAGTCTGTCGTACAGCCCGTGGGGGTCCTGCTCGGCCTCCGGGCCGTAGAACCGACGCACTCCGCCGGGGCCGATGCCGCCGAGGCCGTGGGCCGGGCACTCGGGGGGCGGGACCGGCCCCTGGGCCGCTGCGGGCTCGTAGTGGAAGGGGGTTGTCACGATCGCTCCAGGGATCAGGATTCCAAGGACCAGACGGGTGGGACGCGCGGGGGGTGTGTGCTGTGGTCAGGCGAGGGGGAGGGCCAGACTGTGCAGGTAGCGCATCAGCGTCATCAGTACGTCGCGGCTGGAGGCACGCAGCCGGGCATCGCAGTCGATCATCGGGACCTCTTCGGGCAGGTCGAGAGCGGCACGCAGCGCCTCGACGGGGTGTTTCGGAGCGTCCGCGAAGGTGTTGATGGCGACGACGAACGGCACACCGCGCTCCTCCAGCCGCCCGATGACGTCGAAGCTGACTTCGAGTCGGCGCGTGTCGATGAGGACCACCGCGCCGAGGGCGCCTTCGAACAGTCCGTTCCACAGGAACCAGAACCGCTCCTGGCCCGGGGTGCCGAACAGATAGAGGATCAGCTCGTCACTGATGGAGATCCGGCCGAAGTCCATGGCGACGGTGGTGGCGGTCTTGTTCTCCACCCCGAAGTTGTCGTCCACGCCGACGCCGGCCTGGGTCATGGTCTCCTCGGTGGTCAACGGCCGGATCTCGCTGACGGATCCGACCATGGTCGTCTTGCCGACCCCGAACCCGCCGACGATGACGACCTTCACCGCGGCGGTCGCCGTGGTGGGCAGGATGTCTTCGCGCCGGGGGCCGGTGATCGTGTCAGAGCTTCTGAAGTCCATGCATCACCGCTTCGAGGAGGGACCTGTCGGGCAGGGTGGCGCGGACGATGGGCGCGCGCGTTTCGATGAGTTCGGTCGCGAGGAGTTCGGTGAGGAGCGATGCCACCACGCTGAAGGGCAGACCGAGGTAGGCCGAGATCTCGGCGACGGATAACGGCGCCTGGCAGAGCCGCAGGATCACGGCCTGCTCGGGCTGGACCATCGGCGTCGGCTCGGCCTTCGCGACGACCATCGTGACCAGGTCGAGCGGCGCCCGCTCGCTGCCGTCGGGATCGCCGGTGATGACGTAGAGCCGTTCCGGGTCGCTCAGCGCCGGATCGGCCTTTCGGCGTTCTCGTCGGGGAGCATTCATCCGGTCTGCCCGTCATGGCGCGGCGGGCTCGTCAGGTGGGCCCCGATCCTGACGACCAGGTCGCGCATCCGTGATCCGACGAGCCCCGCGTCGACGGTCTCACCGGCGAGGACCGCGAGGTACGCGCCGGTGCCGGCGGCCATCAGGTAGAAGAAGCCGCCGGTGACCTCGATGACGACCAGGCGCATGAGGCCGTCGCTGTACGGGATTTCGGTGGCGACAGCGGCGGCCAGGCTCTGCAGGCCCGCGCAGGCCGCCGCGAGCCGGTCGGCGACATCGGGGTCGCCGCCGTGCCGGGCGATGCGCAGACCGTCGGCGGAGAGCACGACGATCTGGTGGATGTCCGGCACGTCGTCGGCCAGTTCCTTGAGCATCCAGTCCATGTTTCCCCGCTGCTGGATCACTTCAGGTCTCCCTTGTCCCAGGCGTCGTCAGAGTCTTCGTCGGTCTTCGGGTCCTGCGGCACTCCGTTGACGGCGTTGGTGAAGGCCTCCAGCCAGAGCCCGGGGGGCTGTTCCTTGCCGTTGTCGGGCCCCTGCCCGTGACCGTTGGCGTGGCCGTTGCGCCGACTCGCGGTGGGGTCGGCGGGCTGTGCGGGGAGGTTGTGCGAGCCCAGGGGGGCCCGGCCGCGGCTGCGGCGTTGCGGGAGGCCGCCCGCGGTCCACTCGGTCACCACGGGGACGTCGTCCTCCATGGCGGCCGCGGGGGCGACCGGCCTGGTGACGGGTGCGACCGGCCCGGTGGCGGGGCGCTGGGCCACGGGGGTGCGGGGCTTGCGTCGTGCCGGCACGACGTGCTTCATGGCCTCGTGGTCGATGTCGCTCGTGGGCCTCGACGTGGCGCCGATGCCGTGGGCGATGCCGGGAGCGGGTCCGGTGGTGATCATGGCGCGGGGCACGATGAGCACGGCGCGGACACCGCCGTAGGCCGACTGTCGCAGGGAGACCTGGAGGTCGTACATCCGCGAGAGCCGTCCGACGACTGCCATGCCGAGCCGCGGGGACTCGCCGAGGTCGTTCATGTTGGAGCCGGCCTGGGCCCTGGCGAGCATGCTCTCGGCCCGCGCGCGGGCCTCCTCGCTGAGCGAGACTCCGCCGTCCTCGATCTCGATGGCGATGCCGGTCTGCACTTCGACCGCGGTGACGTGCACCCGGGTCTGCGGCGGCGAGTAGCGGGTGGCGTTGTCGAGGAGTTCGGCGCAGGCGTGGATGAGCGGTTCGACGGCCGTGCCGATGATGGCGACCTTGGCGATCGAGTGCAGATCGACGCGCGGGTACTCCAGGATGCGTGACATGGCGCCGCGCAGGACGCTGAACAGCGGTACGGGCTTCGGCCATTGGCGACTGGGGCGGGCGCCGCCGAGTACCGCGATGGAGTCGGCGAGGCGGCCGATCAGCGCGGTGCCGTGGTCGATGCGGAGCAGGTCGTCGAAGACGTCGGGGTTGCGCCCGTGGTGCTCCTCCATCTCCCGCAGTTCGCTCGCCTGACGGTGGACGATCGCCTGGACGCGCCGGGCGACGTTGACGAAGGCGCGCTGCGCGGAGTCACGCATCGCCTCCTCGTTGTCGATGATGTTCAGCACCGTGTAGACGAGGTTGCGCTGGGCGTCGGGCAGATCGCGGTACAGCTCGTCCGCGTCGACGACGTCCCGGAGCACCTCTTCGGGTGAATTACCCACGCGCAGCCGGTGGATGGCGGCCGGCAGGAGCTCCTTGCTGAGCCGGACCGTCTCGTCGTCGTGTGTGGCGATGCGCCGTTCCAGGTCGGCGAAGCGCCGTTCGTACACCGCTCGCTGGATGCGCAGATCGCTTCCCCTGCGGGCGAGTCGGACCGTGAGCACGGCGACCACGACAGTGGCG
Organism: Streptomyces sp. NPDC058051; assembly: GCF_042885475.1. NCBI lineage: Bacteria > Bacillati > Actinomycetota > Actinomycetes > Kitasatosporales > Streptomycetaceae > Streptomyces > Streptomyces sp. NPDC058051. The sequence goes on from NZ_JBHVRW010000023.1 coordinate 120,092, forward strand.
AGCCCACCGCACCAGACAAGTGGTATCCGCGCGGCCTCGGAAACCAGCGCCACCGCGGCGGCGGTCGCACCGCCCATCAGGAGCACGGGCAGCAACAGGGCGCGAACGACGGGGGTTTCTCGTTCGATCGGCGGTGATTCAACACGAACCATCTAGAACCTCTGGCGGTTGATTCGGGAGGATAGGCGCTTGCAGGACACTCAGGAACAAGCGCTCGAATTCATCTCAACTCGACTTCGCTGCGCGTGAGCTTAGTCAGATCGAATCAGTGCTTCGGCACATTCACCCAACCCCCTGCGCGAGCGCTCCCGCGGTAATACACTCACGAGTTTTTGCACGCAGTGCCGCCACGCGTGCGCGGGGAGTGACGATCAAGGGAAATCCGCAGGATTCACCACTTCATGTACCGGACAGCGGGACAGGCCCAACGTCGAACGAGGGGCCACCCCAGGCACTAATCCAACAGGAGTACGGTGGGTGAGGAAGGAGTCGAACGAATCGACTCCGGAGACGATCCATACCCGTCCCGCACAACGGGACGAGCGCACATGTGATCGAAGTGGATCGAAAGGGACACATTCATGACTGAAGGACGAGTACACGGCAAGGTCGCCCTGGTGACGGGCGGTGCGGGCGGTATCGGTGCGGAGATCTGCCGCGTCCTCACCGCGCACGGTGCGACGGTCGTCGCCGCCGACGTGGCCCCCGCCGAGAGGTACACCGGCGGCGCGGCCGCGTACCGGGAGCTGGACATCACCGACGAGCAGGCCGTCGAGCGAACCTTCGACGAGATCGCCGGGACGTACGGACGGATCGACATCCTGGTCAACAACGCCGGAATCACCGGGCCGGTCAAGCCCGCGCACGAAGCCACGGAGAAGGAGTTCGACGCGCTCTTCGCAGTCAACGTCAAGGGCACCTGGCTCTGCACCAAGCATGCCGTGCGCCACATGCTGCCCGCCCGTTCCGGCAGCATCATCAACCTCTCCTCCGTCAACGGCCTGGTCGGCGGGGCCCGCATCCCGCTGTACCACGCCTCCAAGGGAGCGGTACGGCTGATGAGCAAGGCCGATGCCGCCACCTACGCGGCCTCCGGCATCAGGGTGAACTCCCTCCACCCCGGATCCATCGACACCGAACTGAGCAGGTCGCTCTCGGCCGATCCCTCGCCCGAGGCCGCCGCCTACGCGCGGCGGATGCTGGATTCCACCCCGATGGGACACCGGGGCACCCCGCAGGACATCGCGTACGGGGTGCTGTATCTCGCCTCGGACGAATCCCGCTTCGTGACCGGCACCGAACTCGTCGTGGACGGCGGCTACACCGCGGTCTGAGGCGACACCCCGGATCATGTCCGGGTACGTTCCGTCGCTGGGCGTCCCGTCACTGGACGTACCGGAAACCGACGAGGCGACGCACGCAGGCCGAAGAGGCCGTACCGGACAGCGAGGGAGAGCGGACACGCCATGGGACCGACGCGGGGCTACACCATCGAATCGCTGGACACGGGGCTCCGGCTGCTGCAGCTCTTCCTCACCCATGACACGCTGACCGTCTCCGAGGCCGCCGAGCTGCTCTCCGTCGGCCGGTCCACCGCCCACCGGGTGCTCAGCACCCTGGAGGGGCGCGGCTTCACGATCCGCGACTCCTCCGGCCGCGGCTATTCCGCCGGTCCGGAACTGGTGCGGCTCGGCCGCCCGGCGGGCTTCGGCACCGCCGTCCGCGAACAGCTCGGAGCCGTGCTGGACGACGCGGTACGACGTACCGGCGAGACCGTGCAGACCGCGGCACTGATCGGCGACCAGATCATCATCACCGACGGCCGCGAGTCATCGCACCCGGTGCGGGTGATGCTGGAGATGGGCCGTACGCACCCCGCCCACGCCACCTCGGGCGGCAAGATGCTGCTGTCCCGGATGACGACGGAACAGGTCCGCGCCCTCTACCCGCAGGAGGAGCTGCCGGACGTCACCCCGAACACCCACACCTCACGGTCCGCGCTGCTCGCGGAGCTCGACGAGATCCGCTCCCTCGGGTACGCCCTCAGCCGTGGGGAGTCGGTATGGGGGATGAACGCCGTCGCCGTTCCACTGGCCGGGGCCAGCTGGCGGGACCGGCTCGCCCTGATGGCATCGGCGCCCGCCGACCGGGGCGACGACGCGGCACTCGTGCGCCGCGCCGAGGAACTGCAGCGGTCCGCCGCACTGCTGGGCACGGTCTGACGCCGGCCCTCACCACCACTCATGCCACACGGCTCGACCCGGGCGACGGCCACCTGCCGTGCCGGGCCGTGTCGAGAACGGAGCACCATGACAGCCGGAGGCCATCAGCCCGTCCGGTGGATACGCCGCCATTTCCACGGCATCGGATATGTCCTGATCGTTCTGCTCGTGGGCGCCAATATGCCGAGCCCGCTCTACGGCCTGTACCGCGCTGAGTTCGGCTTCTCCCCCGTCGTGCAGACCCTGGTGTTCGCCGTGTACGCGGCAGCGCTCGTGCCCGCCCTGCTGGTCTTCGGGCCGCTCTCCGACGCCATCGGCCGCAGGCCCGTGCTGGCCACGGCGCTGCTGTTCGGTGCGGCCGGAGCCGTGCTGATGGCCTGCGCGGACTCGACGGGCTGGCTGTTCGCCGGCCGGATCGCGCAGGGGTTGTCCGTCGGTACGTGTTCGGCCGCCGGAGCAGCCGCGCTCGCGGAACACGAGCCCGACGGCGACCACCGCAGAGCCGGTGTCGCGGCCACCGCCACGACCGCGGCGGGGGCGGCACTCGGCCCGGTCTTCGCGGGTGTGGTGGCCGAGTATCTGCCGGACGGCTTCGTACTGCCGTATCTGCTGTATCTGGTCACCCTGGTGCCTGCGGCCGTCGCGCTCGCGCTACTGCCCGGGAGCCGCCGACGGGCGCCGGGGGCCGTGCGGGAACGGGCCTCGGTGCAGCTGCCCCGGGTGCCGCGGCGGATCCGTACCGCGTTCGCCGTCGCGGTGGCCGCGTCCGCCACGGCGTGGGCGGTGGTGGGGCTCTTCCAGGCGGTCGTGCCGTCCTGGATCACCGATCTGCTGGGCGTCGACAATCTGGTGGTGGGCGCGGCCGCTGCGGCGCTCGTGATGGTCTGCTCGGCCGTCGTCCAGCTGTCCGTCCGCGGCCTGGCGCCGGTGGTCTCCCAGCGGATCGGTCTCACGCTGCTGCTCGTCGGCATGGGCGGCCTGCTTCTGGTGGGCCGGATGGAGTCGCTGGTCCTGCTCTTCGTCACCACCGCGGTGGTCGGTTTCGGCCATGGTCTGGCGTTCTCCGGCGGGATGCAGCAGGTCACGGCGGCGGTGACCGCCGAGGCACCCGAGTCGCGCGGCGCGGTGCTCGCCACGTTCTACACGATCGTGTACGCCGGCCTGGGACTGCCGGCCGTCGCCGCCGGGCTGCTGGTGACCTATCAGGGGATGGCGCAGGCGATGAACGAGTTCGCGCTGGCCGCCGCCGTGGCCTGTGCGCTGATCCTGGCCTGGCACCCACGGGTGAGCAGGCGTCCGGAGCAGGCCGCTTGAGCGCCTGCACCGGGTGGTGCCGCACCGGCTGGTGAGACCCTCGCACTCATTCGTCCGGTCCCGGAGTCCGCAGCCGTCGTCGGTGTCGAACAGATCCAGCTCGCGGCCGAGTGCGCGGTGGTCGTGCATGGCGGTCTCCTCGCGGTCGTCGGACGAGCGACCGCACGGCGAAGCCCCGGGGCGCTCACCCCGGGGCTTCGGACTGCACAGCTGTCAGCGCGCCGGGACACTCTCCGGCGTCGTCGTCATGGCAGCGCGCTTCACAGCGCGGACGCCGGCAGCGACGTGCTGACTCCCGCACGGGATTCATGGCCAGTGCTGTCGGGCCGGCGAGTCTGGGCCCGCGAGTCTCGGGCCTGCCAGGTCTCGGGGCTCGGGAGCCGCCGAACGGTACCCACCGCCTCTCGGTCTCCGGAGCCGCCGGACCCGTACACGCCGCCCCTCGGACCAGCAGCGTCGCCGGACCAGCACGTGAATCAGCCCGGCGCAGTCGGCCCGGACCCGGTTCAGCGTCTGGCGCCGCCGATGCGGCCCTCCAGCTGCACCAGCAACTCGCTGAGCTGGGCACTGAGCCGGGTCCGGGCCTGCTCGTCGAGACCGGAGAGCACCGCGCGTTCGTACGCCAGCTGCCGGGGCAGCAACCGGTCCACCAGGTCACACCCCTCCTCGGTGAGACGGACGTGGGCGACGCGGCGGTCGCGTGCGTCGCTGCGGCGGTCGACGAGTCCGCGTTCCTGAAGAACCCGCAGTCGCTTGGTCACGGCGGCGCCGGAGGAGAACGTCTCCCTGGCCAGCTCTCCGGGGGTGAGTTCGCGGTCGGTGCGGCGTACGGCGCCGAGCAGGTCGAACTCGGCGCGGGTCAGCCCGGCCGCGCGCAGCGGTGCGTCCTCCGCCTGCTGGAGCAGAGCCGCGCAACGGTTGATGCGGCCGATGAGTTCCATGGGTCCGGTGTCCAGCTCGGGGTTGACGGCCTGCCACTGCCGCACCACCGAGGCGACGATGTCGTCGGTCACACCGCTCCGTTCTCCTGGGCCGGGGCGATCAGCCCCTGCCGTGTCGCTGTCGCCGCGAGCGTACGGTGTCCCGCCTGCTCGGCCGCGAGGACCTGCTCCTGCGGCAGGGCACGCTGCCACCATTCACCGGCTGCGGTGTCATCGGCCTCGCGCAGCTCGACGAGCGATCCGGTCAGCCTGCGACGGGCGGCGTCGAGGGCCGCGGGCGCGGGTTGCGTGGCGGCGAGCGTCCGCACGGCGTGGTCGCGCGCCCGGTCGGTGGCGGCCAGGGCCTTTTCGAGGCGTCCGGTGGCCCGGCGGTTGGTCACCAGCATCGCGGCGAGGAAGCCCACCGCCGCGCCGATCACGGTGTCCAGGACGCGGTCGCCGATGAGCTCACCGGCCGGGTGGGTGCCACCGAACTCCAGGACCAGCAGGGCCATCGGTGTGACAGCGACGGAGCCGAGCCAGTAGTTGCGGGTGATCAGGGCCTCGGCCGCGAAGGCGAAGAACAGGCAGCAGCCGATGAGCGCCAGCGGTCCGGTGCGGCTGACCGGGATCACGGCGGCGAAGACGAGGACACCGAGCAGGTTGCCGAGGGTGCGCTGGAGGGTCCGGTTCCAGGACAGGGTCACGTTGGCCTGGTAGAGGGAGGCGGCTGTGACGATCGCCCAGTAGGGGCGGCCGACCCCGGCCGCCTGCGAGACATATCCGGCCAGCGCGCAGCCGATGAGTGTGCGGGCGCCGATGGGCAGCAGCGGCGAGCCCGGGGTGAGGCTGCGCAGCAGGGCGCGGCGGGCCTCGCGGCGGCTTCCGGCGCGGTGGGCGTCCCGTTCGGCGTCGATGCCGAACAGTGTCTCGGCCGTGCCCGGGGCGGGCGGCGGCGTGGGGACGGGGCCGCGGGCGCGGGTCTGCCGGGCCCACACGCGGAACTGTGCAGGGGCGGTGGCCGGAGCGGCCGGGAACCCGCCGACGGAGGCTTGGGCGAGGGCGGCTTCGGCGTGGACGACGAGGCGTTCGAGCGCGCGTCGTGCAGGGGTGGGCCGTCCGGCGGCGAGCAGTGTCTGCCAGGCCGCGTGCACGGCGGCGGCCGCGGCATGCCGGGTGCGGTGGCCGGGGTCGGTGACGTAGGCCGCGGCCGCGTCGAGGGCCCGGGCGGTCGCCCGGCGCTCCGGGCCCTCCCTGCGGATCAACGCCGGACCGGCCGTGACGAGCCAGGAGAACACCCCCGCCCCCAGGGTCAGCGCGAGGTGGCCGGGCACCTGCCCCAGCTGCTGCGGGGCGAAAAGAGCGGCGGAGGTGACGAACGTGAAGATCACGGGTCCGGGCGGGCCGATGCGGGTGGCGTCGCACATCGTCTTCTGAGCCGCCGCGAGCAGCGCGCCCACGGCGATCAGCACGGCGGTCGATCCGGTGAGCGAGGCCGCGAGCAGGGAGATCGCCATGCCGACGACCATGGAGACCACGACCCCGGCAACGGCGCGGGCACGGCGGGCATACGGCAGGTTGTGGCCGTACAGCGCACAGAGCGAACCGGCCATCGTGTACATGATGAGGTCGACCCGGCCCACCGCGAACAGCACCAGATCCGGTACGGCGGTGGCGACGACCACGCTCAGTGCCGGCTTGAACCACATGTCCGAGGGCCGGACGAGGCGCAGCGGGGCGGCCAGTGGAAATCGACGTACGGACGGCTTACGGGATCGGGTAGCTGTAACACTCACCTAAATATGTTAGCAGGTATTACACCCGTAAAACAGTTTCCCTCCTCGTGCGGTCGCGGCGCCGACGGCCTCCCCCGTCACGACCCCCTAGCGTTCTGCACGAGAACGGACATCCCGCACCACACATCCACGCATGCCTGCGTCCACGCACCCACGCACCCACGCACCCACGAAGGAAACCGAATGAAGCTCACCGAACCGGTGCCCGGCGGTCCCTGCTGGATCGAGCTGAGCACGCCCGACATCCCGGCAGCCACGTCGTTCTACTCGGCGTTGTTCGGCTGGCACTGTGAGACCGATCCGCGCGAGGAGGCGGGCGGCTACACCATGGCGCACCTCGCGGAGGCGCGCGTGGCCGCGCTCAGCCCCGTCTACCAGCCGGGACAGCCGCCCGCCTGGACGGTCTCGTTCGCCGGCGAGGACACGGACGCCACGGTCGAGAAGGTGAAGTCGGCGGGCGGAACGCTCCTGGTCGGCCCGCTGGACGTGTTCGACCAGGGCAGGTTCGCGGTGGTCGCGGATCCGTCCGGCGCGGTGTTCTCGCTGTGGCAGGGAGGCGCCTTCGGCGGCGCCGACCTGCTGAACGCTCCGGGCACGCTCGGCTGGGTCGAACTCGTCACCCGTGAGGCCGACACGGCGCGCGCGTTCTACACCTCGGTCTTCGGGTGGACCGTGAATTCCGCCGCGGAGAGCTACACGCAGTGGGGTGTGGCCGGCGAGGACTTCGGCGGCATGCTGGTCATGGACGACCGGTTCCCGCCGGAGGCGCCGTCCAACTGGCTGCCGTACTTCGCCGTGACGGACGTCGACGCGGCGGCGGCCACCGCGCAGGGTGCCGGCGGCGAACTGCTGATGCCGCCGACGAGCATCGCGGACGGACCGCGGATCGCGGTGGTGCGGGATCCGCAGGGCGCGGTGTTCGGGATCCACCGGGCAAGCGACGAAGGCTGAGGGCCGTCGTCCGGATCACACCGATCGATTCCCCTGCGCACCCTCCCACCCACCCGTTCGATGTCCGCCCGCAGAGGACGCCGCACGGGCCACCCTGGAGTTCAGCTGATGTACGAGAGCGATGTCGGACTGCTCGCCCCCGGGCGGGCCGGCTCCCCCGCGGAGACGGCCACCGGCGACCGTGCCGTTCTGCAGGCGATGCTCGACGCCGAGGCCGCGCTCACCCGCGCCCAGGCCGTCTGCGGAATCGCCCCCGAGGAGGCCGGGCGGGCAGTGACGGCAGCGGCCGACGCGAGCCGGTTCGACGTACGGAATGTGGCGCTGCGCGCACGCGCGAGCGGCAATCCGGTCACACCGCTGGTCGCCGAGCTGATCACCGCGGTACATCAGGAGGTCCGGCCGTACGTGCACCGCGGCGCCTCCAGCCAGGACATCCTCGACACGGCCGCCATGCTGGTCGCCGCCCGGACCCTGGCGCCGGTGCTCGACGACCTCGCGCGCTCAGCGGAGGCGGTGGCACGGCTGGCCGCCGCACATCGCAACACGCCCATGCCCGGCCGTACGCTCACGCAGCAGGCCGTGCCCACCACCTTCGGGCTGAAGGCGGCCGGGTGGCGGGCACTGATCCTCGACGCGCGGGACAGGCTGTCGGCCGTACGGGAATCGCTTCCCGTACAACTGGGCGGCGCGGCCGGGACGTTGGCAGCCTTCAATGTGTTCACACCCGTCGGCGAAGCCGACACGGCCGAGGACGACGGCCGGGGGCTGGCGGTGCTCCAGGCGTTCGCGAGCGAACTCGGCCTGGCCGAACCGCTGTTGCCATGGCTCACCCTGCGCACGCCGATCGCCGATCTGGCGGGCGCGCTCGCCTTCACGGCGGGTGCTCTCGGCAAGTTGGCGGCCGACGTACTCGTCCTGTCCCGCACCGAGATCGGCGAGGTCACGGAGGGGAAGGGCGGTGACTCGTCCACGATGCCCCACAAGGCCAACCCGGTGCGCGCCACGCTGATCGCGGCAGCCGCCCGGCGCGCCCCCGGCCTCTCGGCGACGCTGTACGGCTCGCTCGCCGCCGAGGACGAACGGCCGGCCGGGTCCTGGCACGCCGAATGGGAGCCGCTGCGCGAACTGCTGCGACTCGTCGGCGGGGCCGCGTACGACGCCGCCGAACTGACCGACGGACTGCGCGTCGTCCCGTACGCCATGCGGGAGAATCTCCAGCGCACGGACGGGCTGATCGTCTCGGAGCGGCTGGCCGCCGTGTTCGCCGAACGGATCGGGCGCAGGCGCGCCAAGGAAGTCCTGGTGAACGCCGCCGCCCGGGCCCGCGCGGAAACGGCGGATCTGGGCGACGTCCTCGGTGATGTGCTGGACGAGGAGCCCGAACTCGCCGGTCTCGATCTCTCCGACCTCACCGAACCCTCCCGGTACACCGGCTGCGCGGGCGCCCTCACCGATCGTGCGCTGGAGCGCGAGTGAGCACGCTCGCCGTCCGCCCGTCCACGCCCCCGCACGGATGACCGCGCTCGCTGTTGGCCGTTCGCCCGGGTCGGCGAAGGCGGCGACGAGAGCGGCCTTTCGCGCAAGGGGCTCCCGGGCCGTCCGGGTCAGCCGAGGCCGCGGGCGTCCTGCTTGAGGGCGGTGTCCACGGTGAGTGCCGTGGCGACGACGAGGCTCAGCAGCGGCTCGGGCAGTTGGTAGTGGATCTGCAGCACGTAGTTGTCCGCCGTGGTGAACAGCGTCTTCGCGAGACCTTCCCAGGTCTTGGTGATCCGGGCTATCTCGGCGTCGTTGTGGTCGACGATCGCGAAGTTCCACGCGCGCCAGTTCTCCGCCTTGATGGCTCCGACCTGCTGGCCGTTCACCATGATCGCAAAGTTGATCTTGCCGATCGCGTTCTGCTGGACGATCTCACCGACGGGCTGGCCGTCGGCGCGCTGCACGATGACCTTGGACTTGATGAACTTCGCCGGCCGGGTCAGCAGAAGCTGCGGCCGACCGTACGCGTCACGGATCTCAAGGCGGTGGGTCAGGTACTGGTCGATGCTGGTCAGGAAGCGCAGCACCTTGCGCAGGGCGCTCTGGCCGACCTGGACGACCGAGCCGACGGTGTTGCCGTGCTGGTCGAAGACGCTGTACTCGTTCGTCACCTCGATCAGCTTGGCCTTCTGGTTGACGACCAGGACCTGCTGATTGAAGAGCGAGCCCGCGCCAGGGGCGCCGCCCTGCTGGGGCTGTCCCGCCTGCTGCGCCGGAATCCCGGGCTGCTCGTGCGCGGACTGCTGGTAACCGGCCTGCGGCTGAGAAGCGGCCTGCTGCTGATAGCCGGCCTGCTGCTGAGAAGCGGCCTGCTGATGCTGCGGAGCAGCCTGCGGCTGGGCGGCCGCGGGCGCCTGCGCGGGCGTCGCCGGAGCCGCGGCCTGCGGCTGCTGCCCACCGGCCGGATTGGTGTGCTCGGTCCACTGGGAACCGTCCCAGTAGCGCAGCAACTGGGGCGCGCCGTGCGGATCCGGATACCAGCCCGCAGATACGTTCGAGTGCGTTGTCACCGGGGCACACTATCCCGCCACCCTGACAACGGCTCCCTCATCCCGCACATCCACAGCATCCACCCCTCGTTGAAACTTCACACACCGCGTACGATGTCGGGGATGAACAGGCCGAGCGAACGATCACACCGACGGTGGCGCAGCGCCCGCGCGTCGGCCGTTCCCGGCTGGCTGTTCCTCGTGCTCGTCGTGGTCTCGTGCTGCTCGTTCACGGTCCCGGATCCGTCCGCGCACCGGGCGACCACCGCGGGACCGGCGGCCTCGCGGCAGTCCGGGGCGGTCCACTCAGCAGCCGCCGTCCGGGCCATGACGCCCGTGCATCCCGTGGTCGTGCGGACCGTCGTGGCCCATGCCCCGGAGAGCCGCGGCATGGGCAGTTCCTGCCACGGAGCCTCCGAGCACGCCGTACCTGTCGTACCGCCCGGCCAGGGCGCGCCCGTGGCCCTTCCCGGTCCGACCGCCGCGACCGCCGTCGAGCCGCTCACCGGCGCCGCCGCGATCCGCGGCCCGTCCAACGACGCCGTGCACGACGTCGACCATCTCCGTCTGCAGGTTCAACGGGTCTAGTGCCCCGCTCGGCGACCTCTGCCCCGTCGCGCCGTCCAGCACGCACGGGACGACGCTCCTTCCGGGCAAGCGTCGCCGGTCACGGCACTGGTGCCGCGGCCCGTTCCTCGGGACACCGAGGACGTTCCCCCGCACCGCACCCGACTCCCTCCCTCCCTCACTCCTGTTGAACCGAAGGACGACCCGCCATGGCTTCCGCCAAGAAGCAGAACACCCCTGCCGCCGCACGCCGCGCCAAGCTGGAGGAGGCCCGCCGCAAGGAGCGGGCCCGCGAGCGACGCAGCCGCGTCATCACCCTCACCGCCTCCATCGCCGTGATCGCCGCACTGGTGGCGGGCGGCGCCTACCTGATGTCCGCCGCCGACGACAAGGACAAGGCGGAGACCGAGGCCAAGTCCTCACCCGTGGAAGGCGAGCGGAGCTGGGACAAGCTGTCCCAGAACCACGTCGAGAAGAAGGTCGACTACCCGATGAACCCGCCGGTCGGCGGCGATCACAACCCGGTGTGGATGAACTGCGACGCCGACGTCTACACCAAGGCGATACCGAACGAGAACGCCGTCCACTCCCTCGAACACGGCGCGGTCTGGGTCACGTACACGAGCAAGGCGGACCCCGCCGACGTCAAGAAGCTCGGCGAGCGGGTCGAGGCGACGCCGTACTCCCTGATGAGCCCGGTCGAGGACCAGGACGCCCCGCTCGTCCTCAGCGCCTGGGGCAAGCAGGTGACGGTGACGAGTGCCACCGACGCACGCGTGGCGCAGTTCTTCACCAAGTACGTGCAGGGTGCGCAGACCCCTGAGCCCGGGGCGGCCTGCACCGGCGGGGTCACCCAATGACGTCCGCGGTCCACTCCTCGCGCCCGATGGTGATGGCGGGCGGTGTGGTGCTGCTGCTGGCGCTGGGCCTGGTCGCGCTGATGCTCGTACGGCCGTCGTCCTCCGAGGGCTCGGCCGCGCGGGTGGCCGCGCCCTCGGACACGTCGGTCGATGTCGGTTTCGCGCGCGACATGTCGATCCACCATCAGCAGGCGGTCGAGATGTCGTTCATCGTGCGGGACCGCACGTCGGACGTGGCGGTGCGCCGGCTCGCGTACGACATCATCAACACCCAGGCCAATCAGCGCGGGATGATGCTGGGCTGGCTGGAGATGTGGGGCCGGGCGAAGTCGTCCGAGGCGCCCCCCATGAAGTGGATGGGGCACACCTTCACGCCCAGGGGCGACGGTTCCCTGATGCCCGGCATGGCGACCGACACCGAACTCGACGCGCTGCGCACGGCGAAGGGCAAGGCCGCCGAGGTGCTGTACCTGAAGCTGATGACCGCGCACCACCGTGCCGGGGCGGAGATGGCGCAGGCCGCGGCCTCCGGCGCCACGACCGGTGAGATCGGGAACCTGTCGGCGGGCATGGTGCGGGGTCAGCAGTCGGAGATCTCGCTCATGGCGGACATGCTCAAGGAGCGGGGGTCGTCGGCCTGAACGCCGGCGGGCCGTCGCCCACGCACCCCTGAGCGGCCGAACTCCCGGGCTGCCCGTGGCCCCGTGGCCAGGTGCGTCGACGGCCCGCACGCCCGTGGCCAGGTGCGTCGACGGCTCATGCACCCGTGGACAGGCGTGCCGACGGCCCGTTCGCGGCGGGTTCCTCCTCCGCGAACGGGCCGCCCCGCCCCGGTCACGACACGGCGACCTCCACCCGGGCGGGCACCAGTGCGGTCCCGTCCGGCAGTCGGAGCTCCAGCGTGATCCGCTGAGCGCCGGTCGCCGCCCCGGCCGTGGCCCGCACCGTCACCGCACCGGCCGCGCCCCGGGTGCCCCGCACCTTCAGCGTGCCGCTCGCCGGTTCCAGCACCACACCGTCCGGCGCGGTGGCCGCCCAGTGGACGGTGTGGCCGAGGAAGTCGACGTCCTGCGCCTCGACATCGAATGCGGCGGCCTCGCCGTCCCGCTCCAGGACGAGACGGCCCGGATGGCAGAATCCGGCCGCAGGACTCGCGTAGCTGTCGACGACATCCCGGCGGATCGCGGCGTCGTCGTACGGGGCCTGATTCGTCGGGCCGTTCCAGCGCCACCATGCCTGCATGTGGGGCAGGCAGATGCCGTTGAACCGGTTGCGGTGCACGAGCGCCCGGTACTCCTGGCGGGCGGTGTCGAGTTCGGCGCTGTCGGCGGGCGCCAGACCGATGCGCATGTCGGCGAGTGCGATGTCGATGTTGCGCGTCAGCCGGTCCAGAACGGTGCGGGCCGCGGCCCCCTCCGCCTGCGCGGTGGCCTCCTGAAGTGCGGCGCGCGCCTGGCCGTAGACGTCGGCCAGCCGGGACGCCGTGTGGGTGTCCGGGTCGACGCGGGTGAGCTCGTAGACACGGCGCACGGCGGCATGCGCGTCGGGGCCGAAGCGCGCCGTGAGGTAGCCGTCGAGATACGCGTCCGCGTCCAGGCTGTTGTCCCAGGCCAGCGCGGCGACGAGGCTCTGGACGTGTTCATAGGTGATCCAGTCGCCCGGTTCGCTGTACATGCCCGTGCCGTCGAGACCGAGCCGGGACTCGAAGGAGACATCGCCCGCGATGGTGGAGAGCGGACGCACCGGGAGGCTGCGCCAGCGGTAACGCCGGTAGTACTCGTACATCACCAGCGACCCGCGGAAGCCGGTCCGCCACGCGCGCAACGCGTCGGCGAAGCCGGTGTTGGCCTTCACCGCGGGGTCGTCGAGGCTCCCGTCGTAGGTGCGGCCGTACGGGGCGAAGTCGACGATGACTTCGGGGTCGCACGCGTACTCCGGATCGGGCGGCTGAAGGGTGGAGGCGTACGCGATCCGTTCGACGCGGACGCCGGGCAGTTCCTCCCGCAGCACCTGGGCGAGCTTGTTGACGACCACCGACTCCGCGTTGGCGGGCTTGCCGTACCGGTCGAGGATGGGTTTCTGGAACGCGGAGACGTCCGGCGGCCAGCAGTCGAAGACGGTGATCTCGGGGCGGGCCCGGAGGAAGGCGACGACCCGGTCGATGTAGGCGTCGAGGGCCTCGGGGTCGTAGATGTCGAAGAGCGGCCCACCGGACGTGTAGTACTGGGGATATGCGGCCTTCGGCAGGAAGCTGTCGTAGCCGTGGCCGCCGCTCTCGATGCGGATGCCGCGCTTGCCCGCCTCGCGCGCGAGCACCGTCCGCACCCCGTCGTACGTGGTGACGCCGAGGCCCAGGTAGTCGGTCGGGTAGACGAACGTGTTGAGCCGGTTCTTCGCCATCCAGTCGAGCAGCAGCCGCAGGCTCGCACCGGTGTGGCTGAACCCCTCCTCGGCGTACTGCCGGCGTATCTGCCAGTCGGGCCGGTCGGTGAGGCGGACGGGCGGGACGGTGAGGGCCGCGGTCTGCGGGACCTGCTCGCCGTGCCCCTCGTACGCGGGGAACTGCGGGGCGAAGAACCGTACGCCGAGCCGTTCCAGAAGCGCGTAGACGGCGTAGAGCGGGGCCCGGTCACCCAGCCCGGTGAGCAGCAGGCAGCCGGGATCCCCGAGGAGGGTGAAGGAGTCCTCGGGGGCGTCGGCGAGCTCCCGGCCGGCCTCCGCGATCCGGCTCGGGGGGATCGTTTCCGCCTGGCCGGTGCCCGGGCGGAGAGCCACCAGGCCGGTGACGCCGTCGGGGACGGTGGCGCCGGGGATCCCGTGTGCGGCACGCAGCGGAAGTCGGACGCCGGTGATCCGGTGGACGTAGTCGCGCAGTTCGGTGGCGGCGAACCGCGCGCTGCCCGTACCCCACCACAGGACGGTGGCGCGCGGCCGTCCGCCGGTGACGACCCGCAGCGCGGTGGCGGTGCTTGCCGCCGTCGCGGGGGCCGCCGCGGCTTCGGTGGCGCCGGTCCAGGGCAGTACGGCCGCGCCCGCCAGGCCGGCCGCTCCGGCGAGGAATCCGCGCCGTCGCAACGCCTCCGCGCCGCTCGTGCTCCCCGGGTCGTGCCCGGCGCCCGTGCCGTCCGTGGCGCTCCGGCCGTCCGTCGTGCTCCGGCCGTCCGTCGTGCGATCGCCGTTCATGAGCGGTCCGCCTTTCCTGTGGTGACCGGGGCTGCGGAGTAGACGTCGCCGAGGTAGTAGTCCTTGGCGTGTCCCGCCTCGGGCAGTTTCTTCATCTGGACGAAGACCTGTGCCAGTTCGTCGAACCAGCGGTCGACCGTGCCGTCCTCGCTGAGCTTCGTCAGCTCCGCGGACGTGAGGACCTTCACGTATGTCGTGGATCCTTCGAGCTGGTCGGCGGGCAGCTTGAGGAAGTCCGCGGCGACCGTCTCCGACTCTTCGGGGTGTGCGGCGATCCAGTCGCCTGCCGCCTTGAGGACTCCGGTCACCTTCTTGACCAGCTCCGGGTTCCCGGAGGCCAGCTTCGGCTGGGCGACGAACACGTTCGGGAAGGTCAGCTTGGGGTAGTAGTCCTCGGTCCGGCTGATCTCCTTGAGATCGGGGACCTTCTTCTTCATCGTGTCGATCAGCGGGTACCAGGTGGCTGCCGCGTCGACCTGGCCGGAGGAGAAGGCCGTGACGACGGTCGAGGCGTCCATGACGACCTTGGTGACGTCTCCCGGCTTCAGCCCGGCCTCGCGCAGCGCCAGATTGAGGATCATGTCCCCGGAGGTGCCTTCGGCGACGGCGATCTTCTTGCCCTTGAGGTCGGCCGGGTCCTCGATGCCGGTGCCCGGCCGGGCGATGACGCGGTCGGCGAGGCCCAGCATGTTGACGGAGACGATGGAGGCGCGGCCGGAGGCGGGAAGCCAGAGTGCACCCGGGCCGATGTAGCCGAAGTCCAGGTCGCCGGAGCCGAGTGCCTGCACCTGGAGCGGGCCGTTGGTGAAGACCTTCAGCTCCGGGGTGATGCCGGCCTTCTTCCAGAGCCCCTGCTTCTGGGCGACGGCGAGCGCCGCCGAGCCGCTGTAGTCGGCGATGTAGCCGAAGCGGACCTTGTCGTTGCCGCCGCCGGAGGATCCGGTGGACGTGTCGCCGCCGCAGCCGCTCGCGGCGGGAACGAGGGCGAGGGCCAGCAGGAGTCCCGCGGTGCGGCGGCCGATGGCACGGGTCTTCTTCACGACGCTTTTCCTTCGAGAGGAGTGGGCTGGTGGTGGACGGCCTGCCAGACCCGGGCGCGCAGTTCGGCGAACTCGGGCGAGAGGCGGTGTTCCTCCCTGCGCGGACGGGGCAGGGTGACCGGGATGATCGTGTGGATGCGGCCCGGCCGGGCCGCCATCACGACGACGCGGTTGGCGAGGTAGACCGCCTCGTCGACGTCGTGGGTGATGAACATGACGGTGCGCCGGTCGCGGCTCCAGGTGTCGAGCAGGGAATCCTGCATCCGGACCCGGGTCAGCGAGTCGAGGGCGCCGAAGGGTTCGTCCATGAGGAGGACCTTCGGGTCGACGGCGTAGGCGCGGGCGATGGCACAGCGCTGTTTCATGCCACCGGAGAGTGTCTTGGGCAGGGCATCGGCGAAGTCGGTGAGGCCGACGAGTTCGATGACCTCCCGCGCGCGGCGGCGGCGCTCGGTCCTGCCGACTCCGGCGACCTTCAGCCCGTACTCGACGTTGGCGGCGACGGTCATCCAGGGGAAGAGCGCGTACTGCTGGAAGATGACGCCGCGTTCGGGGGACGGTCCGCGGACGGGCTCGCCGTCGACGGTGACCTCGCCCCCGGTGGCGTCCAGGAGACCTGCCGCGATGTTCATGAGGGTGCTCTTGCCGCAGCCCGACGGTCCGACGACGGTGACGAACTCGCCGTCCTCGATGTCGAGCCCGACGCGGTCCAGGGCCAGGAACTGTCCGTCCTTGACGTCGAAACCCCTCGATACGTCACGGAAGTTGATGGTGGGCATGGGTTACCGCCGTTCCTGCCAGTGGGTGAGCCGCCGCTCGGCGAGGAGCAGCAGCCGGTCCATGACGAGGCCGATCGCGCCGATGGCGATGAGCTGGACGAAGATGGTGGGCAGGTCGTAGTAGAGCTGGGCCTGCTGCATCCGGAAGCCCAGTCCGCCCTGGGCCGCGATGAGTTCGGCGGCGACGACGGTCGCCCAGGAGGCTCCGAGGCCGATGCGCATGCCGACCAGGATGAACGGCGTGGACGCGGGGACGACGACCCCGAGGAAGACCTGCGGGTCACGCGCTCCGAGCACTCTGGCCGCGTTGACGAGGGTGACGTCTACGGCGACGACGCCCTGGAAGGTCGAGACGACGGACGACAGGAACGACGCCAGGAAGATGACGAAGATCTTCGGGGTCTCGTCGATGCCCATGAGGACGATGGCGAGCGGGATGATCGCGAGTGGCGGCACCATGCGGAAGAACTGCAGCCAGGGTTCGATCAGCCGACGGACGACCGGGTACCAGCCCATCAGGAAGCCGACCGGGATCGCGAGGGCGACACCGAGGACATAGCCGATGAGGACGCGCTGGAGGCTCGCGCCCGCGTCGGCGAGGAGCGTCCCGTCGCCGATGAGGGTCGCGGCCCGGCGGGCCACTTGGACGGGGCCCGGGAAGCCGTCGATGCCGCTGTTGGCCAGGACGGACCAGACGAGCAGGCCGAGCGCGGCGGAGGCGAGACCGAGCAGCACGGATACGAGCCGGCCGGGCGCCCCGCCCTTCTTCCTCGGTGCCCCGGTCGGTGCCTTCGCCGGTGCGCCCGGGACCGGTTCGTCCGTGGGGGTGCCTGGTCCGGACAGCGGTTGCGGCTTCATGCGACTTCCTCCGCGACACCGTCGACGTCGGCCGCACGGCCGCCGCCGATGTCCGCCATGTAGCTCATCCACGTGTAGGCCGGGTCGCCGCGGCGCAGCAGCTCGCGGTAGAGCCGCACGGTGAGGTCGCGCCGGACGTCCGCGTAGGCGGGAGCCTCGTACACGTTGTGCAGTTCGTGCGGGTCGGTCTCCAGGTCGTACAGCTCGTGCACGCTCTCCGGGTTGTGCACCAGCTTGTGGCGCCGGTCGCGGATCATGCGCTGGGAGTACGGGAAGTGATGGCCGTGGAACTCGGCGACGATCTCGTCGCGGGGGTGGTGCGGGCGCTCCCCGTTCAGCAGCCCCATCAGGCTTTCCCCGTCGCAGAGTTCGGGTGCGGGTGCGCCCGCCAGGTCGAGAAGGGTCGGGTGGAGATCGATGAGGCTCGCGAAGTCGTCGCTGACCTGGGCGGGGCCGCCGGGGAAGCGGGCGATGGCGGGAATCCGGTAGATGTCCTCGTACATCGCCGGGCCCTTGTCGTTGAGCCGGTGGGCGCCGGTGAACTCGCCGTGGTCGGCGGTGAAGAAGACGGCCGTGTCGTCCCAGAGCCCATGCTGCTTGAGCGCTTCGGTGAGCCTCCCGATCTGGTGGTCGATCATGGTGACGTAACCCCAGTAGACGGCGATGAGTTTGCGCCAGGCGGCTGCGTCGAAGTCGTCCGAGGACCAGTACGCGCTGTACTGGCGCTGCACCTCGGGCTTGCCCGCGAAGGTCTCCGCCATGGAGGCGGGCAGCGGCACCGTGTCGGGGTCGTACAGGTCGTAGTAGTGGTCGGGGATCAGGTAGGGCAGGTGGGGGCCGTACCAGTGGCAGGACAGCATGAACGGCTTGCCGCTCGCCTTTCGGTCGGTGGCGTAGCGGTCCAGCAGGGCGAGGGTCCGGTCGGTGAGGAACGCCTCGACGGTGGCCTCGACGGGCTGCTGGAGCCGGCCGGCGATGAGGTGGCCGCGGCCGGTGCCGTTGGCCGCGGTGCCGAAGACGGGTTCGCGTACGGCGAAGGGCGGGAAGCCGTTGTCCTCCAGCCACTTCTCGTACGAGGGGTGGTGTACGGGATTGAGTGCGCCCGGCAGGTGTTCGCCGTCGAGGCCGTAGAACTCGGGGCCGCGCTCGCGGCCGATGTGCCATTTGCCGACGTGGCCGACCTGGTAGCCGTGGTCCGTCAACCGGCCCCAGAGCGTCGGCGTCTCGTCGGAGAGCTCGTCCTTGCTGCCGCCGTTGCGCTCGGGATTGTTCAGCATGCCGTGGCGGAACGGGTGGAGGCCGGTGGCGAGCGACGCACGGGCCGGGGTACAGATCGCGGTCGGCGTGTAGAAGCGGTCGAAGCGGGTTCCCTCGGCCGCCAGGGCGTCCAGGGCGGGGGTGTCGACGCGTGGGTTGCCGTAACAGCCCAGGGTGTCGACCCGGTGCTGGTCGGTCATCAGGAACAGGACGTTGCGCGGAGCCACTGACTGGCCGCCCTTTCGATGGATCGCTCACGGTGGTGCCGCCGAGCGCCTGAGCACAGGCTCGGGCCGATGCCGGAACACGAGCTCGGGCGGGCAGGTGACCGGAACTGTAGGGAGCGCGACTTTTTTACGTCAACCCTCGGGAATAAAAAGCGTGTGAATTATTCCGCCGCGTTGACAGAAACCTCTTGACCGGTCGACCATGCGTCCATGACGGAACGCACCGATGCCCTGCAGCGCCTGCGCAGGGCCAACGAAGCCGCCGTGCTCGGAGAACTGCGCAGGTCGGGAGCGCTGAGCCGCGGCGAGTTGAAGACGAGGGTCGGACTCTCCCGCACCACCCTGTTCGCGATCGTCTCCGACCTTCTGGAACGCAAGGCCGTCATCGAACAGCCGGCCCCCGACCCCGAGGGGCCCCGCGGCCGGGGCAGGCCGGCGCTGGAGATCGCGCTCAACGCACGCGGCGCCGAACTGATCGGCATCGACGTCCAGCGCCACCGGATCCATGTGGTCGTCGCCAACTGCGCCCACGAGATCGTCGGCCGCCACAGCGCCCCCGTCCCGGCGGACAGCGGTCCGGCCGAACGGGCGGCACAGGCCGTCGCGGCCGTGCAGGAGCTGGTTCGGCGCGAGAACATCAGCCTCGCTCCGGTCGAGGGCATCGGTCTCGGGCTTCCCGGGTTCGTGCAGGACCCCGCCTCCGGCGACCCGCGCGACATGACACCGTTCGCCGGCCACGTCGCCGCCGAACTCGGCCGGCACTTCGAGGCCCCCGTGCTCACGGACAACAACTCCCGGCTCGCCGCGCTCGCCGAAGTCACCTGGGGGGCGGCCCGGGGTCTGGACAACACCGTCTACCTGGGCTGGTCCCAGGGCGTGGGCGGCGGGCTCGTCGTCAACGGCCTGCTGGTGCGAGGCGCCCACGGCACAGCCGGCGAGATCGGCCACACCAGCTGCGATCCCGAGGGAGAGCCCTGCCACTGCGGTGGCCGCGGCTGCCTGGAGGGCCTCATCAGCATCCCCGCCCTGCTCGCCGCCTGCGCCGAGCGCGGCGTGGTGGTCGAGGACGCCGCGGAACTGGTCGCGCTCGCCGTCGCGGGCCGGCCGGACGTCGCCGAGGTGTTCCGTACCGCTGCTGTCACGGCGGGGCGGGTCCTCGCGTCACTCGCCGCACAGGTCGACCCCGAGTGCATCGTCGTCTGCGGGGAACCGGCCGTCCTGGACGATCTGGTCCTCGACCCGATCCGGAAGGAGCTCGCCGCCCTCTCGCTGCCCTCCGCGTCCCGATCCATCGAGGTGCGCGGGTCCGCGCTGGGCAGCGATGCCGCGGCGCTCGGCGCGGTGGCCCTGCTCCTGCGTACCACGGGCCAGGATCTGGCCGAGCTGCTGGAGAGGCCCTCCCCCGGGAGCACCGCCGGGGACGGCTCGCCGCTGACCGCGGGGGCCGTGCGATGAGCGCCTGCTGCGGACCGGAGCGGGCGGGCACGCCTGCCGGTGCGGCGGCGTCGCTCTCCCCTCCCCCGGCGGACTTCGCCGTCCCGGAACGCCGGCCCGCCGACCTCCTTCGCGGCATGGTGGCCGTCCCGGGCGGCCCGTTCCTGATGGGCGGCGAGGACGCGGACGCGTTCCCGGCCGACGGCGAGGGGCCTGTCCGGGAGGTCTTCGTCAGCCCCTTCCACATCGACGCGACCTGCGTGACCAATGCCCGGTTCGCCGTGTTCGTGAAGGCCACCGGCTACCGCACCGAGGCCGAACTCATCGGCTGGTCCTATGTGTTCGGATCCTTCGTTCCTCCCCGGGCACGCCATGCCGTACGGCCCGGCACGGTCCCGGGCGCCCCTTGGTGGCGCGCGGTGAGCGGGGCGTACTGGCGGGCGCCCGAGGGGCCCGGGACCTCGATCGGCGACCGCCGGGACCATCCCGTGGTCCATATGTCGTGGCACGACGCGGCGGCCTACGCCCGGTGGGCCGGCAAGCGGCTGCCGACCGAGGCGGAGTGGGAGAAGGCGGCCCGCGGCGGGCTTCACCGGGCCCGCTTCCCCTGGGGCGACGAACTGACCCCCCGGGGCAGGCACCGCTGCAACATCTGGCAGGGCGACTTCCCCGTACGCAACACCCGTGAGGACGGCTTCCTCGCCACCGCCCCTGCCAAGGCGTACGCGGCCAACGGCTTCGGTCTGTACAACACTTCGGGCAACGTGTGGGAGTGGTGTGCCGACCGGTTCAGCGCCGACTGGCACGCCTCGGACCGCCCGCAGACGCGTATCGATCCGGTCGGGCCGCCGGTCGGCCCCAACCGGGTTCTGCGCGGCGGCTCCTACCTCTGCCACCGCTCCTACTGCAACCGCTACCGGGTCGCCGCCCGCACCTCCAACACCCCCGACAGCACGACCGGCCACGGCGGGTTCCGCTGCGCGCTGTGACCGGCGCGGACTCTGCGGAGCGCTCACCGGGCGAAGGTCCCGTGGGCTCACCGTCGGCCCGCGGCGAGGATCGCATAGGCTCGGTTCCGATATGAAGAACAACCTCGCACCGCTGGGGCCCAAGGCCGACAAGGACACCGTGCGCCGGAGCAACCTCAGCCTGGTGCTGCGGGCCGTCCGGGACGAAGTCGACGGCGAGGCGACCAGGGCCGGGGTCGCCGCACGGGTGGGACTGACCCGGGCAGCGGTGTCCTCGCTCGTCGAGCAACTGCTCGACATCGGGTTCCTCACCGAATCCGGCAAGACCTTCAGCGGACAGGCGGGGCGTCCCGGTACCGCGCTCAAGGTGAATCGCACCGGCCCCGCCGGGCTCGGCGTGGAAGTCAACATCGATTTCGTGTCGGTGTGTGTGGTCGATCTGGCGGGAACCGGCCGGGTACGGCTCACCGAGCACCTGGACAACCGGGGCGCACCGCCCGCCGAGGTACTGGCACGGGCCGCCGGGATCACCGCCCGCACCCTCGCGTCGGCACACGAGCAGGGGCTGTTCCCGGTCGGGGTGGCGCTCGCACTGCCCGGTCTGGTCTCCGGCGGTTCGGTGCGCCAGGCACCCAACCTGGGCTGGAACCAGGTTCCGGCCGAGGCCCTGTTCGCCGCCTCGCTCGCCGCCGAGCGCCCCGGCCACGCGGCCCTGCCGGTGAGCTCGGAGAACGAGGCCAACCTGGCGGCGCTGGCCGAGCTCTGGTTCGGCGGACTCGACCCGGTCCGCAGCTTCCTCTACCTCACGGGCGAGATCGGAGTCGGTGGGGCCCTGGTCATCGACGGTGAACTGCTGCGCGGGGCGCACGGGTTCGCCGGGGAGATCGGCCATGTGGTGGTGGACGCGCAGGGGCCCGAATGCCGGTGCGGCTCACGCGGCTGCCTGGAGCAGTACGCGGGACAGGCGGCGCTCCTGCGGGCCGCCGGGATCCAGGATTCCGCCGGCGGCTCCGGCGTGGCCGAGCTGGAGCGTCGCGCCCGCGCCGGGGACGGGCGGGCGGTGGCGGCTGTCGCGGAGGCCGGCCGGATGCTGGGGCGGGTGCTGTCCGGGGCCGTCAATCTGCTCGACCCGGACGCGGTGGTGCTCGGCGGCATCTACCGCGAGCTGATTCCGTGGCTGTCGCCGCCCGCCGACGAGGAGCTGACCGCCCGGGTGGTGTCCGGGCTCTGGTCCCCGGGGAGCGGGCGGCTGCGCGCCTCGTCCGTCGCGGGCGACGCGGCGCGGGGCGCTGCGGCCCTGGTGATGACGGACGTGCTGACCGACCCGGTGGCGTACGCGGGCGGCCGGGCATCCGGCTGAGCCGAACCGTGCGGAGGCGGTCCGGTATCCGGCCCGTGCGGCGGGCGTCCGGTACCCGCTGGTGGCGCCGCGCAGGTGCGGGGCGAGGGACTGGCTGAACCGACCCGGGATCAACGACGGTCGGGCGGCCCATTTCCGATCCTGCTCCGGGAACGGGAAAGGGCCGTGGGTGCGAGCCGATGCGTCCCTGCGCCGGGTGAGGTCAGTGCCCGGCGTGTGAGGTCGGCCGGCGCCGCGGCGATGACCTCGTTGAGCGCGTCCATGGAAATCTGAAGGTCGCTGATGGCCTGAGCGATGCGGTCGCGCTCCTGGTGAAGGTCGGCGAGCAGGTCGGAGCAGGTGGGGACGAGACGGTCGCCGGTGTCCCGCAGGCACGGCAGCACCGTGGTGATCGTCGAGGTGCTCAGGCCGGCGGCCAGCAGGCTACGGATGCGGCGGACAATGGCGACGTCCTCTTCGACGTATTCCCGGTAGCCGCTGGGCCGCCGCTGCGGGTGGAGCAGATCCTGCTCCTCGTAGTAGCGCAGCAGGTGCACGGCCACGCCGGTCCGCCGGGACAGTTCACCGATACGCACAAGAACCTCCCTGACGGACGGACAGACATGGTCCGCCCGCCTTGACTCTCATACCGATGTGAGACTTTAGCGTCTGCGGCATGAATGGGAACAAGGGTTTCTCGACGCTCGCCGCATTGTGCGCGAGCGTGTTCGTCGTGGGTACTTCGGAGTACCTGATCGCCGGGCTGCTGCCCGAGGTCGGAGCTGATCTGGACGTCTCCGTGGGAACCGCTGGGCAAGCGGTGACCGCATACGCGCTCGGAGTGGTGGCCGGAGGGCCCGTCATGGCGCTGCTGACCGCGCGGCTGCCGCGCAAGGGGCTGGCCCTCGGCCTGATGCTGCTGTTCGCGGCGGGCAGCGCGATCTGCGCCGTGGCGCCTTCGTTCAGCCTGCTCCTGGTGGGCCGCGTGGTGTCCTCGCTCAGCCATGCCGCGTTCCTGGCCCTTGCGCTGGTGACGGCGACCCGGGTGGTCCCGGCCGGGAAGACGGGCTCGGCCATCGCCACCGTCGCGTCCGGCTTCACCGTGGCCACGCTCCTGGGGGTGCCCCTCGGAGCGCTGCTCGGGCAGAGCGCCGGATGGCGGGCTCCGTTCGCCGTGCTGACCGCTCTTTCCCTGGTGGGCACCGTGCTGCTGGCCGCGGTGCTGCCCCGGCAGGAGGCGCCGGCCACGCGGCTGCGTGACGAGATACGCGTGGTGACGCGTCGGCCCGTCGTGCTCGCCACCGTCACCACCGCGGTGGGCTTCTCCGGGGTCTCCACGGTGTTCACCTACATCGTCCCGCTGCTGACCCGTGTCTCCGGCTTCTCCGCCGGGGCGGTCTCCGGTCTGCTGCTCGCCTACGGCGCGGGCAGCTTTCTCGGCAACCTCACCGCCGGAAAGCTGACCGACAGGTCGGTGAGCGCAACCGTGCGCGGGGTCTTCGGCGGGCTGACGGGGACGCTCCTGCTCATCCCGTTCGCCGTGGTGTGGCAGCCCACCGCCGTGGCTGCGGTCCTGGTGCTCGGCCTGCTCGCCACCGCGACCATCGCCCCGCTGCAGGGGCTGATCCTGCACCACGCGGGCTCCGCTCCGACCCTGGCCGTCTCCGTCAACGTGGGCGCCTTCAACCTCGGTGCGGCAGCCGGCTCGGTCGTCGGCGGTGCGATCGTCGCCGCCGGCGCTCTGCGCTGGACCGGGCTGGCGGGCGCGGTGCTGAGCCTGATGGGACTGGCCCTCACCTGTCTCGTCCTGCCCCGGACGCGGACGTCGGCGCAGGACGCCGAACCCGCCGCCCTTGCCTGATCCCCATCCGCTCACCCCGCAAAGGAGGTCGCCATGCACGCGATCCGGATCGCTCGCCACGGCGGGCCCGAAGTCCTGTCCGTCCGGGAGGTACCCCAGCCCGTTCCAGGAGCTGACGAGGTGCTGATCCGTACCGTTGCCAGCAGCTTGAACCCGGTGGACTGGAAGACTCGCGCATGGGAGGTCGGGCCCGAACTCCCCGCCACTTTGGGGTGGGACCTGGCCGGGGTGGTCACCGCCACCAACCATCCCGGCCACCGTCCCGGAGACCAGGTGATCGCGTTGTCCGCGCAGATCGCCACCGGCCGCGGCACCTGGGCCGAGCAGGTCGCCCTGCCCGGTCGGCTGCTGGCGGCAGCCCCCACCACGGTTCCGCTGGCGGATGCCGCGGCACTGCCACTGGCCGGAGTGACGGCGCTGCAGGCTCTTGAGCAGGCAGCGGTCACCGGCGGAGACCATGTTCTGGTCACCGGCGCGGCCGGTGCCGTCGGCGGCATCGCCGTCCAGCTCGCCCGCCGCGCCGGGGCCACCGTCGACGCCCTGGTCTCACGCCGGGAGCACCTCGACGCGGCCCGGGAACTCGGCGCTGAACGCGTCTGGCACACCCCGGCCGGTCTCCCCCGCCGCACCTATACGGCAGTGCTGGACACCGCAGGCACCGACGCGGCCCCTGCCCTCGTCCCAGGGGGGCGGTACGTGTCCATCGCTGACCGCCCCCTGCCCGACATCCCCGGGGCCACCAAGAGCTACGTCCAGGAGGACCAGGATCACCTCGCCCACCTCGCCGCCCTCGTGGACCGGGGCGAACTCCGGCTGCGCATCGCGCACCGCTACCCCTTCCACGAGGTCCGCAGCGCCCACGAGCGGTTCGAAGCAGGCGGAGTGCTCGGCAAGATCCTGCTCACTTTTTGAGAGCGACCACGCCATGCCTCTCCTCCGTGGCGGTCGGGCCGCCCCGGCGCCAGCCGTCCGGGGCGGCCGGTGAGTCGACACCGCCCAGCGGGCTGAAGTCGGCGTCCGGGTGCGGGTACCGGGTGCTCCGCGCGTACGTGTACGGGGCCTTGGCACTGCGGACGGTCGGCGCCCGGTCCGTGGGTGCTCCGCGCGTACGCGTACGGGGCGTGGGCCCGGACCCCAGGGCGAATTCCAGGTGTCCGGGCCCACGCCCGTGGCCCGCGTCCGCGCGGGCGGGCGGGCTCAGCGGACGCCGAGGAGGTGTTCCATCGCGAGCTGGTCGAGGGCTTCGAACGCCATCGAGCGCTGAGCGGCGCCCGTCACGTCGAAGTCCTCGTACGCGCCGGTGTCGGCGAGGAGGCTCTTGAGTCCGTCCTCGGCGGTGGGCAGGGCCAGCTCGGTCAGCCGGGACGCGGCCAGCGCCTCCTGGACGGCCGGGTCGGCGCGGAACGCCAGCGCGCGCTCCTTGAGGATCAGGTAGTTGCGCATGCAGTTCTTCGCGGACTCCCAGACCCCGTCGATGCCGTCGGTGCGCACCGGCTTGAAGTCGAAGTGCAGCGGGCCCGTGTAGTCGGAGGACTCCAGCAGGTCGACGAGCCAGAAGGCCTGGCGCAGGTCACCGGCACCGAAGCGCAGGTCCTGGTCGTACTTGATGCCGGACTGGCCGTTCAGGTCGATGTGGAAGAGCTTGCCCGCCCACAGCGCCTGCGCGATGCCGTG